>CAZTGH010000018.1:17804-27989 GCA_964612985.1 uncultured Pirellulales bacterium
TGCCATCGTCGGGTGGGTCTTCTCCGACCCGAAGCAGTTGCGTCTGGAGGAGGCGGTGCTCGCCCGTCGCCACCAGCATGGAGCAAAACGTGGACGTATCGATCGTCATCGTCAGTTGGAACACGCGCGATATCCTTCGTGATTGTCTCCGGTCCATTTACCAGAAGGGGGGGGCGGTCTCCTTCGAGATCATCGTCGTGGACAACGCCTCGGCCGACGATTCGGCGGCGATGGTTCGCCGAGAGTTTCCAGAGGTGAGGCTCATCGAGAACCCCGACAACCGGGGTTTTGCCGCCGCCAACAATCAGGGGATGGCGGTCTCCGCGGGGCGGTACGTTCTTCTGCTCAACAGCGACACGATCGTGCTGGAGAACGGGATTGCCGAAACGGTGGCCTTCGCCGACGCGCATCCGCAGGCCGCGGTGGTGGGGTGCCGCGTCCTGAATGCCGACCGCACACTCCAGCGGACGTGTTCGACCTATCCCGGTCTGCTGAACATGACGCTGTCGAGCACCTATTTATATAAGATATTCCCCCACAGCCGCCTGTTCGGACGCGAGCACATGACGTGGTGGGCCCATGACGAAGTCCGAGAGGTCGAGGTGGTCTCAGGCTGTTTCATGCTGGTCCGTCGCGAGGCCATCGAACAGGTCGGCGTCATGGACGACGGTTTCTTCATGTACGCCGAGGAGACCGACTGGTGTTACCGATTCAACAAGGCGGGCTGGGGAGTTCTGTTCACGCCGGTGGCGGGAATCGTACACTTGGGCGGACAGAGCAGCAAACGGGTGCACGTGGACATGGCGGTCCAACTGCGGCTGAGCATTCTGCGGTTCATACGCAAGCATCATGGCCCGATATACCACGGGCTCGCCTGCCAGCTTGTCCGGCTGTTCCTGATCGTTCGCCTCCCGGTCTGGCTGGCCATCTATGCCGGTAGTCGGCAGCGACGGGAATATGCCGGGGGGAAGGTAAAGGCCTATCTCGCCGGGATTCGAGGAATCCCCTTGTGGGGTTGACCGTCGAAACGTAACGGAACGGGTTTCGAACTCCACGTCTCTTGGCTGGGCACGATACAATACGTCGGATTTGCGTGATATGAACGTATGACACAGGCGGTGAGGGATGAACGCCGGGGCTACGCGATCGTGATCCCGGCTTACAACGAGGCCCGGTACATTCACTTTGCGTTGGACAGCGTGTTGGCGCAGACGTACCGGCCTCGACACGTGCTGGTGGTGGACGATGGGTCCTCTGATGAAACGGTCTCGATCGTGGAACGCTACACCGCAGAAGTTCCGTGGGTGCAAGCCTTGCGGCGCGACCGCGTACCGGGGCAGGCCTACTTCGCCAGCAATGTCCACGCCATCATGGAAGGCGTGCGATTGCTCCAGGGACGGGACTATGCGTTCCTGGCCATACTGGATGCCGACATCTCGTTGCCGCCCGACTATTACGAGACCCTCCTGGCACGGTTTGACTGTGATCCGATGCTGGGGATCGCTTCGGGGGTCTACGACAACTTGATTGCAGGCAAGCGGCACGCGGTGCTGCACGATCGATACAGCACGCCGAAGGCCATCATGGTGTTCCGCAGGGCATGCTTTGCAGACGTCGGCGGTTTTCTTCCGTTGTCACTGGGCGGAGAGGACACCTGCGCCTGTGTCATGGCTCGGATGAAGGGGTGGAAGGCGTGGTCGTTTCCCGACATCCACGTCCTGCACCATCGCCCGACGGGAACCGGCAACGCGAACTCGATCCTGCGGGCCCGGTTCCGGCAGGGACTGGCCGAGGCCGGACTCCGCGCTCATCCGCTGTTCGTACTGGCGAAAATGGCCCGACGGTGTGTTCTCGAACGCCCGTACCTGATCGGAGGGCTGCTTCGTCTGACCGGGTATACCTACGGATGTCTGTGCGGCGTTGGGGCGGAAGTGCCGACCGAGGTCGCCAGGTCCCTCCGGCGGGAGCAGTTGCGCCGTCTGCTGAGAGGCAACAGGATCCCGCGTGCGCACATGCCGGAATGCAGCTCGCCGTGAACGGCAGGCTGTCTCGCCGGAGCTGGATGCGGAAGCTTCCCGGATGGTCGCCAGTGTCATTCGAGCAGCGCGCCGGGAGTTCGTCACGAGGCTCTGAACCGAGAGGCTCGTCCGACGGTAAACAAGGTCGAGTACTGCTCGATCAACTTGAGAAGAACCGCTCTGTTCCCCACGGTCGTCCGTAAGACTGATGGCGAGGCGGCTTGGAAGGTAATGGAATGCAGGCGAGAATGAAGGTGTGCTTGACAGCCTCGGCTGGCGGTCACCTGAGCCAACTGCTCAAACTCGGCAGCGCCTGGTCCGGGAAGGAGACGTTCTGGATCACCACGACGAAGGTGGTCCGTGACTCCCTGGAGGGCTGGGGAACCGTATACATCGTTGGCGAATGCAATCGTCAGCATCCTCTGCGCGTGATGGTGGTGTTCTTCCATCTCCTGCGGATCTTGCGCCGCGAGAGGCCGGACGTGGTGATCAGCACGGGGGCCGCCCCGGGATGTATGGTGGCCGTGCTGGGCCATCTGCTGGGTGCCAAGGTCATCTGGCTGGACAGCATTACCAACGTGAGTCGCCTGTCTCTTTCCGGCCGACTGGTTCGCCCGTTCGCGGATTTGTTTCTCGTGCAATGGCCGGAATTGGCCCGGAAGTATCGAGGCGTGGAGTACGTCGGAGCCGTCATATGATCTTCCTGACCGTGGGGACGCAGTTTCCGTTCGACCGTCTCGTTCGGGCCGTGGACGACTTCTTCGACGCCTATGAACTCGACGATACCGTCTTTGCCCAGATCGGGGACAGCACCTACAAGCCCCGTCATTTCGAGGCGGTGGCCGCGCTGGACAAGGAGGCCTTTGACCGGTATTTCCACGAGGCTTCTGCAATTATCGGTCATGCCGGCATGGGCACCATCATGTTGGCCCTCGACAGCGGCAAACCCCTCCTGGCGATGCCTCGCCGCAGGAAATACGGCGAAGTCGTTAACGATCATCAGGTGGCTTTGGCAGACGAATTCGAGGCGCTGGGACATATTCTGGTGGCCCATACGCCGAGCGAGCTGGCTGCGAAGCTGACCCGGCTCAAGTCCTTTGTCCCCCGGCGCCGTGCGGCCAGCCCGGATGCGGTGGCAGAACGCATAAATTGTTTCGTACGGTCTATTGACCTCGGTTGATGTTTGTGGTATACTGCCGAGTGGCTGGTGCGTCCCCGAATCGGGGGATGCCGGAGGTGCTGCGTCATCAGTTGGAGCTCAATGGAGGTGAGCTTCGAAACGTCCCGGATGACCGTGGCCCCGAGCGGAAGGGCAGTGGGTCCTCGATGGGAATACCCCGCGGGGTGTCCATCAGCGGCCAGCGGTGACCAAACCTTCCTGCTTCGGTGGCAAAGAGACGTTCTGCGTGTGAGGAGGGCTTTACGCCGTGACGACAGAGAAGCAGCGGAGGATCTGTCTGGTGGCTTCGGCGGGGGGGCACCTGAGTGAACTGCTGAAAATTGCAGAGGTTTGGTCCGGCGAAAGGATCTGCTGGATTACCACGGGCAACGTAGTCCGGCAGTCACTCGGCAAGAGTGGTGAGGTCCATGTCGTCGGTGAGTGCAACCGGCAGCATCCGTTTCGCGTCTTCGCGGTCCTGCTGCGGTGCTTCCACATCATCCGCCATGAGCGGCCTCACGTCGTGATCAGCACCGGAGCGGCCCCCGGGTGCCTGGCGGCTGTGCTGGGCCACTTGATCGGCGCCAGAGTGATCTGGCTGGACAGCATTACCAATGTGCATCGTCTGTCCCTCTCGGGTCGTCTGGTCCGTCCGTTTGCCGACCTGTTTCTGGTCCAATGGCCCGCCCTGGCCCGAAAATACCGCGGCGTCGAGTACGTGGGAGCCGTGGTATGATCTTCTTGACGGTCGGATCCCAGGCGCCCTTCGATCGGCTCGTTCGCGGGGTGGACGATGTCCTCGGCGATGTTGACCTAGGCGATAGAATTTTCGCCCAGATTGGAGACAGCACCTACAAGCCGCGTCACTTTGAGACGGTTGCTGCGCTGGACGCGATGACCTTCGAGCTACGTTTTCGGGAGGCTTCCGCGATCATCAGCCATGCCGGAATCGGAACCCTCAAGTTGGCCTGTGACGCCGGGAAACCCCTGCTTGCTATGCCTCGCCGAAGGAAATTCGGCGAGGCCCCCTACGATTGCCAGCGGATGCTGGCCGATCGCTTCGAAGCCGGGGGGCATATTCTGGTAGCGCGAAGCGCCGACGAACTGGCAGTCAAATTGACGCAGTTGACGTCCTTTGTGCCACAACCTCGCGTTTTCAATGCGAACGCGGTGGCAGAGCGAATCGGCAGCTTCATCCAGTCAGTCGATCGCTGCTGACATCCTCGAGTGGTGGAACTGCTCATACGTTTCTCATGGGCCGTTTGCGCGTCCCGGCCGTTTCTACTCTAAGGGCTGAGGAAGCCCACATTCGCACGATCCGCGGACCTTTCCTTGATAGGGATACCCGCTTGAGTTGCGCGTACGCCGGCCTCGGGAGACGTGCTTGCTCGTACGATCGAATCCTCCGCCACAGGTGACAAGCATCGGCTCCCTTTGTGTAAGGATATCGGACGTTGGCTTGATCCTTAAGATTGTCAGGAAAGCAGCCGTGTCACCGTGGAATTCGTTGGAGGTGTCGTACGTCCTGTGATAGCATGTCGGTCGAGGTTCCGAATCAACACGGAAACGGGCGTAACCATTCGAGGACGTTGTCGCCTTCAAGTTTCGTCCGGATGATGCGTCCTGGCGTCCGTGACAGGCATACCGCGGGGTGGTGGGTGGCTCGTCGGGCTGTATCGCCGGCGCCGAGCGGGTCTCCCGACGCGCGCTTTGCGCGGAAAAGACGCAGATCAAGAAAACGATGGAAGGAAACGCACTGACGGTGGAGCGGGATATCCGGACAGTCGTGCTCGTTGGCCGGCGGGATTTTGGACGTTGTCCACTGGCGGCCCGGTTGCCCATGGCACTGTGGCCCATTCTGGGCAAACCCGCCCTGGAGCGCCTGCTCGATCACCTCGCGCAGGAGGGCATACGCAGCGCCGTCGTGTGCAGCGAGAACGATATCTCCGAATATCTGGCGCCGATTCGAGACCGAGGAGAGATCGCAATCACTTCGTTGACCGAGGACCGGACGGGAGGAACCGCCGGATGCCTCCGAGACGCGGTTCGCTCCGATCCTGGCGATCTGATCATGGTGTTCTCTGGGAGTATGGCGTCTCCCCCTTCGGTGCAGGCGCTGATCGAGGCGCACGATTCCAGCGGGGCCGACCTCACGATCGTCTTCAACCCGGCGCAGCCCGATGGCGGTCGGCCGGGAGCGCCCGCCGAGATCTATCTCTGCAAGCCGGATGTGTTGCGCCTGATCCCGGCCGGCGGCTACTCCGATATCAAAGAAGGCCTCATCCCCGCAATCCTTCGCACCGGAGGCGTGGTCCGTCCGTTCGTGCTCGCTCGCGAGGTGGGCAGCTTCCATGACCGTCAGGCGTACCTGCATGCCGTTGCGACGTCTTTGCCCGAACGAACGGACGCCGCGGCGGATTGCGACGTCCAGACAGCAGCCTCGGCTTCGGTTCATCCGTCCGCCAGAATCCGCGGTCCCGTCGTGGTCGGTGAACATGCGCAGCTCTCGGAGGGTACCATTGTGGTCGGACCGACGGTTATCGGTCCGCACGCGGTGGTCGGCCGGGACAGCGTCATTGTCAGAAGCGTGCTGTGGAATGGTGCCAAAGTGGGGAGTTGTTGCGAAATCATTGAATCAGTCCTTGACCGTGGAGCGGCCTTGTCCGATGGCGCTGTGATCGCCGAACAGACCGTTGCATCAGGAGGGCGGATGCCAGCGAAGCCGTGTTCGGCCCGCGCGTGCGTAGCCGAAGTTGCACCGCGCATGCCGATCGCCGACCGGCTCGAATCGGCGCTGGGCATCTCGGTCCGGTGGATCGGGTGGCTTGCCGGCGGACTGGTCGTGCTCGTCGCCTTCTTATGGTCGTATTGGCCGACCTTCCTGGAACTCTACGACGTCTGGCGGAGAAATGACGAGTATTCGGCCGGTCTGTTGGTTCCTTTCCTGGCTGCGTATGTGCTCTGGTCGCGCCGCCGGGATTTCGATGCGATTGACCCACAACCGGCGATTCTGCCCGGAACCTTTCTTTTCCTTCTGGCCCAGACTCTCCGGGGTCTGGGTGTATACCTGATGTTTGAATCGGCCGAGCGGCTTTCGCTGCTCCTATCGGTTGGCGCGATTGCTCTGCTGGTGTTGGGCTGGGACATCCTGCGCAAGTTGATCCCGGTCTGGCTGTTCCTGTGCCTCATGCTGCCCTGGCCCAATCGGGTCCAGTCGGCACTGGCTCTCCCGCTTCAGCGGTGGGCGACGTCCTCGGCCGTTTTCTGCCTGGAATCAGCGGGCTACGAGGTCGCCAGGGACGGAAACATCATCCATATCGGCGATACCAGTGTGGCCGTGGCCGAAGCCTGCAACGGGTTGCGCATGATCATCGCTTTTGTGGTGATCAGCGGACTGGTGGTGCTTCTGGTTCGGCGACCCTGGTGGGAGAAACTGCTGGTTCTGCTTTCCAGTTTGCCGATCGCTCTGGTGTGCAATACCTTGAGACTGACCGTGACGGCCGTGGCTTTCACGGTGCTCAAGGGGGAAGGCGTGGAAAAGGCGTTCCACGATTTTGGCGGATATGCCATGATGCCCCTGGCCTTGGCGATGGTGGTGGGAGAGTTGTGGTTTTTGTCGCGACTGACCACTCCACCGGCCGATATCTCGCCGACGGTCATCACGCGGCGTCAGCCGCGGCAGATGCCGGACTCTTGACGAAGGAGAACGAGGAAATGAATAATCTGGAGAGATACCTGGACCAGGTAATCGAACAGAAGCCCGCGGTGTACGACGCGCCGCCGGACCTGGAGCCGGAAGGCGGATCGGAGTCGAAGCCGGATGTTCTGCGTGGCATCCTGAGGCGGTGGTACATCGCGGTGGCCGTGACGATTGTCGTTTGCGCCGTGGGCCTGCCGGCAATTTGGCTCTTCGTCCAGCCGGTCTATACCGTCCAAGGCGCCGTGCGCGTCGCCCCCGTCGTGGAAAGCATTCTGACCGGCGAGGGGGCCGGAGGCGGCGGTCCGGGCTATCGCGACTTTGTCAACACCCAGATGACCATTCTGACCAGTGGACCCATTCTCCAGCGAATCGCCGACGATCTGGTCACCCGCGACTTGAAAATCTTCAGTGGCGAACCCACCACACTGGTGGACAAACTCCTGGCCAGATTCATGCCCAGGACGAGCAAACCGGATCCGGCCGCCGTCCTCAAGAAGGCGGTGGCCAACGACGTGATCGCAGCCGGCCAGGTGCCCGAGTCGGAATTGGTGGCCGTAACGATGAAGGCCACGGATCCGAGCGAAGCCATCCAGATCGTCAATGCCTTTCTGGAGCATTACCAGGAAAAGTACGGCAGCGATTCAATGGAGGCGGAAAACGCCAGAATGCGGGCGCTGACGGACCAGCAGCGCTTGCTGCTCGATAAGATCACCGCGCAGAACGAGAACATCCGCAAGCTTGCCGAAGAATACGGGACCACCGTGCTGGACACGCGGCACGATTTGGAGCTGCAAACCCAGAACAACCTGATGTCGCAATGGATCGCGTTGGAGGGCCGGCGTCTCGCTCTGGAAGCGAGAATTGCCGTGCTGGCCGAAGCGGCCACCGATGTCAACATGCCGCCTGACCAGATCGTGGCGGCCAGAAAAGAGTATGTCAACTCCGATCCGGAATTCCAGCAGCTATCCCAGAACATCGTCCAGATGAGACAGGATCTGCTCGTCGCCCGCCAGGCGCTCAGGCCGAACAACCCTGAACTCAAACGCCAGGAAGAATTGCTGGCCAGTTTCGAGAAGGCCTGCGAGGACAAACGACTGAAACTCGAGGAAGAATTCAACGCGGGTCTCGAAGAACGGCTTAACGCCGTCGCGCAGCAGAACGTCAAGAGCGCGCAGTTGGAGCTACAGCAACTGCACGCCCACCAGGAGAAACTCAAGGGGGAGTTTAAGGAGCAGGAGACCCGTACCCAGAAGGTCGGGCGGACCAATCTCGATATTCAGGATCTCCAGTTCCGCCTGTCGATCGACCGCGAGTTTTACGATGAGGTCACCCGGCAGATCAAGATGCTCGAAATGGAACGTCAGGGTCGTCCTCGGATCACTCCGGCCTATGCGGCCTACGTCGCCGATACCGAAAATCAGCGGACGAAGTTCGCCACCGCGCTCGTTTTCGCAGGGTTGTTCGCCGGATGCGGGCTGGCCTTCCTGCGGGATAGAATGGACAAGACGCTGCAAACCCCGGAAGAGATGGCCCGATATCTCGGGTTGCCCGTCCTGGGGACGACCACCAGTTCCCACACGGTCAAGCCGGCGCAGTTCGCCGAGCACATTGCCAGCGACTACCAGACGATCCGAACGAACCTGGGCTTGCTCAGCACCGGGGGGATGCCCAAGCGACTGGCCGTGTGCAGCCCCGGCATGAGAGAAGGCAAGACGACGTTCGCGGTGAACCTGGCTACGAGTCTGGCCAAATCGGGCAAGAAGGTGCTCCTGATCGATGGGGACCTTCGCAAGCCCGATGTGCGCTACATGCTCAGCGTGCCCAACGGTTCGGGAGGCGTGCAGGAAGTGCTTCGGGGAGAGGATCCGAGCCGGATCATTTGCACCGTGCCCGGCAGCGGTCTGCACGTGCTGGCCGCCAGTGCCCGGAGTCTGTCCGATCCCTATGAGTTGCTGGCGTCTTCGACGGCTGCCTTGCAGATCGAGAAACTCAGCCGGGAATACGACCACGTGATCGTGGATACGCCGCCGGCCCTGGCCTTTCCCGACGCCCTCGTATGGGCCAAGCTCACCGATGCAGTGGTCCTGGTAGGCTACGCAGGGCAGACAACGGCGCCGGACCTGGCGGAAACGAAAGATCGATTGTCTCGCATCCGAGCTCGGGTGGTGGGCGCGATTCTCAGCAATGTCCGAGCCGAGCAGGGTCTGTACCGCTACAACTATGGCTACCGTGCTCACGGCGCACCGCCAGTGGGCCGAACCGCCAAACAGAAGAAGATGCTGCTTTCCGTGCAATCGGGCGGCGAGAAGACGGAAGGCTAGCGCGGGGACCGTCCCCGCGGTCCGGATCGCGAGGCGGTCAGTGTGGGAGCCGAATTGCCCATGAGGCTGATGGTCATTCGAGATGAAGGCAACGCGACGCAGACGCCCGAGGCGGGCATATTGCGCTACGCGCTGTCGACAAGACCGTTGCCCGAAGTGGTTTTGAACGGGGCCTATCACGTCTGTGGTTCGGTGGATGGCCGTGGGGGCCTCTCACAATGGGTCGGTGGGACAGGCCCGACCAACATCGTGTGGGTGCTTCCGCCGTCATGGCCCAGAGAGGCGATGGAGTCCTTCGGAGGGCAGGAGAGACGTGTTCTGACCCACGGATTTCGCTTCGAGCATTTGGGGCAGGTATCCAACCATCCGTACTTCATGATTTCCGACGGGCGCTGCGCGGCCCATATCAGCGATGATCTCTCGGAACGAGTGCTCGCGACAACGTCGGCCGATGCGGTGGCGGTTGCCGCTGCGCCCGACTTGCTGGCCTATCGCGAGCGAATCCGGTTGACCGAGCGGGGAGATCTGGTGGGATATCGACGTCTCTACAGGGATTCCGCCGAGCCGGTGCCCCTGCCAACCGACTGGCCGCACCATTTCCTGATCCGGTCGGAACTGGCTGGACAGGTTCTGCAGGACGGGCTGCCCCGCGATTTTGGCGAGTTGCTCCACCGGTGCCGGGCGTGCCGAGCGAAGATCGAGGCCGTCTCTATGGCCGGTTCCGTGATTGACCTCGCCTCGCCCGACGGGCTTCTGGCGCTTTCGGATCTGGTAATGACGCACTGCCCGCCGCGAGAGGCCGTGCGGACGACGTCCTTTGGGCGTCAGGCCTATGCATACGGAACGGATCACCGGGTTGCGGATAACGCCCGCCTGATCGGCCCGGTGCTGCTCGGCGACGGCGTGTGCATCGAATCCGACGCGGTGGTGGTTGGCCCCTCCATTCTTTGCAACGGAGCCACGATCCGTCGGGGTGCGACGATTGAT
>CAZTGH010000019.1:0-27586 GCA_964612985.1 uncultured Pirellulales bacterium
CAGCCCAGCGCAACCGCATGACGCCCGCCTGTCAGCAGGGCGTTTACTGGCTGCTCTCGGCACAGAACGCCGACGGTGGCTGGGGTGGTGCGGTAGGTGTCGCTTCGTCCATCGAGGAAACGGCCCTGGCCGTCGATGCCTTGGCGGCCGTAGGGTGTGCAGCGCACGCGAATCCAACAGTGTGGACCCGTCCGGAGAAAATGGTGTGCGGTGCACACCCTGCGGAATCGGCGATTGCCGAAGCGACGTATCGAGGCGCCGACTGGCTCATTGCGCATACCGAGCAGGGCACGTCCACTGCCGCCTCACCCATCGGCCTCTACTTCGCGCAGCTCTGGTACTTCGAGGAGCTCTATCCACTGGTCTTTGCCCTGTCCGCCTTGGCCAAGGTCCGGAGGCTGGCCCGTCTCGGCTGAATCCCCGGTTCTCAGAAAATCCTGACTTCTGATTTGCAGAAGCTGCATCGCATTGATATAATTGCTAGTAGCAATTGTTGCTATGAACAAGTAAAGCGGCAAAAGAGTAGATCAGAGTATGAGCCGACGATTTTTCGAGTTGATTCTGGCGATCAAACGAAAGTGCCAGTGCACTGAGGAGCAGATTCGGGAGCAGTTGGGCCTTTCTCCAGCGCAGTTTCATGGATTGATCGTACTGGAGGAAGGAGCCGAGTTGCCCGGCGGCGAATTTGCCCGGCGGATGGGCCTCTCGCCATCGCGGGGCAGTCGCGTGCTCAACAGCCTGGTCACCGATGGCTATGTAGCGACCCGGATCTGTCCGGATGATCGGCGGGCCGTGGAGATTGGGCTGACCGCCAAGGGCAAACGAATGAAGGGGCGTATCCTGAGTCGCATGGAAGTGTGCGAACATCGCGTCTGTGACCGCCTCGACGGCTCCGCGCTTCAGCGGGTCCGAGAAGCCTTGGAGACATTGGAAGCCGTGTTGTAGTCGCATATACGGCGAAACATCTGGAGAACGAAAATGCCGAAAGCTCTGTTGGTTCAGTTGACGTTGGGGTTGCTCATTGGGGGCGGCCTCGGAGCGATGCTGGGATACTTCGGGAAATGCGCCAGCGGAGCCTGTCCGCTGACCGCCAATCCATATCGCGGCGCCTTCATCGGTGCTCTGATGGGAGGGGTGATCGCCTTTTCCGGCGCGTCGTCGCGAGCGAATCCTGAAGGAAATGTGAAGGGGTATGCCGCCGTGCAGATCGAGAATGCCGCCGATTTCGAGCGTCTGGTCCTGAAGGCCGAACAGCCGGTGATGGTGGATTTCTATTCGAATTCATGCCCGCCGTGCCGTAAGCTGGCCCCGACTGTGGAAGAACTCGCCGAGGAGTACGAGGGCCGCGCGGTAATCGCAAAGGTCAACGTGGCGCACGCTCCGGAATTGGCACGCCAATATGGCGTCCAGGGCATTCCGGCGGTGATCTTCTTTAACGCTGGCAGCGAGACGCAGCGCCTGGTCGGTCTGCGCCCTCGCAACGAATACACAGGAATACTCGACGGAATGCTGATCTGATGCGCCTCCGGAAACAGGGCGGGCGATGTGCTCGCCCTATTGCGAAAGCAGGGGGGCGAGCAGATCGTAAGCGCCGAGGATGAGGCAGGCGAGTCCGGCAGCCAGACCTGCGAAGCCGAAGACGCTCAGCACGGTGGCGATGAATGTGCCCTCGAAATAGGGCGAAGAGGCAAACCGCTGCTTCAGCGTCGATCCGCCGATACAGAGCGGAATCGCCACGCCGAGTACGGCCAGCCCCGTCAGAAAGCTGCGCAGAGGTGCCTTCGCCCGTGGCGCCTCCGGCAGTGTCGCCAGGACGAGAAAGCATATCAGGGCGACCGCCAGGGACGCCCCGATTGACAGCGCGAGTTTCTTCGTGCCGGACGACCTTGCCTCTCTGTGTTGCCTTGCCGTTTCGTCAGTCATGCCGTCGCGATCACTGCATCTTGCGGATGCGGACCTCGATCTCCTCGTTGTCCTTGAGCAGTTCGACCAGCTTTTTGGGATCCGTCTGCCCATAATGATAGGGATAGAGAATCTTCGGCTTGAAGGTCCTGGCGGCGTCGGCCACCATCTCCGGCGTCATCGTATAGGGCAGGTTCATCGGTAGAAACGCGACCTCGATCTTCTTGAGGTTCTTCATCTCCGGAATGTTCTCGGTATCGCCGGCGATGTAGACCCGCAGCTTGCCGAAAGTCACCACGTAGCCGTTGCCCCGACCCTTGGGGTGGAAGGGCTGCCCATTGTCGCGCTGGTGCACGATGTTGTACGCAGGGACCGCTTCGATCTTGAGACCTTCGACCGTGCGCACGTCGCCATTCTTCATCACCAGCCCGCCTGAGACCCTGTCGGCGCTGGCCTCGTTCAGGACGATTTTCGTATCGTTCTTTCGAATCAGGTCGAGCGCCTTGGGGTCGAGGTGGTCGCCATGTTCATGGGTGATCAGCACGAGATCGGCCTTGGGCAGCTTGCTGTAATCCGCCTCCCTGCTGACGGGATCAACGTGAATGACCTTGTCGTGCCACGTGAACATCAGCGTGCCGTGCCCGATGAAGGTGATCTTCAGGTTACCCTCTTCGGTTTGGATGATGTCTTCTTCGAACTTCGTGTCCTCGGCGGCATCCGTCGATGCCGGGCCGAGCCCTGCTACGAGCAACACTGCGGAGACGAACCATGCCATCACTGCTGTCCCGTTCATCGTCTGCTCCTTTCTGCACGCGCGAACTTGCTGTGCGCCTCTCTGGCGGCCATGACGTCCAGCTCGGCGCCGGAATTCATGCGTTCGTAACGGATTGGTCTGGACGTGTCGAGATCGCGAATCGCCTGGACGGCTGCCTTCAAGTTCGGCCTGCCTCCCGCCTCGTTGCCCAGCGACCGAATCGCCAGCAGGGGCGAACCATCATTCGCCCTTACCGTCAGGTGGACTTCGTTGCCGCGGGCAACATCGCCGATGATCTTCGGAGGCTGACGCAGGTGCGGACAGCGCACGTTCAAGTAGATCGGCGTGCCGTCGCCCTGAATCTCCCAGTACGGCGAATCCGTCCACTTCTTCAGGGCATCCTCGGGCTTCTTCATGGAGTAGGCACGGATTGCCGACTTGGCGTTGTCAAAGGACACGCCCGTCGCCCGGGTCGGTTCCTTGTTGGTTGCGATGATCTCTTCATTCTCCCACTCCGGCGCTTGCGCCCAGGCAGATGCACACATGACCAGGCCTGCGATTCCCATCCCTCGATAGTTCATTCCTGCACCTTCGGAAAGTCCCTGTTTCTCCGATGTGATACCACGGCTCATGATAGCCCAACGGGCCGGTCGATGCTATAATGCATTCTCACGAATTGGAGGACCACATGGACGACAGAATCAGGAAGACCATGGATCGCAGGATGGCTCTGAAGTGGACCCTCGGGATCGCCGGCGGGCCGATGGTGGTATCGCTCTCCTGTGCTTCGAGCGACGGGCTGCCCCGGCCGGGGCAATCGGTGCGGTTTGGAATGGTGACGGATTGCCACTATGCCGACGTCGAGCCGGCCGGCACGCGGTTCTACCGTCAGTCGCCGGGCAGACTCGCTGAATGCGTGGCCCGGATGAACGCCGAGAACGTGGATTTTCTCATTGAACTGGGCGATTTCAAGGATCAGGGCCGACCGCCCGTCGAACGGGAGACGCTGGCCTATCTGGAGCAGATCGAAGCCGTATTCCAGCGATTTGACGGCCCGACCTATCACGTTCTCGGAAACCACGACGTGGACAGCATCTCCAAGACGCAGTTTCTGGCCCGCGCGACCAACACGCGCATCGATCCGAATCGCAGCTATTACTCATTCGAAGTCCGAGGTCTCCATTGCGCCGTGCTCGACGCCAATTTCCGGAGCGATGACGTAGCGTACGATCGTGGCAATTTCGACTGGACCGACGCCAACATCCCCGCCCAGGAGTTGGACTGGCTCCGGAAGGATCTGGCAACTGCCTCCGGCCCCGTTGTGGTTTTCATCCACCAACTGCTCGACGGCACGGACTCCGTCTCGGTCCGGAATGCGGAGCAGGTGCGGCAGGTGCTTGAAGAATCGGGCAAGGTCCAGGCCGTCTTTCAGGGCCATCATCACGAGGGTCGCTACAGCCAGATCAACGGGATTCACTACTATACCCTGAAGGCTCTGGTCGAAGGTCAGGGGGAGGGCAGCAACTCCTACGCCGTCGTTGAGGTCGATGGAAACCTGGTCAGCCGGGTCGTCGGATACTACCGGGCCGTCAGCACGACCCTGTGATTGGGAAGGACCAGCCTGCCATTCGTATCAGATGGATGCGAGCGCCTCGACCTCGCTGATGGTCTTGGGAATCGGCGGACCCAGCACGCGAGAGCCGATCTCGGTGACTTGGATGTCGTCTTCGAGCCGAATGCCGCCAAAGTCGCGATACGACTCGACCTTCTCATAGTCGATGAAGGCTTCGCATTTCCGCTGGGCCTTCCAGCGGTCGATCAGCACGCCGATGAAGTAGATGCCCGGTTCGACGGTCACGACGTAGCCCGGCTCGACCGCCTTGGCGAGCCTCAGCGAACGCCAGCCAAAGGCAGGGTTACGCCGGATCGTGTCGGTATAACCCACGTAGTCTTCTCCCAGGCCCTGCATGTCGTGCACGTCCAGCCCCATCATGTGCCCGAGTCCGCACTGGAAGAACAGCGCGTGAGCGCCTGCCTCCACCGCCTCCTCCGGATCGCCTTTGGTCAGGGCCAGCTCCTTGAGCCCAGCTACCAGCTTCACGCAGGCCAGACGATGGATGTCCCGGAACTCGGCGCCGGGACGGACCGCGGCGATGGCGCTCTCCTGAGCGTCCAGCACGATGGAATAGATCTCCCGCTGTTTCTCTGTGAAACGCCCGCCGATCGGGATCGTTCGCGTGATGTCGCTGGCATACCGCAAGGGCGACTCGGCCCCCGAATCGTTGACCGCGATGTCGCCCGCCCTCAGCATGTTGTGGTGGAACGGATTGTGCAGCGTCTCGCCATGCATGCTGAAGATGGGTTCGAAAGCGAAGTGCACCCCCAGGGCGGTGGCGATGCCCGCCATCGCGCCGACAACTTCGCGTTCGACCACCCCCGGGCGCGCCAGTTTCATCGCCATCGTCTGCATCTGGTAAGAGATGCGAAGAGCTAACTCGATCTGCTCGACTTCTTCCGGTGCTTTGACCGAACGCTGCGAAACCACCGCGCGAATCAACGGTTCCGAAACCAGTTGGCCCACCATCTCGGGCGGGTAGTTCAACAGATCGTGGATCTGCAGGGTGTGCTCGGCGCGGCAGGGCGGAAGGAAGTGGATCACTCGATCTCGTTTACGCGCCGCTTCCAGGACAGAGGCCAAGTCCCCGCTGGGCGCGGTCTGTTCGACGCCCGCCCGACGAGCCTTCTCCGCCAGGGGCGTCTGCCGACCCGTCCAGATCACGTCCTCAACCGTCACGTCGTCGCCAAAGAGACATTCGGTCCCTTCGTCGACGTCGATTACCGCCGCCAGTCTTGGCTCATCGACGCCGAAATAGTACAGGAACGAGCTGTCCTGGCGGAACGGATACGGATTGTCCTCGTAGTTCATGGGCGATTCATCATTGCCCAGAAGCAGGATGACTCCCGACGATATCGCCTTTCGCAGGCGTCGCCGTCTTGCGGTATAGACCTCCGTCGGGAACATCAGTCCGTCCCCATCTTCTTCGTCAGCAGACTCACCCCGACCAGGGCCAGCACCGACAGGGTGATCGCAGGCAACACCGCGTCGAGACCCGCCAGATTGGCCGGCAGATGATCGACGACAATCTCCGACCATACCAGCGTAACCGCCGTTCCTGTAAGAATCGACGCGATCGCACCGGCCTTGGTCGCTCGCTTCCAGAACATCGCCGCAATCAGGCTGGGTGTGATGGCGGAGCCATAGATGGTATAGGCATAGAGGGCCTTTCTGAAAAAGCCCGTTGTTTCGGCGAATGCGAACGTCACCACGTAGGCGATGACCCCGAAGATGACCACCAGCGAGCGACTGAGGAAGAGGGTCCGCTTCTCACTGGCTTTGGGGTTGATGTAGTTGAGGTAGACGTCGCTGATGAACGTTGTGGCCGGGACCAGCAGGAAGGAGTTGGCCGTGGAGATGATGATCCCCACCACCGTGACCATGAAGACGACGCCGAGCGCCATCGGCATGTAATGTCGTGCGGCGTAGATCAGGATGTACTTTCCATTTTCGGGGTCCGGCGTCATGCTGGCAGCCACCCAGGCGCAGGCGATGATCAGCAGTTCGATCACCAGCGCCGCAAAGACCATGGTCGTTACCGCTTGCTTGGCGCCCCGCGCGTTACGGCTGGCGAAGATCCGCTGGTATTGGTTGGCGTCGCCCATGACCAGCAGAAACGGCGGCAGCAGATAGTTGACGATCTGGATGGGACTGTAGACACCCCAGAACTGCATGTGCTGCGGTCGATCGCCCATCACGGCGAAAGCGGTGCGCATCCCATCGAAGCCGCCGGCCTTGAAGAGCAGGACCGGGAACGCGACGAGCAGCGACAGCGTGATGATCGTCCCGGTGACGATGTCGGCGTAGGCCAGGCTCATCAGACCCGCCGACATCGTATAGCCGATGATGAAGACCGCTGCGATGATCGTGGCGCGCTCCTTGGTCAACACGGGCTCCACCAGGCTGACGGTGCCTGCCTCGGGCGCGGCGCTGAGCCGGTAGCTGGCGATCTGCCGTGGCGCTGCCTCCAGGCGCAATCGCGCGATGTTCCCCTTCTTGATGGCGACGTGGTTCTTCTGATCGGCGAGTTCCCGTCGAACCTCAACGATCCGATCGGGAGGGACGACGTCGATTTCGTAGCGCACCGGCGCGGATGACTCCGTCGTCTCTTCGGCCGGGGTCCATTCCACGAACGTTTGACCGACAAAATCCGGATCGGGTATGAACGCCAGGTGGCCGCGGGTCAGTTGGCGGCGCGTCACGGTATCCCCGGCCTCCAGCAGGACCGCTGGCTTGTCTCCAGTGATCACCTCCAGCACGGCGCCGCCGGCATTGAACTGATAGCTGACGATGACCATGTAGGCGATCACCAGCGCGACCACCGCCAGAAATCTCGCCCCTTGGCCATACCGCGTACCGATGATCTCCGGGACGGTCGATACCTCGATCGAGCGGGCCTTGTAGGCGATCAGCGACAGGAGAATCAAGCCAAAAAACGTGCCCAGGGGAATGATCAAGGCGGCCGCACCGACCTCATACGCCTGCTCGGCGTTGCCGACGATCGAGCCGGTGCCGATCCAGACCGCCAGCATCGTACAGACGAGAATCCAAGGCGACAGTGACCGCCCCGCCACGGCAAAATCGGCTTCGGTCTTGACCTGGCGTGACTTGTAGATGCCGATGCCCGTCAGAGCGAGCAGATAGATGAAAATCGCGATGAGGTAGACCATGGCACCTGCTTCATATCTGGACGCCGGGGAGGCGTCGTGGTTACTGGACGAACTGCTCGACGAAATACGTGGGCGTCAGCGACTCGCCCGTGCTCCGGACGATCATCTCGTCCCAGCGGTACCGGGCGCCCGGGCCGAGCACCTGGTCCCGGAAATACCTGCCGACACGCCGGTCGCCAACATAGCTGAGCCTCTCGTCCGAATCAAGCTCCAATATCTCGTGCATGATATAGTGATGCCACTGCGAGGCCAGCAGTTCGCCCAGCACGTAGTTGTGGTAGTAGCAGGGGGCGGTGGTGAAATGGAGCTTGGAGACCCACCCGGCATCGGCTGTCCCCGGCGGCCTCCGCACGAGCTGATACTTCTCGACCAGGTCCCACCACAGCGTGTTCAAGTTCCCGTCGGGATCGGCGTAGAGGGTTTTTTCGAAGTTGTACATCACCAGCGCCCATCGCACGAACAGGATCTGCTGGAATTGCAGATAGCGATCGCTGACGGTCTCGATCTCGGCGGTCTGCTCGTCGGACAACCCCAGCACCTTCTGCATCCAGGCCGCATTGCGGCTGAGACGTCCGAAGAACATCGCCACCGCCTCGGTCGTGAAGCTGTGCGCCGGCTCGCGCAATAGCCAGGGCTCGCTGCGGTCGTGATACTTGCTGTAAAGGGCGTGTCCCAGTTCGTGCAGCAGGGTCTCCATCCACCGCTCCGTGTCCTGGAGGTTCGTCAGCACGCGGGCGTCCCCCTCCCGGTCGGCGTCGAAACCGTACGCGTGCGGGTACTTCCCCTCGCGATCGTAGAGATCGCTGCGCGCCAGGATGTCGTCGACGGACAGGTCCACGCCGGCAAAGTACCGTCTCGCCACTTCCTCGATGTCGCGCCCCTCATAGTACCGGTCCAGGTCCAGCTCATAGACCAGCGGCGTCCGCTGAAAGAACGGATCGTGGTAGTGCCAGGGCATCAGGTCTTCGGGCTCGATCTCGTATCCCCTGGCGAGAATCGCGTCCAGCTCCTTCTTGAGCCTGGCAAATGGCGCGCGGGTCAGCGAGTCCAACTGAACGAAGATCCGATCGAGATCCGCGACGTTCTGCTCGCCTGCGACGATGATCATGGTGTGGTAGTTGTCGAAGCCAAGCTGGCGCGCCGCCTGATTGCGAAGCTTCACGAGCTTCAGGAAATCGTCGATGATGACGTTGCCGACCTGCTTGCTGGCCCGCCAGGCCGCCTCGCGCTTGGGCGTGTTCTTCTCGGTCGTCATGATCGTGTAGATGTCGCTCATGGTGACGGCCTGACCGTCGACGGTCCCTCGATAGGCGTTGTAGGTCTCCTGGATCTGCGTGTCGAGTTCCACGATCTTCGCGAGCAGGTCGGGCGCGATCTGGTTCTGGAGATAGGCATAGTAGAGCTTGTCGAGCTGCCGCGCCAGGCGCGGATCGTCGATTGGCCCGGACTCCTTGAACGCCTTGATACGTGCGAAGTCCTCCCGGCTGCTGTAGAGCTGGCGGATTTTCAGTTGCAGGGCTTCGTACTCATCCCACGCCTGGGCTCTTCCCCTCGTGGTCGCGTCCCAGTACGTAAGATTGGCCTGCTTCCAGAGAGGGGCGATCCTGGCGACGTGTGCCTCGATGAAGCCCGCCAGACTGCCTTGCTGCTCGTGCTCGATGATCGGCGCCGGCTCGGGGGTGCCTCGCGTCGCCTTGCCATGCAGGACGCCTTCGTCGTCGAACCAGAGCGGGTCGATGCAGACGAATCGATTCCAGGCTTCGGAATCGTCCTTCTGCTGGTGATAGATCGACCACAGGTTGCCCGCGTCGTCGGTGACGACACACCCGTGCCCGGGTCCGAAGGCACGCTCGGTCCGATGCACGATCGGGTTGCCCGCGTACTTGGTGAAAGGGCCCGTGGGCTTGCTCGCCGTCGCATAGCCGATGGCGTAATTCAGCGAATTGGCCCCCGTTCCCGAGTAGAGCAGGTAATACGTCCCCTGGTGCTTGAGCATCCAAGGACCCTCGGTCACCGCGCCGCTGATCTTCTCCCAGGGTTCGGTCGGGTGGAACAACTCGATCGGCTCGCCCGCCTTCTCCAGCGGGCTCTTCATCGGCTGGACGCGGATGCGAAAACCCGGGAACTGAACGTAATAAAGGTAATACGTGCCGTCGTCGTCGCAGAACATGTGCGCGTCGATGGCGTTGTCGAACAGCCTCTTGCGATCGACGAAAGGTCCCTCGGGCCCGTCCGCGACCGCGACGCCGATATTCTCGCTGACGGTGTAGTAGAGATAGAACTTCCCGTCCTTCGGGTCGCGAAAGACGTCCGGCGCCCAGACGTTTTTCGGTCCTGGTTGGAAGACCCGCCTCCCCTTCGTCCAGTGGACCAGGTCGGTCGAGGTGTACACGTGGTAGCTGACGTTGTCCCCCGTCGGATAGAGATAATAGGTGCCGTCGACCTCGATCACCGTCGGATCGGCCGGCCCGATCTCGTCGATAATCGGGTTCGTATAGGTCTTGCCCACCGCGCTGGGCGACAGGAACGCAATCAGGGTCAGTAGTGTTGCGATCATCTGGATCATCTCCTGTTCGATCGGGGATCAGGTCTTCTTGCGAAACGGATTGTCTTCGGGGTAGTACCAGGCGAAGAGCTGGTCGCGAAGACCTCGAAAACGGGTCTTGTATTCGGGATCGTCCACGCGGTTGACATACTCGCCTGGGTCCCGGTCGTGGTCGTAGAGTTCATGGGTCCCGCCGTGATTGAAGATGAATTTGTAGCGCTCCGTGCGGACCATGTATCGGGGCATCTCTGAGCGGAGGGCAAACTCCGCAAACGCCGCGTCGGGACCCATCGCGCTCGGATCTCTCACCAGGTACGCGAAACTGCTCGCGTCCGGACGTTGCGGAGCCCCTGGCAGGTCACCGAGCGTGGTCTTCGACGGTTGAGACAGGCCCGACAGGGCGCACAATGTGGGATACAGGCCGAAGTATTCGACCACCGCATCGCAGACTTTATCTCGGGGCAGGCGCTTGGGATAGCTGACGATCAGGGGCACGCGCACCGCTGGCTCAAAGAGGCAGAACTTCTGATACAGACCATGATCGCCGTCCATCTCGCCGTGATCCGAGGTGTAGACCACGATGGTGTTGTCGTCCAGACCCATTTCCTCCAGGTAGCGGTAGACGTAGTCGATGCAGGTATCCACGAAGGCCAGATTGCCCAGATAGCCTGCCCGCCCCGCACGGAGCAGCCGCGGGTCCTTCGCCTGGTAGTTGGCGATGCGCTGCTGGATATGCTTGGGATAGGTGGACGTGTCACCGACCGCCCGCAACGCCATCGTATCGACAGGATACTTCTCCGCGAACTCCCTGGGCGGAAAGAATGGCGTGTGCGGCTTCATGAAGCTCGCCACCAGGAAAAACCGCTGGTCGCGATAGCGGCGCATGAACTTCACCGCCTCGCGTGCGACGAACATGTCCAGATGATCGTCTGCCTCCAGCTCCGACGCCATGCTCGCAAAACCGCTCCGTGTCACGTGGCCTGCCCAGGGGCTCGCACCTTCCCACAGCCCTTCGACGTCCGGAAAGCCGGCGCCGCTGTCGTCCACCGTCCTGGTGAAATGCATCGTGTGCGGATGGCTGGCAATCTCGTTGGCATAGTGCTGAACCTTGGGCCCAAGGTACATCAGCCAGTCGTTGATTGAGAGATAGTACTCGAAGCCATGCTTGTGGGCGTCATTAAAGTGCATCTTACCGATCAGCCCGGTGAGATACCCGTTCTCGGCGAAATGGTGGGCCATCGTCCGATAGCGCCAGTCCAGCCGGTCGGTGTTCGTGTCCACCCCGGTCGTGTGGGCGTAAAGGCCTGTCAGCAGCGCCATGCGAGAAGCCACGCAGACCGGATAGGGACAATACGCCCGACGAAACCGCACGCCCCGTTGAGCGATCCGATCGATCCCCGGTGTCGGAACCAGGTCGCTTCCCTCGCAGCTCATCAGGTCCGCCCGGTGCTGGTCCGTCATCAGAACCAGGACGTTGGGTCTGTCGCCCGGCTGGGCCGACTCGGTCGGTACAGCGCCCGCGGAGCCAAGGCCCTGCGCCAGCCATGCCGCCGAACCGGCGCCGGCGACCTGGAGGAATTGCCTGCGTTTCATCCCGTTCCCCTTCAGTCAGGAGGAGCCTATCCGAATGTCATTGTTCTGGACTGACCAGCATACGCGAAATGCGTCGAAATGGGTAGAGCCCTGCGGCTGCCAGCGTTGCCACGGTCTGCAGCATCTGGTACGATCCACCAGGACGATTGCATATGGAGGTTCAGGCATGCGTACCGTTCGCTTCGGGATTATCGGTTGCGGGATGATGGGGCGGGAATTCGCCAGCGCCGCCGCCCGCTGGATGCACCTGCCCGAGATGGCGGTGCGCCCCCAGATCGTCGCCATCTGCAACCGGACGCTCTCGGCGCCCAAGATCGACTGGTTCCGCGACAACGTCCCCACGCTGAACCAGATCACCGCCGACTATCGCGAGCTTCTGGCAAACCCTGACGTCGAAGCGGTTTACATCGCGGTCCCGCACCACCTGCACGAGGAATTCTATCTGGCGGCCCTCGAAGCGGGCAAGCACCTGATGGGCGAGAAGCCCTTCGGCATCGACCGGCGGGCGAACCAGGCGATCCTGACGGTAGTGGAAAGGCATCCGGACCTGTGCGTGCGTTGCGCATCACAATTCGTGTTCTTTCCCGCCGCACAGAGAATCGGACAGATGATCGAATCGGGCGCCTTCGGCAGAATCATCGAGGTCAATGCCGGGTTCCTCCATTGCAGCGACCTGAATCCGGACAAACCCATCAATTGGAAGCGGATGCTGGCGTTCAACGGCGAGTACGGCTGTATGGGCGACCTCGGTCCCCACGTCTGCGCACTGCCGTTCCGCGCGGGCTGGGTCCCGCGCAATGTCCGCGCCGTGCTGTCGAATATCGTGCCGTCTCGCCCGGATGGCCAAGGCGGCCTCGCTCCCTGTGAGACCTGGGACAACGCAACGCTGCTCTGCGAGATGGAAACTCAGGATTCCGCTGATACGTTCCCCTTCACGCTCAAAGCGCACCGCATCTCGCCCGGTCAGCGGAACAACTGGTATATCGAGATCCTGGGCACCGCCGCCTCGGCTCGCTACAGCCTGCGCGACGCCAACCGCCTCGACGTCCTCGAATACCGCAGCGGCGCCGACCAGTCCTGGCGGCGCATCGAAATGGGCCAGGAGGTGGCATTCCCGTCGATTACGCACGAGCTGTTTCAGTTCGGCGTCTCCGACGCGATTCTCCAGATGTGGGCGGCGTATCTCGATGAACTCGACCGGGGTCAACCGCTGACCCGCTTCGCCGCTTGCACCCAACCCGAGGAAACCGCCCGCTGGCACAACCTGTTCACCGCCGCCCTCGAATCCCACGCAGCCGGAGCCACGATCCCCATCGGTCAGTGAGTCCGGGGGCGAAATAAGAAGGATCGATCATTGAATAGGACTGTAGAGACTTGGGAGATCTCGGGTGTCGGGCCGGTTGCGGTGGCGGTCTCGGACCGGGCCCGTCACGCGCGAATCACAATCGGACGCGATGGCGCGGTGAAACTGATCCTCCCCAGGCGGGTCCCGCTGGAGCAGGGCAGGCAGTTCCTCCAGAAGGGCAAACGCTGGATTCAGAAGCATTTACAGCAGGCTCGCACCGAGCCGCTCCACCCCCAACTCGATCGCGCTGACGCCCGCAGAAGGCTCGTGGAGCGCCTCGACCACCTGGCGAAGAAGCACAACTTCACATACAAGAAGGTCTACGTGAAGAACCAGAAGACCCTGTGGGGCAGTTGTTCGGCCGTGAACAATATTAATCTGAACGTCAACCTCGTTCGCCTGCCCGAGGGACTGAGGGACTATGTTCTCATTCACGAACTGGTCCACACGCGCCACAAGAACCACAGCCGCCGGTTCTGGCAGGCCCTCAACGCGATCGTCGGGGACGGCAGAGGGCTCCAGCGTCAACTCCGCCGGTACCAGCCCCGGCCATAGGACTACCGGCGACCCTGTTCTCGGACCCGGACACCCGATGCGCCTTTGGCGCCACGCGCCCGCAGCCGGCCGATCCTAGAATTCGCCGCCGACGTAGTCGTCGAAGTGGTACATCTCCGCATTCTCGAGGAACGTCTCGGGTCGGGCCACAAAATCGCCGATACGTTGGACCAGCAGCAGGTGCTTCTCTTCCTCTCCCGCCAACTGCTTGAAAATGGCTTTCTGCCCCTCGTCCTGGACTTCGTCCGCCTTCTCGAGATAGAAATCCCGGCTCTGTTTCTCTATCTCGCTTGCTTTGCGGTACAAGTTCGCCTCGCTGACGTCAAAATCGAACTTCTCGACACCGTCTTTCATCTTCGTGAAGATTTCCTGAGCGTTCTGAAGCACGGGCGTTGCGGTCAAGTGCCCGGCCCGGTGCGACTGCATGTCCTGCACTATCTCATAGTGCTTGACCTCTTCGTCCGCCAGCATGTTCAGGATCTTCGTCAGTCCAGGGTTGTGGCTCCTGTCCGCCAGTTCCCGGTAGAAATGTTCGGCGTACTTCTCCTTTTCCATCGCGAATTCAAATATGTCCATCGATTTTCCTTTCCACTGCTGGCTTCAAGATTGGCACCGTCGCCGCGATCTCTGTACCTGGAAATCGAGGCGCTGGCCACGGTCTGCATTGCCGGCGACCTGATCTCTTCCTGACCATCGCCTCCGAGCAGTTCCTTCGCGGCTATCCGACCCGGTCCGTTTTGATCTTGGCGAACCTGCACACAAGGGGCTCGCCGGAGGCTGGTTCCGTGACACGAAATAGTCCTACTGGCGGATGGGCCATTTGTTCTCGGAAATTGAAATCTTTCCGTCCTGTCCTTGACGCAGGACCGTTTTGCGTGACAATGGCCCCCGACGACCGTGGTGACCCGCCGGTCGTTCTCGTCGCGTTTGGCAGGTGGCCTCATGCAGCGGGCGAGAAAAGGAGCTGGACGCAAGGAAATTGTGGAGGTGAGCTATGGGAACCAGAGGTACCGAAATCGTAGGGATGGACGTGAAGGAACTGCTGGATCTGCTGAATCGAGCGTTCTGTGACGAGTGGCTGGCCTACTATCAGTATTGGCTGGGCGCCAAGGTGGTCAAGGGACCCATGAAGGACGCCGTGATTGCCGAACTCGAGCAGCATGCGACCGAGGAGCTGAACCACGCACTGCTGCTGACCAATCGGATCATCCAGCTTGGCGGCACACCGATTACGACGCCGGAGGCGTGGTACAAGTGGAGCAACTGCGGCTACGACGCCCCCGAGGATCCCTATGTCATGACGATCCTGGAGCAAAACATCAAGGGAGAGCAGTGCGCCATCACCACCTATCAGAAACTGCTCCAGAAGACCCAGACGGCGGATCCGGTGACCTACAACATCACCTTGCAGATCATCGAACAAGAGGTTGAGCATGAAGAGGACCTCCAGGCCCTTCAGGAAGACCTCGAATTGATGTTGAAACGTCCCTGACCGACCGGGGCGGTAGCCGGCCAGAGGGGCCCCTGCACGGTTTCAACCGATCATGGCCCGCGCGATACCTGAGGATTTTGTAGAAAATACAGAAAAATTCGCCTTGACACCCATGAATAGCCGACGTATACTCTAATTGCTTTTTCATGGGTGGGTAAGACGTCCAAGATGGATCGCGGTTCCGTGGATCGAACCAAGAAAGTCTTCAGAAGCAAACGGTTGCCAGTGAAGTGCCTGTAAGGCAGATCGCGTGATCGTACAAAGAAGGTGAATTTGTGTCACCTTTTCGAACCGGGAGTTTTGACGCATCGTAGTTCAGGATGGTGTGTGGAAATACACAGAGCCTTGAAAGAGAAGGCTCTGAAAATCTAAGAGCATCTTAAAGCCCCTGCGTAGTCTCGCTTCCTCTCCCTCCGCACCGCAGGGGCTTTCCTTTTGCGCCTCCCATGAGTTTGTCTGCGGATCGGATTTCAACAGATCGGATGGCTGAAAACACCCGTATTCCTATGGGGGTGTCGGTCTCCACTGCTCCGAACTGCGTCGCGTTTCCATTGAGAGCTGGACGAATGTTTGCGAAGATCGACCACGAATGCCGAACTTGGCCCCTTTCTGTAACGGTAAAGAGGAGGTGGGCTCTCGCAGGTAGACGGTGGATCGGTACTTATGGGCAAAGCCTTGGACGAGAAGAAGACTGAATCTGGCAGCGGTCGCGGGCAGGGCCAAAATGGTGCCTCCGAAGCGATCACACGCGGCCTGCTCGAGCACATTGGGGCCATTGTCGAATCGTGCGGTGCGACGGCTTTGTTTGTGTATGTGGATGCGCTGGATCGGCCCTGTTTGAATCTGGATGCCTCGTCGAAGGTTAAAGTCTTCTGTGTGACGAAGAATCGGCCGCGAGAAGGCGACTTGGCGTCTGAACGGTCCGTCAGGGTGCCGGATGTGCCCATGACGCGCATGGGTCGAGTGAAGATCGCGATCTTCCTGGCGCTTTCACGGGGACTGATCAAACAGAAAGACCGTGTCGTGTTTCTCTCAGGGCAATCTGCCAGCAAGACACTGGATACGATCCTGGTCACGGAAGTCGACCGCGAGTATGAGATCTTCTCGTCCGGCGTGGACTTGCCCGAGGCGGCTTCGGGAACCCTGCCGGAGGTGGTCGAGCGGGTAGTGGATATTGCCTCGGAATTGGGCAGTGAGGGCCGGGAGGGTCGGAGTGTGGGGGCGATGTTCATCGTCGGGGATGTCGAGCATGTCATGCCGCTGACGCGGCAACTGGTGCTCAATCCTTTCAAAGGCTACCCGCCCCAGGAGCGGAATATCCTCGATTCCTCGCTGGAGGAGACGGTCAAAGAGCTGGCGACGCTGGATGGGGCGTTCGTCGTGCGGGGTGATGGGGTGATCGAAACGTGCGGAACGTACATCCGAGCCCCCAGCGAGGAGGATTATCAGCTGCCGGCGGGACTCGGGGCGCGCCACCACGCCGCAGCAACGATCACCGCCACGACGGCGGCTTTGGCGGTGACGGTCAGCGAATCGACCGGGTCGGTCACCATCTTCCGTGGGGGGCGTATCATTACAGAGATCGAGAAACCTCGCAGCACCGGACAAAAAAGGCGGCTCTCCTACATCAAACGCCACAAGGCTGCCAAGGGCACAACGCATAATAGCTGATCCCCTCTGCGCGTTTGTTTTTTCGCAAGATGCCTTCCGTTGCCTGCCCACCATCCTATGGCCAGCAACCGGGACGCCAATCTCATCGAGAATTGCTCAACGCCTCTCTTCAGCCTGCCATAGGAAGGACAGGTGGCATGACAGGTGTTGACGACATCGATTCCTCCAATTTCTTATCAATCTCTGCTGAGATCTCAATTCATAAACCACTCTTCAGCAAGGACTTGCTTGTGATTTCCCTCTTGTGGTCAATAAATGTGAAAATTTGCACAACAAAACGCTTGCCTGACTGTATTATATGATGGATAATGTTTCTAGTTGTACCAAAGGGCGGTAAATGTGCCAGCACGCCCGAATAATGGTATTCTTCCAACGCAAAATACACAGGGTGGATAGGCATGGCCAACAGGAGCTGTATCATAAGGTTGTCTCGGTACAAGAACGCGCTCAATCGTCTGAAGTCGCTGAACTTCGTGCGTGTCTTCTCCGACAACCTGGCGGATGCGGCTGGCG
Organism: uncultured Pirellulales bacterium; assembly: GCA_964612985.1. Lineage (GTDB taxonomy): Bacteria > Planctomycetota > Phycisphaerae > Sedimentisphaerales > Anaerobacaceae > Anaerobaca. The sequence continues at coordinate 17,156 of CAZTGH010000019.1, forward strand.
TGACCGCCGCGCAGGTTCGCAAGGATTTCTCTCTGTTCGGGATTACCGGCAATCGCCGAGGCGGGTATAAGGTAGATGAACTGAGCGATCAGCTCAACAAGATCCTGGGCAAGGACCAGCTCCAGGAGGTGGTGGTCATCGGCATGGGAAATATCGGCAGAGCGCTCTTCCATTACGGGGGGCTCGAAAAGAGCGGAATCCGAATTGCGGCCGGTTTCGACATCGACCCTGCCAAATTCGATCGAGAGGCCCCGCATCCTGTGCTGCCTCTGGAGGATTTGGTCGATTTCGTCAAGAGCCGGGGGATCGTGCTCGGGGTAATTGCCGTGCCCGACTATGCCGCCCAGCAGGTGCTGGAGCTCATGCTGGCTGCGGGAATCCGGGGGGTGCTGAATTTTGCTCCGATCTGTCTGAAGGCGCCCGAAGGCTGCATCGTGAACAACATCAATCTGGAAAGCGAACTTGAGAACCTGATCTATTTCGTCAACGCCTCCGACCAATGACCAATCGCCAAATATTTCCGGCCGTTTCCATCAAGACGAGGATCTTGGTCTCGTTTCTGGTGGTCGTTCTGACGCTCTCGGTCTCGATCGCGTCGCTTGGGTATTACGTCATCAAGCGGAACATCTTCGAGCGGGCCGAGCGAGAGGTGCTCAACGACCTCAACGCCGCTCGCATGGTCTACACGGCGGAGATCGAGCGCATCGGTCAGAGTTTACGACTGATCTCGCCCAATGGAGACACGGAAGAATTGCGGCGCAAGCTCGATCTGCACTACCTGCAGTACGTGCCGTCCGAGGGATTCTCGACCCTTCCCAGCGAACTGGCGCGTCTGGCGGTGGCCGAAGAGCGTGCCCTGGGAGGCACGCGTCTGATGTCGGCGGGAGAGCTCGGTTCGTTGCCGCCGGATGTCCCGGGCAAGGAGCCTATCCGCATCAAGGACACGCCGATGGCTCGACCCACTGATCGGCAGCTGCTCGATCGTGCCATGGCCAAGGAGTACGCGATGCCGGTGGTCAGCGAGGCCGGCCAGGTCACGGGGGTTTTCTATGGCGGGCGCGTCATCAACCGGGACTACACCTTCGTGGATCGCATTCGAGACATGGTTTTCAGTCGGGCGCTGTACGACGGCAAGCCGATCGGCACGGTGACCATCTTTCAGGACGACGTCCGGATCTCGACCAACGTGCTCAACGAAAACGGCGGGCGAGCCGTTGGGACGCGGGTCTCGGCCCAGGTTTACCAGAAGGTGGTCGAGGAGGGCCAGGTCTGGCACGACCGGGCATTCGTGGTCACGGACTGGTACAAGACCGCGTACGAACCGATCCGGAATATCGACGGCGAAGTCATCGGTATCCTGTACGTGGGAACCCTCGAACAGCCGTTCAATGATATGGCCCGGCAGATTCTGCTGATCTTCCTGGCCGCCGTCGGGGCTGTGACGGTCATCGCGGTGCTGCTGTCGTTCGTCCTGGCCGGCGCGATCTCCAGGCCGCTGACGCAGGTCGTTCATGCCAGCGAGTGTCTGGCTTCCGGCGATTGGGGCTGCCAGGTCAATACGAACACCTCCATCAAGGATATCAACAGCATGGCCGAGGCGTTCAACGCGATGGCGATCGGTCTGAAGGAACGCCAGGAGAGCCTGCGGATCTCGAACGAGAAGCTCGCGGCCATGAACAAGAGTTATGTGGATCTGATCGGGTTCGTCGCTCATGAGTTGAAGGGCATCCTGGCCTCGGCGGTGATGAACGCCTATGCCGTCCGCGACGGTTATCTGGGCATGGTCAACTTCAAGCAGCGAAAAGCCCTCGATTCGGTCGCGCGGAACCTGGACTATCTGGACGCCACCGTCAAGAAGTTCCTCAACCTCGGTCGGGTCGAACGGGGCGAACTCGAGGTCCGCAAGACCACGCTGAATCTGAAGAAGGACGTCTTCGACGCCTCGATCCATTCGCTGGCGGCGATTTCGATCCGCAAGAAACTTAATATCGTCAACGAGATCGATCCGTCGTTGGACGTCGAGGCGGACGCCGATCTGATGCAGATCGTGGCCAATAACTTAGTGGGCAACGCGATCAAGTACAGTCCGGACGCCGGACGGATCAGCATCAGTGCCCGACCGGTCAACGGCAAGGTCGAGATCGACGTGTACAACGACTCGACGCCGATCAGCGAAGAGCAGAGGGCCCGGCTTTTCCAGAAGTTCTCCCGCCTGGACAGCCCGGAGACCAAGAAGGTCAAGGGGACCGGGCTGGGCCTGTATATCACCAAGCAGATTATCGAACGCCATGGCGGCGACATCCGGGTCGAACCCCGAGAACAAGGCAACTCGTTCGTATTCCAGATAGAAAGGAACTGACACAATGCCGACTCCATTGGACCTCATCAAGAAGAAAAGGGCCGAAGCGGTCAGTCGGATCATCGGCAAAGGCTATCTCTCGACCAAGCGCGTGTACGTCGGGATGGCCACCTGCGAAATCGCGGCCGGATCCAAGGACGTCATGGAGGTCTTTCAGAAGGCGGTCAGTCTGGGGCTGACCGACGTCTACCTCAGCCAGAAGGGTTGCGCCGGACGCTGCAATCTTGAGCCGACCGTTGAGGTGATCGAGGCGGGCAAGAGCCCCGTCAAGTACGGCAAGGTGGACAAGGACCGGGCTCTACAGATCATCGAGCGGCACCTCAAGAACGGCCAGGTCATTCCAGAGTGGGTCATTGACTAACGTAGAAAGGGAACTTGCGGTGGCTACAACCTATCGAATCATCCTCTGCGACGGCACCTCCTGCATCAACAGCGGGTCCCGCACTTTCACCTCGCGGCTCCGCGAGGAACTGGACAAGCACGGACTGACGGACCGTACGACCATCAGTCTGTCCGGTTGTCTGGGCATGTGCGACAAAGGCCCGATCCTGGTGGTCAACCCGGGCTATACCCTATACGGAAAGGTGACCGAAGCCGATATTCCGGAGATCGTCGAAGAGCACCTGGTGCATAATCGCCCGCTGGCGCGACTGGCGATCCAGGAAGACCATCTGTACAACCGTTTCTTCCGCGTCTTCGGAGACGCCAGGTTCTTCGGCAAACAGATGCGGATCACGCTGCGCAACTGCGGCATCATCGATCCGGAGAACATCGACGACTACCTGTCCCTTCGCGGTTACGAGGCCCTGGCCAAGGCGCTGACGGACATGACGCCGGAGCAGGTGGTGGCCGAAGTCGAATCCTCGGGCCTTCGCGGTCGTGGCGGAGCGGGCTTCCCCACGGGAGTCAAGTGGAAGTTTACCGCCGCGCAGAAGGCGACGCCCAAGTACGTGATCTGTAATGCCGACGAAGGCGACCCCGGGGCCTTCATGGATCGCAGCGCCATCGAAGGCGATCCGCATACGGTCGTCGAGGGCATGGCCATTGGCGGTTACGCCATCGGCGCCAGCAAGGGCATCGTCTACATCCGTGCGGAATACCCGCTGGCCATCCGCCGGATCACCAAGGCCATCGAGGACGCCCGGGCCCACGGCCTGCTGGGCGAGAATGTCCTGGGTTCGAACTTCTCATTCGATATCGAAATCCGGCTGGGCGCCGGCGCGTTCGTCTGCGGAGAAGAAACCGCTCTGATCCATTCGATCGAGGGGGCTCGCGGCATGCCTCGTCCGCGTCCGCCGTATCCGTCAGTTCAGGGACTTTTCGGCCAGCCCACGCTGATCAACAACGTCGAGAGCTGGGCCAATATCCCCGTCATCGTCCTCGACGGTGCCAACTGGTTCAACACGGTCGGCACCGAAACCAGCAAGGGGACGAAGGTCTTCGCGCTGGCGGGCAAGGTCGTCAATACCGGGCTGATTGAGGTGCCGATGGGCACGACGTTGCGTGAGATCATCTACGATGTCGGCGGCGGCATCCCCGACGGCAAGACGTTCAAGGCCATTCAGACGGGCGGCCCGTCGGGCGGGTGTCTGCCCGAGCAGTACCTCGATACGCCGATCGATTACGAATCGCTGGCCAGGGCCGGCTCCATCATGGGTTCCGGCGGCATGATCGTGATCGACGAAGACTCCTGCATGGTCGATATCGCCAAGTTCTTCCTGGAGTTCACGCAGAACGAGTCGTGCGGCAAGTGTACGCCGTGTCGCGAAGGCACCAAGCGCATGCTGGAGATCCTCACGCGGATCACCGAGGGCAAGGGCCAGGCGGGCGATATCGAGAAGCTCGAACGCCTTGGCAACATGATCCAGAAATCGTCGCTCTGCGGCCTGGGCCAGTCGGCGCCGAATCCGGTCCTCAGTACGATCAAAAACTTCCGCGAGGAGTATGAAGAGCATATCCACGAGGGCAAGTGCCGGGCCAGGGCCTGTGCCAACCTCGTGACCTACGAGATCACGGAAAAATGCGTCGGCTGCGGGGCGTGTCGCCGGGTCTGCCCGGTGGGGGCGATCTCCGGTACGGCGAAAAAGCTGCACGTCATCGATCAAGACAAGTGCGTCAAATGCGGCATGTGCTTCAATACCTGCAAGTTTGACGCCATTGTGAAGGTTTGAGGATTCCACATGGACAACCACAAGATCACGATTACGATCAACGATCAGGAATATAAGGTCGATCCGGGCCAGACGGTCATGCAGGCGGCCGACCAGTGCGGGTATCACATCCCCCGGCTCTGCTATCACCCCAAGCTCTCGATCGAAGGCGCCTGCCGCGTGTGTATCGTTGAGATCGAAGGGGCTCGGAACTTCACTGCTTCTTGCGCCTGTCCGGTGACGGACGGCATGAAGATCCGTACCAACACCAAGGAATTACGGCAGGCTCGCCGGGATATCGTCGAACTTATTCTCGATAACCATCCGGAAGATTGCCATACGTGCGAACGCGACGGCAACTGCGAGCTGCAGCGTCTGGCTTATTCCATGGGCATCCGGCACCGTCACTTCGTCGGTGAGCGCAAGCACTACGAGAAGGACCTGTCCGGCGCCAGTGTCATCCGCGACCCGGACAAGTGTATTCTCTGCGGCCGATGCGTTCGGATGTGCTCGGAGATCCAGGGCGTTCACTGTCTGACCCAGGCCCACCGCGGTTTCAACACGGTGGTGATGCCGGCGTACAATCTGCCGTTTGCCGAGACCGTCTGCACCACCTGCGGGCAGTGCATCAATGTCTGCCCGACCGCCTCGTTTGTGGAGAAGAACCACACGCAGGAGCTGTTCGAGAAACTCAGCGACAAGAGCCTGGTCAAGGTGGCCCAGTTTGCCCCGTCGGTGCGGGCGGCGATCGGCGAGGCCTTCGGCCTGGCGCCCGGTCGCAACATGGAAGGCGAGCTGGTCGCGGCGCTGCGAAAGATGGGATTCGACTATGTTTTTGACACCCAGTTCGCCGCCGACCTGACGATCATGGAAGAGGGTAGCGAATTCCTTGAAAGGATCCAGAGCGGGGGCCCGCTGCCGTTGATCACCTCGTGCTCCAGCGCCTGGATGAAGTACATGGAGCAGTTCTATCCGGATCTGATCGAGCATATCTCCACGGCCAAGTCGCCGATGTCGATGGCCTCGGCGATGTTCAAAACCTACTGGGCCGAGAAAATGAAGATCGATCCGACGAACATTCTCAGCGTGGCGATCATGTGCTGCACCGCGAAGAAGTACGAGGCGGCCCGACCCGAGCTGGAAGTCCGCGGCATGCGGGCTACCGACATCGTCGTCACGACGCGTGAGATGGGCTGGATGATCAAGTCGGCGGGGATTGATTTCTTGAACATCAAGCCCGAGAAGCCGGACACTCCGCTGGGCCTCTCTTCCGGCGCCGGCGCCATCTTCGGCGTCACCGGCGGTGTCATGGAAGCGGCGGTCCGCACCGCCTACGAGCTTTACACGGGCGAAACGCTCGTGGATATCGAAATGAACGCCATTCGTGGGTTCAAGGGGGTCAAGGAGGCTACGATCTCGATCGATGGCAAGGAATTGCGCTTGGCCGTCGCGCATGGCCTGGGCAACGCCCACAAGGTCATGGAGATGGTTCGCGAGGACCGGAATCGGTTCCACTTCGTGGAGGTCATGGGCTGCCCCGGCGGCTGCATCGGAGGTGGCGGTCAGCCCTATGCGACGGCCAACTCCATCCCGCTCGACGAGGAGGTTCTCAAGCTGCGGGCCCAGGCGCTCTACGATCTGGACCGGGCCAAGACCATTCGTCGCAGCCACGACAATCCGGACATCCAGCGGCTCTACAAGGAGTACCTCGGCCGACCGCTCAGCGACAAGGCCCATGAGCTGCTCCACACACATTACAAGGCGCACTTCCCCAAGGGGATCGTGTCGCCCAATCTGAAGGTCGTCTAAGGGGGTGGTACCATGACGACGTTGGCATTCAACCAGGGCAGGAATACGACGGTCAGCGTGGCCGAGTGGGTCCGAAATCGGATCAAGCCGGAGCAGATCGAGAAGTATCTCGACCACGGTAAGTGCTTTATCGATCCGGCGGCCATCGAACGCGCTTTGAAGGCGAACACGGAGCCCGATCCACAGCGGGTCAGGGACATTTTGCAGAAGTCGCTGGCGGTCGAGACGCTCAGCCCGGATGAGACCGCCTGTCTGATTCATGTCGACGATCCGGAATTGCTGGCGGAGATGCGGCAGGTCGCCCAGGCGGTCAAGCTCAAGGTCTACGACAATCGCATCGTGACCTTTGCCCCGCTGTATCTGGGCAACCTGTGCGTGAACAACTGTGCGTATTGCGGTTTCCGCAACAGCAATACATCGGAGCAGCGTCGGGTCCTGACACTGGATGAGGTGCGTCGGGAGATCGAGGTGCTGGCCGGACAGATTGGCCACAAACGGCTGATCGTCGTCTATGGCGAGCACCCGACGACCGATGTCAACTACATCGCTGCGACCCTCCAGGCGATTGCCGAAGTCAAGGTCAAGACGCGTTGCGGCTGGGGCCAGATTCGTCGGTGCAACGTGAATGCCGCGCCGATGTCGATCGAGGAACTGGCGATGCTCAACGACGTCGGCATCGGGACGTTCCAGGTCTTCCAGGAGACGTACCATCGGCCCACCTATGAGCGGCTGCACCCGGCGGGGACGATCAAGGGGGACTATCTCTGGCGGCTTTACGCCATGCACCGCGCGATGGAAGCTGGCATCGACGACGTCGGGATCGGCCCGCTGTTTGGGCTCTACGACTGGCGGTTTGAGGTCATGGCGCTGCTGTATCATGCGATCGAACTGGAAGCCAAGTTCGGAATCGGTCCCCATACGATCTCGTTTCCGCGGATCGAACCGGCGCACAACACGCCGCTGACGGACAGGCCCCAGTACCCGGTAAGCGACGAGGAGTTCAAGAAGATCATCACGGTGATCCGCTTGGCGGTTCCCTATACCGGCATGATCGTTACCGCCCGGGAGGATGCCCAACTGCGGCGGGAAGTTCTGCCCTTGGGCTGCACCCAGACCGATGCGTCGAGCCGGATCGGGATTGGAGGGTACGCCGATCTGGCCGACGACCAGCAGGGCGATCGCCAACAGTTCATGCTGGGCGACACCCGCTCGCTGGATACGGTGGTGCGCGAACTGGCCGAGGCGGGTAGCATTACGTCGTTCTGCACCGCCGGCTATCGCTGCGGGCGGACCGGGCAGAAGATCATGGGCCTGCTCCGCAGCGGCAAGGAAGGGCAGTTCTGCAAACTCAACGCCGTGATTACGTTCCGGGAATGGCTCGACGACTTCGGCAGCCTCGAGACGATTGCGGTCGGCGAGAAAGTGATCGCCCGGGAAATCGAGCAGATCAAAAGGAAGATGCCGGAGATTTTCGAGCAGTTCATGCGGTACTACGAGAAGACCCGCGCCGGCGACCGGGACCTGTATTTCTGACAAGAGATTCAACGAGGACATTGGACATGACAACGACCCAGGCGAACGACGCCATCCTTACCGACGACCAGAAACTGGCGCAGTTGAAGGACTTCATCGCGCAGACGCGGCAGCAGGAGCATCCGGATTCGTTTCTGATCGCGGTTCTGCACAAAGCGCAGGAACTGTACGGCTACCTTTCCACTCCCGTCATGGACGAGGTGGCCGAGGAGATGGGGATCCCGACGGCCCACATCTGGGGCGTCGCGACGTTCTACCACTACTTCAACCTGACGCCGCCGGGCCAGCACGTGATTTCGATCTGTCTGGGCACCGCCTGCTACGTGCGGGGCGCGGGTCAGATCCTCCAGACGCTCAAGGACGAGCTGAAGATCGATGTGGGCCAGGTGACCGACGACGGGCTTTTTTCGTTGCAGCCGGCTCGCTGTCTGGGTGCCTGCGGCCTGGCTCCCGTCGTCATGATCGACGACAAAATTCACGGCGACCTGACTCCCAGAAAGATGGTCCAGATTCTGAACCAATTCCGGAAGCAGGCCAGGAAGTAGATGACGCTTTCGCATGTCCAGACCATTCTGGAGAGGGTCTTTGCGGCCGATATGCCGGATCCTGCCGATCTCGAAGCTCTTCTTCGCCTCGAAGACGAGCCAGCGGTGCAGATGTTGTTCGATTTCGCCGACCGCGTCCGACGCGACTACGTCGGCGACGGCATCCTGCTGCGCGGGATCATTGAGTTTTCGAACGTCTGCCGCAATGCATGCGCGTACTGCGGGCTCCGACGGGACAATACGACCCTGAGACGGTACCGTCTTTCTCGGGAGGAGATCCTGGCCACGGCGGAGAATATCTGGCGTGCCGGCGTAAAAACCGTTGTCTTGCAGAGCGGGGAAGAGGATAATCTCGACGCCGGCTGGCTCGGACGGATCATCGAAGAGATCAAGTCCAGGTTCGATGTGGCGGTGACTCTCTCGGTAGGGGAGCGCGAGCGCCAAGACTATGCGCGGTGGAAGGAGGCCGGAGCGGATCGGTATCTGCTCAAGATCGAGACCTCCGATCCGATGCTTTATGAAGACCTGCATCCTGGTATGAAGTTGCAGAACCGCATACGATGCCTGGGGGATCTGGCGGAACTGGGTTATCAGACGGGCTCCGGAAATCTGGTGGGTCTCCGTGGCCAGAGCGTGGAAAGTCTGGCCGGAGATGCGGTCTTCTTCAAGAAGGGCGATTTCGACATGATCAGCGTCAGTCCGTTTATTCCCCATCCGCAGACGCCTCTGGCGGACGAACCCGTGGGGGATTTACAGATGACCCTGAAGATGACGGCCCTGACTCGGATAGTCAGTCGCAACGCCCATATTCCCGCTACCACGGCGATCGGGTCCCTGCGGGGTCGGGATGAACGGCCCCGCGCTCTGGGCGTCGGCGGTAACGTGCTGATGCCGAACTTCACCCCGGCGCCGTACCGGCAGCAGTACGAGATCTATCCGAACAAGCGGTGCGTGGCCGAAGAACCGGGCGCCTGCCCGAACTGCATGGAGCACATGGTCGCCGCCTTGGGCCGATTTGTGGATCGGAGCAAGGGACACTCGTTGAAATCTCAATCAGCGGCGATTTCGGCCGCGGTACGCAGCAATTAGAATTCTGCCAAGAAGGAGAAGCACGCGATGGCGAAGAAGGTGTTGATGATTGATGACGATCCGGAATTTGTTGATGCGATCTCGAATCTGCTCGATGCCAAGGGCTATGAGGTACACACCGCCTCGAACGGCAAGGACGGAGTGGCGGCGGTCAAGGCCGAGGATCCCGATATTATTCTGCTCGATGTGATGATGACGACGAAGCACGAAGGGTTCGATGTGGCCCGGGAGTTGCACGAGGACCCCAAGGCCAAGGATACCCCGATCCTGATGATGACGGGCATTCGTCGGGAGATGAATCTGCCGTTCGGTTTCGAGCCGGACGAGGCGTGGTTGCCGGTCAAGCAGGTACTGGAAAAGCCGGTCAAGCCGGAAATTCTGCTCAAAGCGATCGACGAGCACATCCGCAAGGGGTAGTGGAACTCTGGGTGGGCCGCGCGTGCGCCGGTCACGCGCGGATCACGCCCATGGCGATCCATTTGCCCACAGACTCAAAACCAGTCGCCCCTCTCCTGTACGGGCTTGCCCGACAGGGCGGATTTTGGGCCCGGCAACTCGCTGGGCTCCGAAATGTCTTCCATTCGGGGAACGCGGGAGGGTCTGACCCCTTGGCCGATCATGCTTATGGATCGCCACAGATGCAGCATCAGGTAGAGCAAACCCACACTGCACAGCCCCTCTGCCAGCAGGTTTTCCATGGCAATGCTCCTGGGGCAGGTCTCGAACGGCCTGCCCGGTTCCTTCTTACGATCCTGTCGGCGACCGTCTGCGTCGGGGGGGCCACCGGTCGAAAAATACGCTGCAGACGTTAGAGCCCGATTAACCGAACGTTAGGATTGGGTTAGATTTGTGTTAGGACAAGCCCTGAAGGGGCTTCTATTGCGGCATTTCGTCTTTCGGGCAAAACGGGCCTGTTCAGTGCGTTGCGGTGCCGTATAATCACCTG
>CAZTGH010000020.1:0-26901 GCA_964612985.1 uncultured Pirellulales bacterium
CGCCCCGAAATCACCGACAGCGGATTGTTCAATTCATGAGCGACCCCGGCCGCCATTTCGGCCAGCGCCTCGATCGGGCGTTCGGCCGGCTTGGCCTCCCCCGCCGGCCTCGTTTCGCTCATCGCCCGGACCAGCCGTTCGGAGAAACGCGTCTGTTTCTCCTTCGTAATCGCCAGCCCGAGTACGGCGCCCGCCATCGAGGCCGCCGCCTGGAACTTCTCGGCAAACAGCGCTGCGTCGCCCGGATAGTTCAGTTCGAACGCCACGATCCCGATGGTCCGCCCGTCCGACAGCAGCGGAACCAGCTTCGTCCGATCCAGATCGAGATCGATATCCACCTGCCCGACCAGCCAGTCGATATGGTCTTCCGCGTCCAGCACGGCAAACCGCTCGGCGATCGGACGCGGCACTACAGGGCGGTCCTCCGGCGCCTCCAGTACCATCTTATGACTGTGCCCCAGGGCTTCGACCACCACGGTGTCCACGGCGCCGTTTTGCGTTCCACCCGCCAGGTAGAGGCAGACCGATCCGGTCTGGAAGAACCGCTGCCACCGCCGGGCCAGGCTCTCGCCGATGGCTACGGCGCTGGTGCCGGGACCCACCTCCGTCAGAAACTCGCGGGCGAAATCGAGGTAACTCGAAGCCATCCTGAGATCGCGTCCTTCTGCCGCCAGCGAGGTCTGTCCGGTCGAGAGCTTGGCCGCCATGGCCCCGATGGCGTCGCAGTACCGCGCCGTGGCGTTGGGCATCGTCAAGGCCAGGACCTCGGCTTTGGATGCGACCTCCTGGGGCAGAACCTCCGCAATGCGAGCGAGGGTCTGGCCATCGGTCTGGAGTGCCTTGGCGACCGTGCCAAGACGTTCAGGTGGATCGAAACTGCCGGAACGCCCGATCCCCACGTGTCGAACCACGTGGTCGGCTGCCCAGATGACGCGGGCGATTGCCGTCTCCGCAAGTCCTTCCAGCATGGTGACCGCGTCGCTGTGGTGCAACCAGATGGCGGTCACAATCGGGTCGGGCAACCGCCACTTTCGAGCCAACTGCTTGCCCAGCATGGCGTGATTGGTGCCGAGGTGCTTCTGCTCGATCGCGTACAGACTCGAACCGGTGGCCTCCGCCTCCTGTACGATGGCGGCCAGGCTCTTGGGCATGATGTCCTGAAGAGCGAGCTTGCCCAGATCGTGGAGTAGCCCGGCCGAGTAGGCCATGTGCGGATCGAGATTCGGCTGGCAGGCTTCGACGATGTGCCGTGCACAGATCGCCACCGCCAGACTGTGCAGAATCAGATCGGTCCGCGCCGGCAGGGCGGGCTGGGTCTCGGAGAACTCGATTTCGAAGCCCGCCGAGACTTTCAAGGCCAGCAGTGCGTCGCGAACGTCGTCGGCGCCGAGTCGGTCGAGAACGAGGTGAACCGCGTGCCTCTGGCCGGTGGGCGTCGCAGGGCTGCGCTGCCCCAGCGAAAGCACTCGGGCTGCCACGGCCGGTTCACACTGGGCAATGTCGGCGACTGACCCGGCAGAGAAGCGACCCTGGAGGAGCCGGGAAAGGTACTGAACGGCCACACAGGACGGCACCGACAAAGCCTCCAGTTCCCCTGCCGCCAGCTCCACCTTGCGCGAAGCGGCAGCGTTCACTCCTCGTTCGGCCATGCCACTACCCTCGTTCCGCTCATGCAATGCTGTTCATCCACCTCCGCGAAGCAGAGCGTCCCCTCCCCCCGTTGCGACATTTCGGACGCCGAGTGCTTCGGAGACCCGCCGCCTCGATCACACCAACTGAAGGGCCGCGTCTACCTTCTCGGTCAGCTCGGCAATCGTAAACGGCTTGCGAATGAAATTCTCGGCGCCCGACCGCAGAAGCTGGTCGATCTCTTCCTGCTTGATGACGCCGCTGACGATGATGATTCTCGTATTCTCAAACTCCGGATTGCTGCGGATGGTCTGGCAAACCACATTGCCGTTGACATCGGGCAGCATGTAGTCCAGCAGAATCAGGTCCGGTCGAAACTGCTGCGTCGCCATGCCCGCCTCGTATCCGCTCGACGCCGTACGGATGTCGAACCGGCCGTCCCGCGTCAGGATGTCACTGATCAACTCGACGATCTCCGCGTCGTCATCGACCACGAGCACCTTCTTCTTGCCCGAATCCAGATTGTCCAGAGGGATGTTGTTCTCCCTCATGAACTTGATCAGATTCTGGCGGGGAATGCGGCGGAACTTCGAGCCTGGCACACGAAATCCCTTGAGTCGACCCGAATCGAAACAGCGAATAATGGTTTGCTGACTGACCCTGCAGATCTCGGCGGCCTCGCCGGTGGTGAATAAATCCTTCATCCTTGCCCCTTCCTTTTTCGCCAACTCCATTTGACAGAAGGCTCTTCCAGGTTACCTTGACGGCCCACATTACCTACTGTTTGGCGTTTTGTCAAGTCGAAAAAAACACCGAAGCCCCGCTTTTTACCATGATACCCAGATTCTTATCGGAGATGGAACCGAGGCAGGATACCCATCGTGGTACGCCAAGGCAGGTGGGTGCCGAAGCAACTCTCATGGCGCGCGGCAAGGCATGGAAGTCAGCATCCTCGCATTTTCTGGTGCGGCAGTGCGTGGATTATATGACCTTGTGCAAAAAGGGGTTCCATTGCCGGCGTTGCCGCAGACGGTGCCGGCTTCCAACGATGGCCTCGCGCGGCCGCCGGGCATAATTGTACTGATTCTCGATTTGACCCTCGCGATCGTGAACGACCAGGAGGCTGTAGGGGTGGCTCGTGGCCAAATTCCGCCTCTGAAGGATGGTGTCGGTCCGCGATCGCTGCGCGCTGCCCGCGCGGCCCGAACTTTCGTCCACGACGTTCCAGCCATTGGCGTCGGCGCGCCTCACATGATATGTCACCCGGCCCGTCGTTTCCACTGCGGTATCTCTTTGAATCGGCGCACGGCATTCTCGCCGCCCGCCCTTGTTGGGGTTTGGAAGGTCCGCTGTCCGCCCACGTATCGCGTCGCGCTCGGATCATTGTGCCGCCGGCGGCCCCGCCTGCCACGGACGGGATACGCCCAATGTCCTTTCCGACGCAGGTGTATGGGTTCGGTGTTCGGGCCGGGGTCCATTGCGTTCATCATCGCAATTGCCTGACGGATCTTCTTTCCGGAAATTTTTCACGAACTTTGGCGAACCCGCGGCAGAGTGACATAGTAGTATTGCTATATTAAGATAACTCGATATAAGAAGGATGCGGAAATGGACAAGGAACTGGCGAACCATGCGGCCGACGTGCTCAAGGCGGTCGCTCATCCGATCCGGCTCCAGATCGTCGAGGCTCTGGAGGCCGGCCCGCGCTCGGTGGGCGAAATCGCCGAAGCGGTCGGCGAGAAGCAGGCCATCACGAGCCAGCAACTGAACATCATGAAGGACAAGGGCATCCTGGCCTCCCGTCGGGAAGGAACCCGCGTCTTCTACGAGATTGAAAACGAGAACGTGATTCGTGTCCTCGGTTGCGTTCATAACCATTGCCAGACGAAGAGAAAGGGGCGAAGATGAGTCAGGATGAAACGCCGAAGGCGAAAGGATGGGGCAGGAAAGGTCACCTGGTCGGCGCCTTGGTCGGCGTCGTTGCGGGAGCCGTCCTATGCGGGGTGGCGATGGTCAGCGCCATGCCCAGGATGATGATTGTTACCCAGGAGAGCCGTCTGGACTTCGACGAAACGGTCGCGGCACTGGAAGAGGCGATCCCCGCCCATGGTTGGGTCATATCGACCGTCGGCGATATGAACCAGTCCATGGCCAAACATGGGGTCGAGTTCGGCCCGCGCGTCAAACTGGTCAAACTGTGCAAGCCCGAGTACGCCAAGAGCGTGCTGACCACCGACCGCCACGTCTCCACGTTGATGCCCTGTACGATCGCGGTCTGGGAGGGCGACGACGGCAAAATCTATGTGTCGAAGATGAACATGCCTTTGATGGCCCGCTTGTTCGGTGGTAACATCGCCAAGGTCATGGGCGGCAGCGTCGCTCGCGACGAGCACGCCATCCTCGCCGGCATTGTGAAACCGTAAGTGCATCCGTTGATCGATGAGAACGTGATATTCTGATTCGCTACGCCGCAGAGGCTTCAGGAGTGGGCAACGCATATGCAGATCAAACATAAGATTACAGACTTCTCACTTCGGCATTACAAACTGGTCACCCTGCTCATGGTGGTCTTCACACTCGCCCTGGGCGCTTTGATCCCGCGTATCAAAGTGGACACCGATCCGGAAAACATGCTCTCGGCCGACGAGCCGGTCCGCGTTTTCCATGACGAGACCAAGAAGGATTTCGTCCTTTATGACATCGTCGTCGTCGGCGTGGTCAACAATACCGACCCCAACGGCGTCTTCAACGTCGATTCGCTGCGAAGGATCTACGAGTTGACCGAGTACGCCCGGACGCTGCAATGGCCGAGCGAGGAAGACCCGAACAAAGAGGTCGGCGTGATCGAGGTCGATCTGCTGGCGCCGTCGATGGTCGACCACATCGGCCAGGGCGGTCCCGGCGTGGTCACCTTTGAATGGCTGATGCCTCAGCCTCCCGAGACCCAGGCCGAGGCGCTGGAGATTCGCGACAAGGCGATGTCCAATCCGCTGCTCAACGGCACGGTCGTCTCGGAAGACGGCAAGGCCATCAGCCTCTATCTGCCGTTGACCCACAAGGATCTCAGCCACGACATCTATCAGAAGCTCAACGAGAAGATCGCCGAGTTCGAAGGCGACGAGGAGTACCACATCACCGGCCTGCCCGTCGCGGAAGACACCTTCGGCTACGAGATGTTCGTGCAGATGGCCGTCTCGGCGCCGCTGGCGATGCTGGTGATCTTCCTGCTGATGCTGGCCTTCTTTCGCAAGCTGGTGCTGGTGATCTCGCCGATGATCGTGGCGATGGTGGCGGTGATCTCGACGATGGGCGCCCTGATCGGTCTCGGCTATCCGGTCCACATCATGAGTTCGATGATCCCGATCTTCCTGATGCCGATCGCCGTCGTCGATTCCGTCCATATCCTGTCGGAGTTTTTCGACCGCTACACGAAAGAAAAGGGCCGGCGTCAAACCACGCTCGAGGTGATGGACAACCTGTTCATGCCGATGCTCTACACGTCGCTGACCTCGGCGGCGGGCTTTGCCTCGCTGGCGCTGACGCCGATCCCTCCGGTCCAGGTCTTCGGCATCTTTGTCGCCGCCGGCATCATGATCGCGTGGCTGTGCACGGTGACCTTCGTCCCCGCCTACATCATGTTCCTCAAGGAGAGCTCCCTGGCCAACTTCGGCGCCGCCGCCGTCCATGAGGAGAAACAGACCTGGCTGACCCGCGTGCTCCATGCCATGGGTCGGTTCACCTACACCGCCGCCAAGCCGATCCTCGTCGTGATCGTGCTGGTCGCAGCCGTCGCCATCTACGGCATCACCAAGATCGAGATCAACGACAATCCGATCAAGTGGTTCGCCAGGAGCCACCCGATCCGCCAGGCGGACGTCGAGCTGAACCAGCATTTCTCCGGGACCTACATGGCCTATCTGGTTCTCTCGGATGCGAGTGAACCCAACGTGAGCACCGAGTACGTCCAAGGCTTGCGCGATCGCCTGATGGAGAGGGCTGAAGAGCTGGCGCCCGATCTGGCGGCTGCGCCGGAGGTGGTCGCCGACGCGGACAAGTTCCTGCTGGTGCAGGCGTCGACGGACAAGACCAAGCGCGAATTGCTGGACGAGCTGAGCAACTACGCGCAGGAGAAAGAGGCCTCGACGCCGCAGGCTTCCGCCGACGTCTGGTACGAGCTGACGGATTTCTTCGAGCTGGAGAAAGAGCGACTGAAGATCTTCAAGCAGCCCGAGACCCTTCGCTACATCTCCCGATTGGAGGACCACCTGGAGGAGATGGGCCTGGTCGGCAAGACCAACTCCATCGCCGATATCGTCAAGAAGGTCCACCAGGAACTGATCGACGGCGCTCCCGAGAACTACCGGATCCCCGATTCCAGCGCCGCGGTGGCGCAAAGCCTGATCCAGTTCCAGAGCAGCCACACGCCGGACGATCTCTGGCATTTCGTGACCAACGACTTCGACAAGGCCAACCTCTGGCTCCAGCTCAAGAGCGGCGACAACAAGGATATGGAGAAGGTCGTCGATGTTGTGGACGAGTTCTTCCGACAGAATGCACCACCGACGCCGATGGAGCATGAATGGGCTGGCCTGACCTATATTAACACCGTCTGGCAGGACAAGATGGTCTGGGGTATGCTCCAGTCCCTGATGGGCAGCTTCATCATCGTCTTCATCATGATGGCCATCCTGTTCCGCTCGCCTCTGTGGGGTCTGGTCTGCATGATCCCGCTGTCGATCACGATCGCGGTGATCTACGGCATCATCGGGCTGATCGGCAAGGACTACGACATGCCGGTGGCGGTGCTCAGCGCCCTGACGCTCGGCATGGCGGTCGATTTCGCCATCCACTTCCTCGAACGCGCCCGGGCCACCTACGCCCAGACCGGTTCGTGGAAGGAAAGCGCCGCCGAGATGTTCGGCGAGCCCGCGCGGGCGATCAGTCGAAACGTCCTGGTGATCGCCATCGGCTTCCTGCCGCTGCTGGCGGCGCCGCTGGTCCCATACAAGACCGTCGGCATCTTTCTCTGTGCGATCATGGCCCTGTCGGGCGTGGTGACGTTGATGGTCTTGCCCGCCATCCTGACGATCGGCGAGAAACGCCTGCTGAAGCCCGCCAAGGCTCCACAGTCGGCGGGTTGCAACTGTGGTTTTTGTATCATCATCGCCGCTGCCGCGGTCGTGCTGATCGCCTTGAACCTGCATCAGAGCTGGCACATGAGCCTGGGCCATCTGGCCTTGTTCACTCTGCTCGTGATTCCAATGGCGGCGCTGATCTGCGGCATTCTGTCGCGCCGCCAGGCATGCCGGATGGCGGAAAAACAACAATCGACGACTCCATAGTCCCCCGACGCTTCGTCGTCCTGAACTCAGACGGCTTTGAAACCATAGATGAGAATCTGGGAGATCGAACCATGAGTGTGGAAGAATACCTGAGAGGCATTGCCGGGTTCTTTATCGTTGTCAGCGCCCTGCTGGCGCACTATCATTCACCCTATTGGCTGTTGTTCACGGGCTTCGTGGGCCTGAACCTGCTCCAGTCGGCGTTCACCCACTGGTGCCCGATGATGACGTTCCTGAGGAAACTGGGCGTCAAAGGCTGATCTAGACAAGAGGGAGGTGTACGATGTACCGCAAGAGAAACTTCATTTCATTGTTCGTCGGTGTGATTCTCGTTCTCGGCCCAGCCGGTATGGTCCAGGCAGCCGACGACGTGCCCGACGTGGAAACCATCGTGAACAAGGCCAACATCGTGGCCTACTATCAAGGCGACGACGGCAAGGCCAAGGTCGAGATGACCATCACCAACAAGGCGGGCCAGACCCGCCAGCGCGAGTTCATCATCCTCCGCAAGGACATCCAGGACGCGGGCGACCAGAATTACTTCGTGTATTTCCAGCGCCCCGCCGACGTGCGCCGCATGGTCTACATGGTAAAGAAGCACGTGGGCCAGGACGACGACCGCTGGCTCTATCTGCCCGCCCTCGATCTGGTCAAGCGGATCGCCGCCAGCGACAAGCGGACCAGCTTCGTCGGCTCCGATTTCGTCTATGAAGACGTCTCCGGTCGCGGCCTGGACCTCGATACGCACGAGCTGATCGAGACCACCGACACAATGTTCGTCGTCAAGAACGTGCCGAAGAAGCCCGACGAGGTCGAGTTCAGCTACTACACGGTCGCGATCGACCGCAAGAACTATGTGCCCACGAAGATGGAGTTCTACGACAAGCAGGGCCAGCTCTATCGCGTGATCGAATCGAAAGACGTCAAGGTGATCCAGGATCTGCCCACCGTGACCAGGTCAATCGTCAAGGACCTCAAGACGGGCGGCCAGACCGAGATGGTCTTCACCGACGTCCAATACAATATCGGCGTCGGCGACATCTTCCAAGAACGCTACCTTCGCAGACCCCCGAGAGAGGCCATGAGATGATGCTTTTCGCGCGCGGAATCGTACTGCCTGTCGTAACAGCGCTGTTGCTAATGGCGGCGATGGCTCCGGTCGTTGCCGCCCAGGACGAGGAGCCGAAGCCCGACCCGGTGAAGGAGTTCTTCGACAAGCTCGACACCGAGTACCACGGCTTCTATGAAGTGCGTTCGGGCTATCGGCTCCAGAACGATCCGTACGAAAAGGACATGTCGATCATGGAGGCGCGCTACCAGTTCGATCTGTTCTCCATGCGCGACTGGGGCGATATCAAGGTCAAAGGCGATGTCTATGGCGACCTCGTCGAGGAGCAGGGCGTCTTCGATCTGCGCGAAGCGAACCTCTTCACGCGTCCGACGGACAGCATGGACCTCAAGCTGGGACGCCAGGTCCTCACCTGGGGCACGGGCGACCTGATTTTCATCAACGACGTGTTCCCGAAGGACTGGCAGTCGTTTTTCATCGGCCGCGATACCGAGTACCTCAAGGCGCCGTCGGACGCGGTGAAGGTCAGTTGGTTCACGGATACAGCCAATCTCGACGTGGTCTATACCCCGGAGTTCGATTCCGACCGTTTCATCAGCGGAGAGCGGCTCAGCTACTGGAATCCCATGCTGGGCCGCCGGGCGGGCGAAGACAACACCTTGGGTGTCGAGCGGCGCCGTGAGTTCTTCGAAGAGGATGAGCTGGCGCTGCGCCTCTATCGCAACATCCGCAACTATGAGCTGGCTTTCTATGGGTACTGGGGCTACTGGAAAAGCCCTGGCGGGTTCAACGATGCCATGACCGCCGCGGTTTTCCCCGAATTGTACGTCTACGGCGCCAGCGTGCGCGGCACCCTGGGCAAGGGCATTGCCAACGCCGAGTTCGGCTACTACGATTCCGTCGACGACCGCGATGGCGACGATTTCCTTATCAACAACTCCGAGCTGCGCTATCTGGTGGGCTACACGCAGGACATCGGACGCGATTTCACCGCCGGCCTTCAGTATTACATCGAACAGATGCTCGATTACGATAACTATGAAGAGAATGTGCCCGTCGGCACCCCCGAGCGGGATGAATTTCGCCACGTTACCACGCTGCGCCTCACTAAGCTGCTGATGAACCAGAATCTAAGGCTCTCGCTGTTCACGTACTACTCGCCGTCGGACGAGGACGTCTACATGCGTCCGATCGCCAACTACAAAGCCACCGACAACCTGGCGGTTGAGGTGGGCTCCAACATCTTCTTCGGCGACGAGGCCTACACCTTCTTCAACCAGTTCCACAACAACACCAACGCCTATCTCGGCGTTCGCTACAGCTTCTGATGCACCCGGTCTCGCCATAGGCACAGGAAGCGATCACGCTGTGGCACGTCTCCACCGACCCTTTCGCAGGTCTGCTCCACTGCGCCCCACCGCCCCTCTGTTCTGAGATAAGGGAAACCCCATCCGCAATACGGGGGAAGACCTACCCTCCCGGACGAACCCGCCACGCAGAATCGGTCTATCTTTCGCGTTGTGCGGCACCCACATAGCTTGGTGAAGCGAAGCATTCGGTCGTCCCGAATTGTCAGTGGCGCCGGAAGGCTGGGCCTGGCCGCCCCGATGGATACTGGGCTTGGCGCCATGAAAGCAGAATGCTTCCCGGCCTTTGGAGATGGGGAGCCCATGTCATTTTGTACGAAGGAGGCTAACATGAGACGCAAGGAAGTGTACCTTTTGTGGTGTGTGGTTATGCTGGCGAGTGTTCCGACGATGGCGGTGATTCCGGTGCCCCTGCCTTCTCTGAGCATCGAATTGTCGCCGCCCAATCCGAGTCCTTCGCAGCAGTTCTCCATCACTGTCAGCGGCACGTGGCCCGATGCGTGCCCGCCGGTCAGCCTGGAAGCCAAGGCCGACCAGGTTACAGAGACGATGCTGATCGACCTGCTGCTGCCCGGCTACTTCGATCCGGACTGCGAGGAACAGGACTGCGGCACCGAAAGCAGTTCCTGGGAACTTGTTGCCGGTTCGGTTGGGCCCTTCCCGGCCGGCACGTACGAGGTGCAGGTTCGCGCCGTCGACTGCGACCAAACAGGAGAATATGAAGAAACCGAATTCGTGATCCAGATCGGTCCCGGCGGCGGCAACGGAAATGGGGACGGAGACGGCGGCCAGCAGCCGGGCCGCAGGTTTGCCCGGGGCGAGCGCGTCGTTCTGCTAAGCGACGATCCGATTACCGCCCTGAGCGCCGGCCACGCCGGCACCATCGTCTGCTGCGACAGTGGCGACTGTGCGGGCCGTGTCCTCGTCAGTTGGGATTTCTACGCGGCCGGCAAGGATGATGCGAGTGAGTGTGTCGACTCGTCCTTCCTGGCATTTCCTGCCGGTTCCGTGACCTGGGTTGATACCCGCGCGATGACACTGGGCCGGCCCTTCAACACCTGCGGCGTTATCCGCAAAGGGCTCGAGGGATGCATTTACTTCGAAGCCGACGACGGAAGAGACTACGCGGTCTTCGACTCGGGCGATCTTTACACGGAACTGGATACGCCCGGCGGCGTGGATTTCGATGACCGCGTTCGCTTGCAGGGGGTGATCGATACGACGATTCCCGATCCGGACACGGTGCGCATCTGTCCGGCTCGCGACGGAGACATCTACCACCCGATTCTCTCGGAATGCAGAAGGGTCGAAGTCGGTTGTTGCGGAGGAGAGTTCTTCCCGGGTGACCGCGTCATGCTGCGCGTCAACAACCCGAGAGAGCCGGGCGGGACCGGCGCTCCGGACCTGATGTCCGGCGCGACCGGCACGGTCGTCTGCTGCGGAGGGCCCTATGGTTCGGAGTGGGTCTTTGTCAGTTGGGATAACTGGACCGACGGGGTCAATGCCGACGCCTCATGTGATTCGAATATCATTGCCTACGTGAAGAATTCCGGTTGGTGGGTCCTCTGCGACCACATCGACTTCGCCGACGGTGGCGACGGAGGCAATGGCAAAGGAGGCGACGGATACGTCGTCCGAGTCGGCGGCAAGGCGCTGCGCCTCCAGTCTGAGAATCCGCAGGGACCGCTGTCGGACCAGAATCTGAGCGGTTGCACCACGGCCACGGTTGAGTCCAACTTCCGCGTCCAACTCAGTGTGGAAGTCAGCGCCACCTCGGCCGCCGGCGGCGCCTGGACGGGCACCGTCACGCCCGAGGTCGTCGATCCCGGCACGACCGTCGTCGAGATCTGCGTCCGTGGTGAAAACGTGGACCTGACCGCGGTGCCCCCGGGCACCGATCGACAACTGGCCAGCGTCTCCGTCTTCGGCGTGCCGGCCCAATAAGCCTATCCCCAGTGACCGGAGCGATCGGAGGGCGGCCGATCGCTCCACTTTTGCCTGTTGCAACGCCAGGGTAGCGATGCCCCCCGAATCCCATGGAGGCATCGCTCCCCTCCTTTCATGCGCCCACCGCGCGCGATCCTTCCCTTGGCAACAGACATTGCGCTGCCAACCTGCAGTGGGTTCTGCGGGATAAGCCGATGGGTTTTGGTTTGACGGGGCAGGCTGGGCAACGTAGACTGGCGGGACAATGGCTTTGGTTTTCCAGGCCGTTTCAGAGCCAAAGGAGGATTGACATGGCCGATCGCACGAAGCTGTCACGTCGGGGGTTCATCAGGCGGGCCACGGGATTGAGTTTGGGGGCGATCGCCTTTCCGTACGTGGTTCGACCGTCGGCGCTGGGCAAGGCCGGCACGGTGGCCGCCAGCGAGCGCATCACCGTCGCCACCGTCGGCGTCGGGCCCCAGGGCGCCTACGTGATGCGAAACTTCCTCTCGCAGGACGACTGCCGGGTGGTGGCGGTCTGTGACCTCAAGAAGCCCGTGCTCGATAACGGCCGCAAGATCGTCAATGCCTACTACAAGAACGAGGATTGCGCGACCTACCTGGACTATCGCGAGCTGATCGCCCGCCCGGACATCGATGTGATTCATATCGCCACCTGCGACCACTGGCACGTGCTGGTCGCTCTCGAGGCGGCGCGAGCGGGAAAGGACATGTACGTCGAAAAACCGATGGGGCTCAGCCTGGCCGAAGACCAGGCGCTGCGCGAGGCGTGCCATCGCTATGGCACGATCTTTCAGTTCGGGACCCAGCAGCGTTCCGAACGCAACTTCCGCTTTGCCTGCGAGCTGGTGCGAAACGGCAGGATCGGCGAGCTGCGCGAGATCAACGTCTGGTGTGCGGGCAGCTCCTCGGGTGGCTCGCGCGAGCCGGTTTCGGCGCCTGACTGGGTCGATTACGATATGTGGCTCGGACCCGCCCCGCAGCATCCGTACACGCCGGATCGCGTCTCAAATCAGTGGTGGTGGTTTATATCGGACTATGCGCTCGGCTTCATCGCCGGCTGGGGCGTCCATCCGCTCGACATCGCCCTCTGGGGTGGTGCCGAAAAGCTGGCCGGGTCGCTCACAATAGAGGGCAAGGGCGTCTGGCCCGATCCCGAAGGCGTCTGCAATACCGCAATGAACTGGAACCTCACGCTCCGGTACGACAGGGGCGTGACGATGAACTACACCGGCAATCCGTATCCGGACGCCTGGAAGAAACGCTACGGTCGAACCAGCGATCACGGCACCGCCTTCGAAGGCACCGATGGATGGGTCCACGTCGACCGTTCCGGCATCAACGCCCATCCGAAGGAATTGCTCCAGACCGAGTGGACACCCAACGACGTCCAACTCTACAACAGCAACAATCACGCGCGAAACCTCCTGGACTGCGTCAAGTCGCGCAAAGAAGCGATCTGCCCGATCGACGAAGCGGTCCAGGCCGACATTCTCTGCCATATCAGCGACATTGCGATCCGCCTGGAACAGAAACTGCGCTGGGATCCCGCGAAGGAACGGTTCGTCGACAACGATGCGGCCAACCACCATCTCGTGCGGGCCATGCGCAGCCCCTGGCGGCTCTAAGAACAATGCACCAAAGATCATTAAGGAGACACGCAACATGACGAAGAAGACCGCGACTCTGCTGTTGGCCTGCGCTGTGCTGGCCGTTTGCGGCGCGACCGTATCGGCCGGCGATGGTGGCTGGTTCACCCTGTTCGATGGCAGCAAAGGCCTGGACGACTGGAAGGCCAGCGAAAACGAAGGCACCTTCAGCGTGGATGGCGACACCCTGGTCGTGCATGGCGACCGCAGCCACCTGTTCTACACCGGACCGGTCAATGGTGGCACTTTCAAGAACTTCGAATTCCAGGCGGACGTCAAGACCACGCAGAGTTCGAACTCCGGCATCTACTTCCACACCGCCTACCAGCAGGAGGGTTGGCCCAACAAGGGCTACGAGTGCCAGGTCAACACGACGCACAGCGACCGCAAGAAGACGGGCGGCCTCTATGGCGTTCAGGATGTGATCGACGACGCGCCGTCCAGGGATGGCGAATGGTTCCACTACTACATCAAGGTGGTGGGCAAGCACGTTACGATCAAGATCGACGGCAGGACGGTGGTCAACTGGATCGAGCCGGAAGGCTGGCAGCGAGGCGGGCGCAAGATCGACCGCGGTACCTTCGCCATCCAGGGCCACGACCCCAAGAGCCTCGTCTACTATAAGAACATCCAGGTCAAGCCTCTGCCCGACCTCGCCACCGACGGGTGGGTGTCGCTGTTCGATGGCACCAAGGGCCTCGAAGGTTGGCGGGCCAGCGAGAACGAGGGGAGCTTCCGCGTCGAGGACGGTAAGCTCATCGTCCATGGCAAACGCAGTCATCTCTTCTATACCGGTCCCGTCAACGGCGCCGACTTCAAGAACTTCGAGTTCCGCGCCGACGTCCTGACCCACCCCAAGGCCAACTCGGGCATCTACTTCCATACCGAGTACCAGCAGACCGGCTGGCCCAACAAGGGCTACGAGTGCCAGGTCAACAGCACGCACAGCGACCGCAAGAAGACAGGCGGTCTCTACGACGTCCAGGACGTGATCGACAACGCCCCCTCGACGGACGGCAAGTGGTTCCACTATTACATCAAAGTCGTCGGCAAGCACGTCACGATCCAGATCGACGACAAGACGACGGTGAACTGGATCGAGCCGGAAGGCTGGGACCGAGGGGGTCGAAAGATCGACCGTGGCACCTTTGCCATCCAGGGCCACGACCCTGACAGCATCGTCCACTACAAGAATATCATGGTCCGCCCCCTGCCCGACGACGCCGACGACGGCTGGGTCGCGCTGTTCGACGGGACCAGGGGCCTCGAAGGCTGGCGGGCCAGCGAGAACCAGGGCACCTTCAGTGTCGAAGACGGAAAACTCGTCGTCCATGGCAAGCGTAGCCATCTCTTCTACACCGGTTCCGTCAACGGAGGCAGCTTCAAAGACTTCGAGTTTCAGGCCCAGGTCATGACGATGCCGAAGGCCAACTCAGGCATCTACTTCCATACCGCCTACCAGGAAACCGACTGGCCCGCCAAAGGCTACGAGTGCCAGGTGAATTCCACCCATAGCGACCGCAAGAAGACCGGCGGCCTCTACGGCGTCCAGGACGTGATCGATGATGCTCCGTCCACGGACGGCGAGTGGTTTCACTATTACATCAAGGTCGTCGGCAAACACATTACCATCAAGATCGACGGCAAGACGACGGTGGACTGGACCGAGCCGGACGACTGGGATCGCGGCGACCGTAAGCTCTCCGCCGGCACCTTCGCTATCCAGGGCCACGACCCCGACAGTCTCGTCTACTACAGGAATATCATGGTCAAGCCCATCGATCCCATCCAGGTCGTCGTCGTCACCGGCGGACACGACTTCGAACGCGAACCGTTCTTCGAGCTCTTCCAGGGTTACGACGACATCACCTACGTCGAGGCCGCCCAGAAGGACCATAGCGAACTGTTCGAGGACGTCTCCGACTGGGATTACGACGTGATCGTCCTCTACAACATGTCGCAGAACATCTCCCCCAGGCGGCAGAAGAATTTCGAGAGCCTGCTCAAGGACAAAGGCGTCGGTCTCGTGGCGCTGCACCATGCCGAAGCCGCCTTCCAGGAATGGGATGAGTATCGCAAGATCGTCGGCACCAAGTATCCGCTGAAGGACCAGACCATCGATGGCGTCGCCTTCAAGACCGGCACCTACAAGCATGACGTGGACCTGACCGTCCAGATCGCCGACCGCAATCACCCGATCACTCGTGGCCTGGAGGATTTCGCCATCCATGACGAGACCTACAAGGGCCTCTGGTTCGCCAGGGACAACCACGTCCTGCTCACGACGGACCATGAGACCAGCGACAAGACCATCGGCTGGGTGCGGCCGGACTACGGCAAGGCCCGCGTGTGCCTGCTCCAGGGCGGTCACGACTCCAAGGCCTACGCCAACCCGAACTACCGCGAACTGATCGCCCGCGCCATCCGCTGGTCCGCCGGCCGATTGGACTGAGGACTCAACTGTCAAGTAGGGTTTTGCAGAAATGGACAGTAGGCCTACTGTCCATTTCTGCAAAAGTTCACTATCAACAAGAAGGCGGACACTGAGAACGGGAGGACGAGAACGATGGCATCGGATCTGAATCGTCGCAGTTTCATGAAACAGTCGCTGGCCGCTTCAGCCGGCGGTGCTTTGGCGCTGAACGCGGCCCAGGGGGCGGAGCAGGGCAGACTGGACATCCAAGTCGAGCCGAACTCCAAGGCGACGCTGCCCAAGGGCAAAATCGGCGACCTGGAGGTCAGCCGCATCCTGCTGGGCGGCAACCTCCTGACGCACTACACGCACAGCCGCGATCTGAAGTACGTCTACAATCTTTGTGCGCACTACAACACCGAAGAGAAGATCCACGAGACGATGGCCCTGGCCGAGGCGCATGGCATCGACACGCTCTCGATCCACAACCCGCCCGGCATCGTGGCGATGCTTCAGCGGTACCGCCAGCGCTACGGCGGCAAGATGAAGTGGATCATCTGCCCGATCGCCGAACTCACCGACGACATGAAGGCCTATTCCGAGATGACCAAAGAGCTGGTCGACAACGGCACCGAGGCGATCTACCTCTGGGGTGTCCGCTCCGACCCGCTCTGCGCGCAGGGGCGCATGGACCTGGTCCGCAAGGCCGTCGAGATCGCCAAAGACCTGGGCGTTCCCTCGGGCGTCGGCTGCCACGATCTGAACGTCGTCGTGCAGTGCGAGAAGCATAACATCCCCAACGACTTCTACATCAAGACGTTCCACCACCACAACTACCCGAGTGCCCCGAAGTCGCATGAGCTCAAAGGTCCGCACTGCGAGGTCCCGGGGTACTGGTGCAAGGACCCCGCCGAGACGATCGAGGTCATGAAGAACGTCACGAAGCCCTGGATTGCGTTCAAGGTGATGGCCGCCGGAGCGATCCCGCCCCGCGATGCTTTCAAATACGTCTTCGAGAACGGCGCCGATCACTGCCTGGCCGGCATGTTCGATTTCGAGATCACCGAGGATATCATGATCGCCAACGAAACCCTCGCCTCCGTCCAGAACCGCACCCGCCCCTGGCGAAGCTGACACGCGCCTGTCTCGCTGAGACGGCGCGTGTCGTACTGAGTCCGGCCAAGGCGAAAGCTGCAGCGCCGCGTGGCAGCCTCAAACGCGCGGCGTTTGGGGATGGTAGACTTGGCGGTCGTGTCGATAATGGCGACCATGGGGATCACGTACATAGAAGGCCGGGTCAGAGGACCAGAGGGCAAAGAGGCCCAGGTCCGTTTCCTCGTCGATAGTGGGGCAACGTATTCCGTGCTTCCGCAAACCACGTGGCAGGCGGTCGGTCTCGATGCCCAACGGCGCATGACGTTTCCCCTCGCCGACGGGACCACCGTCGAACGGTCCATCTCCGAGGCGTACCTGACCCTGCCCCAGGGCCAGGCGCACACCCACGTAATCCTCGGAGAGCGCAACGATGAAGCCCTGCTGGGCGTAGTGACCCTGGAGATCCTCGGTCTCGTCTTCAACCCCTTCGACCGCACCCTCCACCCCATGCGCATGCTCCTGGCCTGAGACACAAGCCCTTGGCCCCGCTGCGGTGTATTTTCCAGTCGGTCGGCCGCGTTGTCTCACTTACTGACGCGCTGCGTGCGGTCGGAATACGGTGGCACTTGTGTTTGCTGCATCCGCTTTGTCATTCCGACTGGAGCGGAGCGGAATGGAGGAATCTGGCATCGCATGGGATGAAGTCTGTGTTTCGCGGCCGTATCCGGAACACAGCAATCCGTCAACGATGCAGAAGGGCCACGCGCGGACTGGGAGACTGACTTCCTCGCGGCCAGATCCCTCGACTCCGCTCCGCTCGGGATGACAGAAAGGACGGAGCCGGTCGAGATGACAAATCAAAGGTAGGACGGCCCCAACAGTGGCGGTCACCAGCCGTGGGCAAGACCTGCCACCATTTGCCGACCGCACCCGACTCGCTGCTAACGGCAGAATCGGATTGACAGCGGCAGGGCGGATCGGTACGCTGCTCGGCTTTGCGTGGGCTGCGGGGTGTGGTCCCTGCGGGCAAGACCATGGCCCTCTTCGGCGCCACCTCCATCGTGGTCGTCAACGTCCTGGGCTTCCTGCTGCTGGGCGAGGTCCTCTCGCCCCAGGCGTACCTCGCCATCGGTCTGGTCGTGCTCGCCTTCGTGGTGATGTCGGTCGGCCCATAGGCTCAGTCCTGTAGCACGAGGATGGCGCCGTCGCCTGGACCGATCGTGAACCGGCTTGCCCTTCGACCGGTCAGTGAATCTGTGGCAGGACGGTTCAGCGCGACCTCGTAAGGCTCGTTCGCGCCGGGCAGGTTGACCATGACGAGGGCCTTCTCGTAGTGGCGTTGCCACACGTGGGAATTGATTCGCTCGCCCGGACCCGTCGGCAGACCGATCTTGACGTCGTATTCCGGATACCAGTCGTGCCGATGGCTGGTGTTGTCGCTGAAGAGATAATAGAAATCACCGACCGTCAGCGCATAGCACAGGCTCCAACGTCTCGTCTGCGGATCGGCGGGGGGCTTGTTGCCCCGGTTGGCGTCGCCCGGCCAGCCCGCACGCGACCGCGTCTCTTCGAATCGTTCGATCACACTGATCCTTGGCTCGCGCAGCAGCGATTCGGTGTGCTGCATCTTCGCGATGCACTCGTCCCACTGGGTCCGCCCATGACTCCAGCCCGATTCGTACATGATTCCATTGACGTAAGGAGCGGCGAAATTGTGCTTGCCGACCGCGTACCCTGAGTTGACCAGAATCAGAAAATCATCGCCCACCGCCTGGCGGACCTCCTGGAGGAACGCTGCCCAGGGCTCGGGCTCCTCGCGAAGATTGTCGTAGAAGACTCCGTCCAGACCCGCCTGTTGCACCGCCGCCGTGAGCTGGACCACATGCCTCCGGTAGTCTGCGTTGTACCAGTCCATGCGGTAGGTGCCCGGCCAGAACTGCTGCCGCTTTCCATTCTTGCGGAGCCACCACGGATGGTCCTCGGGCAGCCAGGTCTCGCGATACTCATAGAAGTACAGCTCCGCCAGGATCGGGGCATCCGGATTGAGCTTGCGGATCGCAGCGATGCGCTCCCGCGCTCTCTCCACCGACTCGGCGGTGAATCCCTCCGCCAGCCCCGTCGGCTCGCGGTCGTATCTCAGGCCGAAACTGCCGACGCCCATCATAATCAGATCGTGTCGGGCGATGTTCTCGAGCGACCGCTCGCCCCGCACCGGCGACCAGAGCATCGCCACACGCGGATAGGGCGTCTGCGCGCCGCCAAGGCACAACGTCAATAACAGCCACGACAGGCCTGCATTCATCGAACCATCCTTTCCAGATCGTAGCGACAAAACCAGACTGAACTGCGAGCCATCATAGCCTGCTCCGACGCCCACAGGGAGAATTCCGGGCTCGTTGAAGAAATTCGTGGGTGCCGTCAGGCCGTCATGCGACATAACCGGTGTCCTGGTAAGAACTTGAGAGACCTTGGTTGTGCCTGCATTTTGAAAACAACGACTTCAGCCGCAAGTCCATCCCAGAGAGCCGATGTTTTCGAAAAAATCTGAAAAATGCGCTTGCGATCTTTACAAATGTAGAGTAGTCTCGTAATCGTTAAAGCGAAAGGAGGTGGTCATGGCATCCAGAGAGTACGAGCTGACCGAAGCGGAATGGCAGATCATCCAGGTGGTCTGGGAGCACGAGCCGTGTGCCGCGCCGACCGTCCAGGAGGTCCTCGAAACCCGCAAGAAGTGGACCTACAGCACCGTCAAGACCCTGATGGACCGCATGGTCGCCAAGGGCCTGCTGACCACCGAGCGGATCCGCAACCTGATCCTCTACCGCTCGGCCATCACCCAGAAGCAGGCCCGCAAGGGCGAGGTGGCCAAGACCCTGACCCGCGCCTTCGGCGGCGCCTTTACCCCCATGATGCAGTTCATGCTCGAAAGCCACAGCCTCTCCGACACCGAGCTGGCCGAGCTGGAGAGTATGATCCGCAAGAAGCGCCGCAGCGAAAAACGTAGGGGCGAATAGTCATTCGCCCATCCTTCGATGTAACAAAACGCTCCGGCGAGCATCTTTGGATGCGGAGGTGTTGTCATGAATGCGATCATTGCGACGATCAACGCGGCGGGCCAGGCCTTCATCGAGTTCGCACTGCCGATGCTGATCCAGTCGAGCGTACTGATCCTGATCCTGCTCGCGGTTGATATCCTATTGCGCCGCCGGGTCCGCGCGGTCTTTCGCTACTGGATCTGGATGCTGGTGCTGGTCAAGCTCGTACTGCCTCCATCCCTGTGGTCCCCGGTCAGCCTCGGCACCTGGCTGGGCGAAACGCTGGAGCCGCCACAGATTGTCGTCAGCGAGCCATCGACGGTTGAGCCCGAGACGTCTCCAGCCGGGTGGCCGCCTCAAGCGAAGCTTGCGGATGGTGTTTCCCACGATGGCCGAACGATGGCAGATGACTACGCTGGGATCTCCGTTCGCCCTATCCCTGAAGAACATGCTCTTGCGCCGGAGATGCCAGGTGTGGCATCGGCAACCGACAGCTCGCCGATGGCGACTCCTGACCCCGACCAAAGCGCGATCGCAAAACCGGCACCCGACAAGGCAAGGCTCGCGCAGGACGATGCACTTCAGCCCTCCCCCGCCTTGGGTTGGCAGGCCCTCATCCTGCTGGTCTGGCTGGCAGTTGCCTCCGCACTGCTGCTGTTGCTCATCCAGCGGGCCTGGTTCGTTCGTGGGCTCGTCGCCCAGGCGCAGGACGCGCCGCAAAGATTGAAGGCCCCTCTCGATCGGTGTCGCTCGCGAATGGGCCTGAGGAGGCCGATCGCGATACGCGTTTCCTCCAACGCGACCAGTCCGGCCGTCTGCGGACTGGTTCGTCCTTGCATTCTGATGCCGAGCACCCTGCTGCCGAGATTGCAGCCGCACGATCTGGACGCCGTCCTGCTGCACGAACTGGCCCACATCAAGCGAGGCGACCTCTGGGTGAACCTGATCCAGACGCTGCTACAGATCGTCTACTTCTACAATCCCTTTCTTTGGCTGGCCAACACGATGATCCGCCGCATCCGCGAGCAGGCGGTTGATGAGGCGGTCCTGGTCGCCATGGGCGAAACCGCCCCCGACTATCCCGAGACCCTGCTCCACATCGCCAAACTCGCCTTTCATCGCCGCCCCGCCCTGAGCCTGCGTCTCATCGGCGTCGTCGAATCCAAGAGCGCCCTCCGCAGCCGCATCAAACACATCCTCACCCGCCCCGTCCCGAAATCCGCCAAGCTGGGCACCGTCGGCCTGATCGCCATTGTCATCACCGCCGCCGTCCTATTGCCCATGGCGCGAGCAGAACGAGACGGTATGCACATCAAGGGCATCGACGAAATTCTCAACGTCTCCGATAGCACCGGTTATCTGACGATTCATTCGCTTCACATGCCTGCTCCCGACGGTAAGCGCCTCGTGGAAATGAACGAGACGCTCCTTCAGGTGGGTGTCGAGAACACTTCACAGCAGGACAGCTATCTGGGCCTGGAATACTACGCAGATGCCGGAACCGTTGCAGGTGCCTTTTCGCCCGGTGCTTCGGCGCGCACCGAGGTCTTGCGCGTGCCTGCGAACTGGCAGGGCACTCTTACGTACCCGGTCGCGTACCCCCGCTTTGTCCGCGATGGGTACCTTCGGATCGTTCTGGCCAAATGCAGCGATCTCCAGACGACCAGGTCTCTGAGCCCTGAAGCTGAAGTCCTGCACGAGAAGACCTATCCCGTCTTTACCGACAAGCAGTCGCAGGACAGCGGAGACCGCTTCGCGCTCTTGCCCGACTGTGGCGTATGGCTTTCCGATATCGATGGACAGGCCCTCCCGGTCCTGGACCTGGCCAGCGAGAGCATCATCACGCTGCCCAAGGTTGAAAGCGATTTCCGTCTCCTGCAGACCACGGCCTCCAGAGGCGAAGGAGATGTTCTCTACTACTATGACCGCGCCAAGGGGCTGCCCAAGATCACGTTTCTCCGCGGCGCTGCGCTGGGCGATGCGTCGGCTTCCGACAAAGCAGAGACCCGCACGGTCATCCCGCCGGAATTGCCCTGGCAGGCGACGCTCACCACGGCCCAGAAGGCCAGCTACGAAATCCGAATCACCCGCGCCGACGAGCATGGCTGCGCTATCTACTTCCGGCCGGTGGAGGACGCATCTGATCTGCCCAAAGCGATTCTGCCGGACGGTATCGTCGTCGAATTACTGGGGCTCAGCGAGCATCCCAGTGAGGGCACATCGTGGTGGCGACCGGATGGTTCGGTCCTTGAAGAAGCGCCTTACGACCAGATCGGTGGCACCGTCTATCCGGACTCGAATCAGGAGGCGTTCGAGTTTGCCATTCGCTTGCGGAATCTGCCTTCGGACGCCGACACGACCATCAAGACGGAGCCCGGAGGCTCCAGCACCGGAGGCAGTAGTCCGCCCAGGCGGGGCGGCGAATATGCACGGGATATGCGCTGGCTGGCCACGTCCTTGCCGAAGAATCTGCGAGAATGTCAATTGCTGGTCGGCATTGCCGCCGGACCCTGGGAAACGACCGCCAGTGCCACAGGCGAATCATACAGCGGACGCGGCACCCAGCTCGGCGGTGTGATGTTCTCCCAGGCCGTCGTCTCCGATGGCGACAGTGTTACGATCACGGTAAGCGATGACATTCTCGAACGCCCCTGTCGTGTAGTTACCCTCTCGAAGGATGGCCGAACCTTGGTTGCCTCGCCAACTAACGCAGGTACGGCCGGGCAAGCCCGGCAGACTACGGCCTACTTCAAGAACGTCGCCATCGACCAGATCGCCGAATTCCAGTTCCAGACCCGTCCCTGGACCTGGGTAACGTTCCGCAACGTCTCTCTGAAGCCCGGACACGAGACGGACGTCGCCGTCGACGCCCAAGCCGCACCGGAAGACCGGGAACCGCAAGTGAGCGAGACGGACACACCGCACGTCCTGTCTCTGACAGCGCGGGCCGAGAGAGTGATGCCGTTGGCCGAGCAGGAGGCTCGGCGACTGAACCACGGCTATGTCGGCACCGAGCACATCCTGCTGGCTCTGGCGCGCCAGGAGGACGCCGTCAGCGCGAAGGTCCTGGCGAATCTCGGCGCCGACCTCGACAGGCTGCGGGCGGAAGTGAACCAGTTCGTCCGGCCCGGCGCAAGGGCGACGCATGCGTCACCCCTACCGCGCATGCCGCGCGCCGAGAGGGCGATGCAGTACGCCAAAGAAGAAGCCAGAACCCTCGGCCACGACTACATCGGCACCGAGCACATCCTCCTGGCCCTCCTACACGAAGAGGAATGTGTCGCCGCCCAAGTCCTCGCCAGCCTGAATGTGGCACGGTCCCAAGTCAGAACGGAAGTTTTCAAGCTCATTCGTCCCGGCGCGTCTTCGGATGACTATACCGATCCTTCCACAGAACAGATGCTTGGATCCGTCGAGGGACAAGTGATCGGCCCGGACGGCAAACCGCTTCCGAATGCCCCTCTGTCACTCACCACGGCCGGCGACTTTGGACTGGTGTCCAACGCCCTGCGAGCCGTTACGGACGAAGCAGGCCGCTTTCGAATCGACAATGTCCCGCCTGGAACTCATCTGTTGTACTATCCCTGGAGTGGCCCGACGCGAGGCGACGTCGATAGCGGACGGTGGCGCGCCTATCACGGGCCGGGCGAACGATGGCCTTCGGTGCCGGTTGAGAACGTGCGAGGAGCAGCTCTCGTGGAGATGGACGAAGGTCGGGAACGATGCGATGTTGTGGTTGATCTGTCGAAGTCCACATGTAGCGTGGAGGGGCGGGTATTTGACTCCGAGGGCCGCTTGGCAGTCGGTGCGGAAGTACATCTCTTCTGGAAGCTGCCCAATGCTCAGGGACCATGGCCCGAGGATAGTCACCCACCGGCGGTCACCGACAGCGAAGGACGGTATCGCTTGGTCAATCTGCCGCCGGGCGATTGGCATATTGCCGCACGGCACAGACAGGTCGAAGGAAGGAGGGGACTGCTCCCCGTCCGCCTGGAGCCAGACCGCACAATCAAGAAGGACCTGCACCTCCCGCAGCCGGTGCTCGTTGATGCAATGGCACAGACCAATGTCTCTGACGAGCCAAAGCTGTCCCCCAAGCGCCGTGCTTATCTACCCGATCTGGAGACGCCGAATACTCCATTCGTGCTGGACCTGGCATCGGGGCAAATGCTCTCGGTGGAGCCGATGCGGGGTATGACTCTCGTGTTGCCCGACGTGGATCGGGAGGCGGTGATGCTCGATCTGGCTTCGGGTCAACTCGTTGCGGTCCCGCACGGGGTTTCGGAGGCCAACCTGCGCCGGGCGATTCTCGATCTGGGCAAGGGCGATCTGGTTTTTGACGCGCGTTCGCTCGTCCTGGTGCGAGGGACCACGTCCCAGCAGGCGGAGAAGGTGATCGGCGAACCGTTCAGGCGTTGCCCTATCGGGGAGCACCTCCCCCAAGTGCTGCTGGTTACCACCGCCGAACAGCGCCGCTACAGGATCACGGTCCTCGAGATCGACCAGGGGAGAAGCTGCACCCTGGAATCCATGCGGTTCCCGGACGACGAGGGCGCTGGCGGAGGCGCCCTCGTCGACCCGCCGCAGCGCCGGTCCTCCGGCGTCGTTGCCAAGCTACCCAACGGCGTGACGGTGGAGTTTCTGGCGTATTCGCAACTGACGGCCGAAGAGCTCAGGTGGTGGACGCTGGACGGTGAGTCGACTACGATCCCCGACGTCTACCAAGCGGATGTGGAGGGGCACGGCGTGTTGTTGGCTCTGCGGATCGAGCCGGAACCGGAGTATGCCTTGGCGTGGTCCTACCAGCCCCCGGATATCCGCCATGCGCTGAAATTCTGGCGCATGGAAGGCAGCAACATCTGGCTCGCTGCGCTCGGGCAGCAGCGCAATTACGTCAACGTCGAAATCTACGCCCGGCTGAAGGACCCGCCTGCCGTCCAATCCGTAAGCATCCAAGAGAAGGATGCCGATGGCGAGATCCGGATCGGGGCCCACGGCTCGCAGAAGATCATAGGATTGACCGCCGTCGATTCGAATACTACGCAGTTCTTGGTGACTTCGATGGTAGATGGACCGCGGGTGGTCGCTGCTCAGGACACTTCCGGCAGACTCCATCGAGTACGTCTGCTGTCGGAAGTTCCTCTGCCCCGCGATCCGAGTGATCCGAAAGGGCAGCGATATCAGGTGGACATGTCTCTGAACGATCTTGCCGGAATCGTGATTGAGGGCGTCGCCGCACGCGGGGGCGGCGTCAAGTTCCGCAACATTCCCCTTACCGGCAAACAACCGGGGCAGTTACGTATGGAGATTGCGCCGGGGGACGAGAAACCAATGTGGTATGCGAGCGGGCTCTCTTCGAAACTGAAGCAGTTCGGAACCGCTCTGTCGGACCATGCCGCGTCGCATGCAGGCGGGTATCCGGCCCATCTGTCGGAGCTTCGCGATGCCCTCGGCGAGAGCGGGCGTGAATTTGTGCCACAGCACGTGACCTACCTGGGGATGGATAAGACCCCGGGAACCCCCGCAGACACGCCGTTGGCCTGTGTAACGACGCTGCTGCCGTTCGGCTTTGGCACCTATGTGCTCTACTCCGATGGCCGCGTGGAATTCGAAAGCCCCCCCGAACTGGCCGAACTCGGTCTCCTCCCCGACGGTTCTGGATCTGACGTGTGGCAGGAGATGGGGGTATCGGTGCCGCCCGACGCGAACGATGCGAGGGCACTGACGTCGGGGATTCGGCTCGATGGGATTGGCAGCGATCCCGACGATCGCGTTTTCATCAGCACGGTGCGCGACACGACCGCCACGGAAGACTGGCAATATCGCTTCGTCCTGACGACCAAGAGGGGCGAGACGCTGGAGCCGATCTATTACGCGAGCTTCGAACTGGACGATGGAAGCTTGTGGGAGAAATGCACCTTCGATACTCCCTACCAGCATCGCAAGTTCGAATCGTTCCGCTTGCAGCGGCGCTTGGCGGCTGGACAGGTCGCGGTGGCGCCGACCGCGCACGGTGAGATTCTGTCTGCTGCTTCCGATGCACCCGCTTCACCCGTCGCATCGCAGGCACCGCCCGGTCGTTATGCCCTGGCCTTCGACGGCAAGGACGACTATCTCTACGTCCCCGATTCCGAAAGTCTGCGGACTGCCGAGCAACTCAAGGTGGAGATGTGGTTCAAGCCGCAGTTCCCACCGGGGCCCTACGATAACGCGCCCGGCTGGGCCCTGCTGGCCAAGGGGGCCTATCTGGGAACGGGCCGAGTGAGCCTCCAGGGCTTCGGCATCGCCCTGAACAAACACGATGACCGCCCCGA
Organism: uncultured Pirellulales bacterium; assembly: GCA_964612985.1. Taxonomy (GTDB): domain Bacteria; phylum Planctomycetota; class Phycisphaerae; order Sedimentisphaerales; family Anaerobacaceae; genus Anaerobaca. The sequence goes on from CAZTGH010000020.1 coordinate 25,861, forward strand.
CTCGGTCGTGTTCGATCCCTTCCGCGCGACCGAAGATGGTCTAGTCGGGGGTGGGACCATTCGGCGAGTGCCTGACGACTGGATGCACTTCTCCGAGACCTTCCAGCGCGATTCGTTCATCCCAGCCCCGGGCCAGCCGCTGGTTTTCGGCCGCTTCTTAATCCCGACCGAACGCCCCTTCCAGGGCCAGATTGCCGAGATTCGCCTGTGGGATGCGGCGAAGAGCGGCTACACGCCGCAGTACGAAAAAGCCCCGCTGACCGGCACAGAACCCGCCCTGCTCGCCTGCTGGACCTTCGAAGAAGGCGCCGGTCCTATCGCCCGTGACCTCTCTCCGAACGCCAACCACGCCCGCCTGGGCAGCTCCATCCCACCGGATGACGCCGATCCGACGTGGTTCGATCTGCAAGCCCCCGACTCCACGACGACGAAAGCCTCCGGCCGGGTGGTCGATCCCAACGGCGCGCCGGTGGCGGGGGCGCAGGTGGGCTGGATCGATGCGGACCGGAGCGTGTCGATTACGGATGGGCGGTTAATGGCGCCTCGGTTTGGCAAGCGTGAGGGAGGGCCGATTATCGAGACGGATGAGCGGGGGTCCTTCCGATTCGAGGAGGAGCCGAACGATGGGTTCAGTCTGCTCGCGGCGCATGAAGCGGGTTTCGCACTGATCGGTTCGGAGCAGTTCGCTCAGGATCGCGTGATTCGACTCCAGCGGTGGGGGCGGATCGAGGGACAGGTGGCCCCGGGACGCGAGCCTCTGGAAGGCAAGATCTGGATGGGCGGGCTGCCGAATTCCACGTGGTTCGAGCACCGACGCAACTACCGTTACGAAGCGATCTGCGATTCCGAGGGACGTTTCACGTTCGATCGTGTGCCGCCCGGCTGGTTCGAGGTCGGATATCTGGTCCGTAATGGCGATTTCACCAGTTCGCTCACCTCGCGCACGCCCGTCGTGGTTGAGGCGGGCGCGACCGCAACGGTGACATTGGGCGGTGAGGGCCGGCCCGTGCGATTCGCCGGCGGTGAGAAATCGTAGTGTTC
>CAZTGH010000021.1:0-7302 GCA_964612985.1 uncultured Pirellulales bacterium
TTGGACCCGAACCGACCGGAAACCGCCTTCTTGACCGACGGCCTGACCTTACAGGGCTCCACGGGCCTGACCAGCGAGTTCTTTCCGGAGGAGAGCCAGAAGAAGCTGAACAGCCTCGTCGACGACATCGGCACCTTCATCGGCAACGCCAACGATATCATCGGCGACCCGAACAACAAACAGAACGTCAAGGCCACGCTGGCGCACATGGCGACCGCTACCGAGAACATCTCTGTTGCCATGGCACGCGCCACGGAAGTAATGGACAGCGCCGAGACAACGCTGACCGAGTACAAGAATCTGGCTGTGGCGGGGACCAAAACGCTCAAGAGCGCCGACGCCAAGGCCGAGCAACTGGTCGTGGCGATGATCAACACCAGTGGCGAAATGAGCAAGGCGATCTCCCAATTGCGTCTGGCGATGGAGAAGGTCAACGCAGGCCAGGGCACCGCCGGCCGACTCATCAATGACGGAAGGCTTTACGAGAAACTGCTCGAAAGCACGGAGCAGTTGAACTTTCTGCTGAAAGACTTCAAGGAACTGGTCGACAAGGTCAGCGAGAAAGGTATCCGCTCGATTTACTGAGAGGCCCGACATCGGGCTACACGCCTGCTACAGGGGCGAATCACGATGCGCCCTCCACTCTGTGGCCGGTCTCGCGGTCGAACGTGTGCACGGCGGTTCGGGAAAGGCATTGCGGATGTCCATAACAGCCGGAATCGTTCCAGCCCTGATCGTCGGCGATCCTGATCACAAGATTCGGGCTCGCCTTCTGCTGCCCATCTGAACCTGCCGCTGCGCTTGACAACCATCCCGACATCATCAAACCCGCTGTCCCCGCCATACGAAGGAGATCTCGTCTGCCGTACCGATGTGTTCTCGTGTTGTCTTCTCCGGCGCTGCACTATGCCGCGTCATAGGCCGCGAAGTCTCGAATGACGGGCGCACCAACGGATTGGGTAACGCGAAGTCGGAGTCTCGCTGCCTCGACCGGATCGAACCGCTGGATGCGTTTGTGACCGATTGAAGTCCCGTCGCACAGCCGCCGCCATTCGGTACCAGGCGCAAGCCCTTCGATTGCATATTCTCGGATTCGTTCACCGTGCCGTATGTCTTCCATGATAACGACATGGTCAACCTGGGTCCGCTTCGGGAGCGCCAGCTCAAGCAGATCGCCCTGCCCGCCAGTCTGAGCGAGTGGCTTCTGGAAGCGTCTTCGAATTTCGCGGCCGAGTTCCGCATACCGCGCGAAATCCGCATCCGGGATCAGTCCGTCCGCATTCGGCACCGCCCCGAGGATCAGGTTCGCGTTGCGTCCGACGGATTCATAGTACATCCTCACGAGCCGATCCAGCGGTTGGAGCCTGTGGTCGGTGTTGGGAATCCAGAGCCAGTCGTGCTCGCGGATCGGGGCATCCGCCATGGCGGGGCACCAGGTGGTGCCTTCAGGATCACCGTGCTTGAGCAGCGTCGTGCGCTGGGCGGGGTCCTGGTGGGCCCGAATCTGGCTGCCGACGCTGGGCATCGTCGACCAGCAGGGGTATCCCGTCGTGCCCGTCTCGCTGCCCGCCCAGCGATGATGGGCGCGGTCGGCGCTGTGGTAGAAGATCGCGTCCGTCTGGTGCTTGTCCACGATCGGCAGCAGATCCGGGCCACCCTGCTCGGGCGTAATCACCCCGCCATCGAACCATATCTCGCAGAGCGGTCCGTACCGCGAACAGAGTTCTTCCACCATCCGCTCGCAGATCCGCATGTACTCGGAGCGCTTCTGCGGATCACCCCCCCGTCCCCCGTTGACCTCGTAGTTGTAGACCTGCCAGTACGCGTTGAAACGAATGCCGATATACAGGCCTGGCGCGATGCCGTACTTGTGACAGGAATCGACAAAGTCCTTTACGATGTCGCCCTTGCCATCTCGCCAGTCAATCTGCCTGAGGCCGAACGGATAGACGTCGCTCTGCCACTGGAGAAAGCCCTGATGGTGCGTCGCCGTGAAGATGGCGTAGCGAGCCCCGACCGCCCGGGCCGCTTCGAGCCATTGATCCGTGTCGAATCTCGTGGGCCGATACAGGCTCGGGTCCAGCCGCTCTCGACGGGACCGCTCGTGCTGATGCCCCCCTGGCATATAAACGTCGAGATCGAAATGGTACACCAGGCCCAGCTCGTAGTCCTGCCAGCGAACCTGTTTAGCGAGAGGCGTCGCGATCAGACTGCCGTCCGCAGCATGCAACAGATTCGATGCGAAGGCGGAAATCCCCGCTGCACCTGCCGTTTTCAGAAAATCACGTCGTAGCATGGTTCCTCCACCGTACGCGGGACATCATGCGTTTCCGGAATCGTAATTGGGATTGGGCACGGGCATCTTCGCGTTGGTCTTCGTCAGCCAGCGATGAAGAATGGCATCCAACTCTTGGACCTTCTCGGGCATCTTCTCCGCCAAGTCATTCCGCTCGGACAGATCGTCGTTGAGATTGAACAGTTCGAACGTCTTGCCCTCATACCGCTTGATGAGTTTCCAGGGGCCCGCGCGAACGATGCTGTAGGGAACGACGTCCCGGCCTCGATAGTGCGGAAAATGCCAGAACAGCGAGTCTCGTCCCAGAGCCTTGTCGCCCCCTGACATGAGGTGTTCAACGAGGGAGAGCCCGTCGATATCACGATCGGTCGGGATCGAGACGCCGGCCGCATCGCAGATCGTGGGCAAGTAATCCACGCTGGTCACCGGCTCATCGCTAAGGCTGCCCGCTTTCACCACCCCTGGCCAGCGAACGATCAACGGTTCGCGAATGCCTCCTTCGTACGGATAGCCCTTGCCCGATCGCAGCGGTGCGTTGTCCGTGATCGGCAGCAGCCCTCCGTTGTCCCCTGTAAAGAAGACCAGCGTGTTCTCTGTCAGCTTCAGCTCGTCCAGAACGGCACAGATGCTGCCGACCGCATCATCGACGCTCTCGATCATCGCGGCGTACTTGGCGTTCTTCTGATTCGTCGGCTCCTTCGCCTCGTACCTGGCGGTCACGTCCGCCTTGGCCTGGATCGGCGTATGGACCGCGTAGTGAGCCATATGAAGGAAGAACGGTCGATCCTTATACTGCCGGATAAATCGGACCGCCTCCTCGGCCTCGCGGTCGGTCAGATACTGCCCCTCCTCTTTCGGCTCGAGTGTGGGAATGCAGCCCTGTCCCTTGCGGCAGTACGGATCGAAGTAGCTCGGGGGCTGGCCGTAATCGCATCCGCCGATATTGTAGTCGAAGCCCTGGCGATCCGGGTACCATTCGTCGGCGCCGAGATGCCACTTGCCGATATGACAACTGACGTAGCCAGCCGGCTTGAGGGCCTCCGCGATCGTGATCTCATCCAGTTCCATCCACAGCGCGTTCGGCGGACACAAGAGCTTCCGGTTCTTACCACCGACGTATTCCGTCGGGTTCCTCTTGTCTTCGGGAAGGGCGCCTCCCTGAAAGCGGGAACGGATCCAGTCGGTCACACCCATCCGGGCGGGATAGCGCCCCGTCATCACCGCTGCCCGCGTGGGCGAACAGACGGCGCAGGCAGCATAGGCATCGGTGAATCGCATCCCCTGCACAGCAAGACGGTCGATGTTCGGCGTCTCGTAGAACCGGCTCCCATAACACGCTGCATCCGTCCAGCCCAGGTCGTCGACCAGGATGAACACGATGTTGGGCTTGGCCCGTGCGGAAGCCCCCGCCCCAAGCGCGGGACCCAGACGGTGGTCCAGCAGCGCCGCGCCTGTGCCCACGACTGCATTTCGGAGGAATTCGCGCCGTGTCGTACCGTGCTGCATCATGCTGTCTCCTCACAGAAGGTTTATCACCTCGACCGAACCGGAATGGACTGGCCGTGTCCCCACAGCATACTAACCAAGAGCCGCATCGTTAAGCGATATGTTCGCAATCTCGACCGTCGGGTGCGCCCGGCAAATGGTGGCACTTTCGGGCCACGCCCCATGACCACCATGCTGGGCACCGGCCGGCCTCCCGTTTGTTATCTCGACCGGAGCTTTCTCCATTTTGTCATCCCGAGCGGAGCAACGCGGAGTCGAGGGATCTGGCCGCGATCACGTTAGTCTCCCGGCCCGTGTCTGGCCCCATAAAATGGCTGACCCGTTGCGGCATTCCAAGAACCGCCGCGAAACGCAGGGCACAGCATCTTCGCGGCCAGATTCCTCCATTCCGTTCCGCTCCAGTCGGAATGACATAACACCTGCAGGCGACATAAGTACCGCCGTATTCCGACCGCACCCTTACCGGCGCCGGCGGGCGGTGGCTCTTTGCATTCCAGGCGCCCCGATCATATAATGCGCGCCATACGGGCGAATGATGGTTCGCTGCTACACCTACGAATGCAGGCAAAACACGTGATATGGCACATAACACGACGATCCTGGACTGCTATACCGACGAGCCGGCCGGACTGGGGGTGCCCCCCTTCGTCGGCGTATGGCCTCGCTACGTCGCCGGTCTGTGCGAACAGGAACCGACCTACCTGGCCATCGACGACCTGCGCTGGATTCGCTACCTCGAGCACGTGCCCGACGCGGTGATCGATCCTCCCGTCGGCAGGACGCATATCGAGGCGCTCAATCACACGCGCAGCCCCGCAGAAATCCGCCGGGTCCTTGATGAGACGGATGAACTCGTCATCATCGCCGGAGTTCAGACCCCGGGCAAGTATCTCCGCGCCCGTCCGGGCACCCTGCGAGAAGTCAACAAGCTACTGACCTCGTTCGACCTTCGCAAGGTCCTCACCGGCCCTGTCCTGACCGCGGGCACCCAGGTGCGAGGCGGATTGCGACCCCAGGTGCCCCTGGCGGAAGATTACGAAGAACTGCGGCCTTTCACCTTCGGCTCGTATGACGAGCTTCAGCCATTCGCACTGCGCGGCGCTGAGCTCATCGGCCAGATGCCCAACCATCCGAATCGGATTCTCGAGGTCGAGACCGGACGCGGCTGCCCGCGAGAGAAGGGTTGCTCGTTCTGCACCGAGCCACTCAAGCACAACGTGCAGTGGCGCCGCGCCGAGCACATCATAGAAGAGGTCAGAAGGTTGACGGATCTGGGCGTTCGCGCGTTCCGGCTCGGCAAGCAATCGTGCATCTACAGCTACGAGTCGGGCGACCGTCAACGTCTCGAAACGCTGCTCTCGGGCTTGGCGGAGCTGAAGCCCGCCGTGCTCCATCTCGACAACGCCAACCCCACCATGGTCGACGAACCGCGCACCGAGCTTTTTGTCAAATACCTGACGCCGGGAAGCACCGCCGCAATGGGCGTTGAATCCTTCGATCCCGAAGTGGCGCGGGCCAATAACCTCAACTGTACGTTCGAGACCGCTTTCGAGGCCATCCGGACGGTCAATCGCATCGGCGGCTTTCGCGGCGAGAACGGATGTCACGCCCTGTTGCCCGGGATCAACATCCTGCTCGGCCTGGCGGCAGAAACCCCCGAAACCCTCGACCGCAACTTCGCGGCCCTCCAGCGCATCCTCGATGAAGATCTGTTGATCCGCCGCATCAACATCCGCCAGGTCGTCCCCTTCCCCGGGACGCCCCTCTACGAGCAGGCGGGACAGACGGTCCTGCGAAAGAACCGCCGCTACTATCGAGCCTGGATGGACAAGGTGCGTCACGAGATTGACATGCCGATGCTGGAGAGACTGTTCCCGATGGGGACGGTGCTCAGAGATTTGTGCAGCGAAGTCCACAACGGCAACACGACGTTCATGCGGCAGATCGGCAGCTATCCGATCTTGGTGGCCGTCCCCGAACGACTGGCGCTTGGGAAGCGTTTCGACGTGCGTGTCACGGGGCACATGCGGCGCAGCCTAACCGCCGAACGAATTCACTCGTAGCCGCATGCGGCAACACTCGGAAGCATCAGCCTTTATGGGCCCGCGCCGATGGGCTATGGCCAGATGCCGGCACGATGGAGCTCAAGCGTCAGCTCGCGAATCCGATCTTCCGCCTTCTGCGCACGCTCGGCTGCGTCGTCCCGCTCCTTCTGAACGTCCTGCAACGAAAGGAACTCCTTGAGCTTGGCAGCCTCCAGACCGGTCGTCTCCAGCTTGCTGCTCAGTTCCTCCACTTTCTCGTTGGCAGCCGCCACCTGAGCCATCAGGGTATCCCGCTCTTTCGTCAGCGCCGCCAGTTCGCAGCGCATCTGCTCCAGTTGCCGGCGCGTCTCGGCCGCCTTCGTCTGAAGCGAAGCATGGTTCTCCTGCGTCGCCGTCAGCGCCGTCACCAGGTGGGAAATGCGCTTGGTCTTGACCACGTTGGCCACCGCCAGCTCGTCTCGCGTGATGCCGCGGTTGAGGCGAGGTCCGGCCACAGTCGCCGTCAACAACGCAACCGCACTCATGGCGATGACCCATCCCTCAAATACCGAGATATTCTCTTCTGTGATCATGCCTCAAGTCCTAAGCCATCCGGTCCAAATCACCTTCTCGATCTGTTCCTATCGACTATTTCGCCGACCAACTCCCGGATTGGGTTGCCAAAACTTAGGCGTCCTTGCTGCGAAGGGGGCATCGAACGGAGCCCTGTACCGTCCGTGGCGGGTGCTCAGATCGCCGTTTTCACGCTGCCGGGGGCCGTCTCAGGGCCCGCCCCGGCGCCTCCCGCGAGAATCGCGATCTTGCGACTACGAGCGTCGGGATACACCTTCGGTCCGGAGAAGCCCGATAAAACACCGTGAATCAGGAACTATCTCTCTTCCGGAAGTCCACCCGTCCCCTGAGACCCGAGGCGGGTCGATCGAGTGTATCCACAACAATACCATAATATATTATCCCGCCACCTTTTTCAAGGCTCATCCTCCCCGACACCGGCGTTTCCAGATGAAAACACTTGACGGCGGCAGTAGGAAATCGTTAGAGTGCCAAGACTTACAAACCACGCGCCCGTAGCTCAGTAGGATAGAGCATCGGATTCCTAAACCGGAGGTCGCAGGTTCGAATCCTGCCGGGCGTAGTTTCGCCGAGAGCGTGAGGTCACGGCGGCATTCCTTCGTCGGATCGGGCGGGTCGTCGGTAGGTTTCTTTCATCACCAGCGTGCACCCCAGGGCCAGAACCGACGCGATCAGGAGCACGAGCAGAACGACCCGGTAGCCCTCGACCATGTACCCCTGCCCGTTGGCAAGAGGATAGTGGTCCAGAATCCGTCCGAGGACGGGCATGAACACCGCGCCTCCGAGGAACGGAAAGAGATTCACCATGCCGACCGAGGTGCCCGCGATCTCGACGGGAAACAGTTCCTTGGTCGTGGTGAAGCCCATGATCACGATGGCCGA
>CAZTGH010000021.1:7312-26322 GCA_964612985.1 uncultured Pirellulales bacterium
CACCGAGAACAGGAAGAACCACACGAAGAGCATCCAGTGGGGCAAGTTCGCCGGCAGCGCCGCCGCCAGCAGCAGGAGCAACGACAGGACCGCGGTAGCCAGTATGAAGACTCGCTTGCGGCTGCGAAGCAGTCTCTCCGAGAGCACGCCCAGCAGAGGACTGCCGACGATCATGCCCCAGGCGATCATGCTGAGAACCGCTCCGGCCTGCGCTTTGGTCATGCCATAGGCGTGGATCAGGTACGGGCCGCCCCAAAGGCCGCCAAGACCGAAGAAGATGCCACAGTCAAAGAAGAACCAGACTGCGACAGGCCAGAAGTGCTTCGTGGAGACGACCCGCCGGGCGCCGGCCAACAAGCCGATGGTTTCTGACGCAACCACCGACGAGCCAGAACGTTCGGAGGGTCGGTCGCGCACGATGAGCCAGACCAGAACCATCAGCACGAGCGTCACCACTCCGATCACCTGGAACGAGATTCGCCAGCCGACCTCGCCGGCCAGCCAGCCAAGCAACCACGTCCCCGCCAGGACCCCCGCGCCTCCCACGGCGTTGAGCAGGCCCGCCATCACCGCGAATTCTCCCGCCTTGAACCACTGCGAGAGGATCTTCATCGTGGGGATGAACACCATCGAGACGCCCAGTCCCACCAGCACCCGCGCCAGAAACGCGGTGCGGATGCCGGGCGCCAAGCCGAAGAGCACGCTGCCGACTGCCGCCAGCAGCAGAAAGAACGTAACCGTCTTTCTCGGTCCGACCGAGTCGCTCAGCAGCCCAGCCGGGAATTGCATGGCGGCATAGCAGTAGAAATACACTGAACCGAGCAGACCCAGCACACTGGCTGCGACACCGAAATCGCCCGCCATGTCGTCCGCCACCACCGAAAGTGAGAGGCGGTGGAAATAGACGAAGAAATAGGCGAGGCCCAGCACCGCGAAGATCGCCCATCGCAGCAGCCCCGCCTTTCGGTCAGCCGTATGATCCGCCATGTCCCTGCATTTCTCCCCGTATCAGAAGCTCACAGTATGCCAGGCTCGGTCGGAGCCAGTCGAGCCAGCAACTCGATGGCCGCTTCCGCCATGCGCTCGCCGCCGCCGGGAGCGATGCGCGAATTGACCGTCTCGTAGCTGCCCTCGGCAAAGGCCTTGCGCGTCGGGATATAGCCCGGCGCATCCTGACATAACTCGATCACGAGCGTCGTGGCAAACGGGCTGGCCTTCTTGATCGCCAAGCCCAGATCGACGAACACCTCGCCCGGCAGACCCACGACCGCGATCTCGTCGCTGAGACGGAACACCTGGACCTCCAGAGGAAGCGTCGAGCCGCCCCGCCACTGCACCGCCAGGATCTTGTAGGCCCGAACCTGATCGAGGAATGGAAGTTCCCGGGTGCCCACTTTGTGGATGTCGCGTTTGGCCTGCTCGATCTCTTCGGCCGTGAAGCTCTGCAAGGGAGCCTCGACCACCGCCCGCGAAACCGCCAGCGACGGAGCCGACGCCTTCAATTGGGCCAGTGCGTTCACGACCGTCTGCGCCAGGGTCCGACCGATCTCCTCGGTCTGGAGTCGCTCCCGGCGCGTGACATCGATGTGGTTGATGTCGCCGCAGGTCCCCGTGCCAAACAGCAGCGCGAAGTCCTCTCCCAGCGTCCGGCGCAGATCCTGCTCCAGGTAATAGGGATAGTCCGCGGCATACCTCGTTCCTCCGACTGTGTCGAGGTGCAGGGCGAAATTGACCAGGCCCGCCATGCCGGCGTTTTCCGTCCGCGTTCGGAACAGGACGATACCGACGGACGGGTCGATGGGACCGGCGACGCGCACGATGTCGGGGTTGAGCACACCGGGATTGAAGCGGACACTCCCGTCTTTCATGTGGAACCGGCGGTTGAAAGACAGCCCCTGCTGCTGAGCCACGCCGGCCTCGATGCTCACAGGCCGAACGGCAGCATCCGCTCGCTGGATGGCCTGCACGATCCGGTCGGTCAACATAGACGCATAGTCCACGCCTTCACACGAGTCCTGCCCATTCCTGGCCAGGGCCAATCCGTGAAAATGGTTCCGCAGGGCGCCGAAATATAGCGGTCCGGTGTGCGAATGCGTCGCCGCCAGAAGGATATTCGCAGCGGGGATACCTGTCTGTGCCTCGGCCTGGGCCCGCGCTGCCTTGGATACCTCGGGCGAGAGCCCGATGATGTCACAGAAGACCATGGCCGCCTTCATCGAGCCCTGTCGCAACACAAGGGCCTTGGCATGGAGCGGATTCGAGACGCCTTCGCTCAAACGCTCGTGGAAGTAACCGCTCATGCGATAGCCCACCGGCGGCGTGATGTCTGTGACGCTCACGCCCGCCTCCAATTGGACGGTCGGCGCCACACTGCGATTCGACGCCGCGCTCTGTGTCAGATTCTCCAGGAAACGACGTGCCTTCCTGGCCTCTGCGAGCACGTGCGGAAGGTCTCCGGGGGTGAGACACTCGACGATCAGCGGACCGCCCTCGAAGCCGCCTTCTATGAGCCTGGCGAAGACGGCGGGGAAATCGACCTGTCCTGTCCCTGGCGTCACGAGAACGTCCTTGGGCTGCCGGTAGTCCTTGACGCACATGCCGGTCACCAGACCGGCAACGGTCGGCGCATCTTCGACCGGGCTCAACTCACCGTCAGAGTAGTAGTAGATGTTTCCGGGATCGTACCAGATGCGGAAATTCTCGTGGCCGACCTTCTCGATCGTATCGCGACACTGAGGCCCGGTGGCGTTGAACCCGCCATGGGGTTTGATGCTGATGCCCACCCCTCGCTCCGCCGCGTAGTCGCAGCATTCCGCGATCGCCTTGTAGTACACGTCATAGAGCTTCCGGTCGCCGGTACCGCCCATGAGCAGATTCGTCGAGCCGCAGGCGGCGCAACTGTCGATGAGTCTGCGCAATCCCTCGATGCCTGCCTCCAGCGATCGGGCCACAGGAATCCCGCCACCATAGACGGAGGCGACTTTCAAGCCGCGTCGCTTGACCTCGTCCCCGACACGCACCGCCTCGTCGATCGGTGTGCCCACCGAGATCACGAGCCGACTCTCGGACTTGGTCGTCATCAGTCCGGCATACCTGTAGCCCGCCTCGGCAATCGCATCGAGCGCCACCCGGTAGTCGTACTGATCCCATGGACGTGTATAGCAGCCAATCTGCCACTGCGGCTTCTTCAACTGCGCCCGGAGATTTCCGACATTGGCCAATGCCCAGCCGGCAGCACCCACCTGTACCGCCCGCCCCAGGAACCCGCGTCGCGAAAGCACTTCCGAGTGAGTATTCTCGTTCTGATTGCCTGTCGTCATGATCTCCCACCTTCCAGAAAAATCAGCCTTCGCGAATCTCGCGCGTCTTGTGATCGTACGTCATGCGTTTGCCCGTATCGAACGCCCGCACCGCCATCAGACAGGCCACCGCGTGCTGGTAACCCGCGTCGATCGAGGCGTTGGGTGTCCGGCGCGAGCGGATGCACTGGAGCCAGTTGAGGAAATGGTCGGGTTGTGGCACGTCTTCGACGGGAACGCGGCCCCGAATCTCGCCCATGCGCTTGCCCCCGCCCTCGGCACTCAATACCGGCGCCGTCCAGGTGACCATATCCAGCACGCCGTGGTCACCGAAGATCTTGAAGCTGTTGCCGCTGCCATTGCCGAAATTGGTCGAGTAGCTGACCATGAACCCCTCGGGATAGACCCAGAGGGCCTGGGCGTGATCGGGACAGGTGAACTTGTGCTCGTCCTTCCAGACGAAGGTCCCGCCCAGGCTGACGCAACTGGTCGGGAACGTCGCGCCGGTGATGTAGTGGACCAGATCGATGAAATGACTGCCAAGCCCGCAGACGGGGCCGTCGGAGGTGTCGCGATAACCATACCAGCCGGAGTAGCGCACCGGATCGAACGGTCGCGGAGGCAGGTCCATCAGGAACTCCTTCCAGTCCACGTCCTCTTGCTTGACGTCCTTGATATACGAGTACCAGTAAGGCCGCTCCGCATTGCGACACTGCTCGATCCGCCCGACTGCGCCGAGAATGCCCGAGCGGTACACCTTCCGGCAACCCGCGAAGCTCGGCAGACTCCGCAACTGCGTGCCCACCTGAGCGACGATATTCGCCTTCTTGACCGCATCGTACGCCTCGCGGAGCCGATCCATGCGCATCGCCAGCGGCTTCTCGCAGTAGACGTCCTTGCCCGACTCGGCCACCGCCTTGAGGTGTGTCGTGTGCTGATGGTCGCACGAGGCAATCATCACGGCGTCGACGTCGTCGAGCGCGACCAGATCGCGATACGAAACGAATTGCCGGGCCTCCCGACCATACCATTCCTTGGTCCGGGCCGCGGCCATCTCGCGGCGCAGCCGCCAGGGATCACAGACCGCCGTGATTTCGATATTCTGCTGCTTGGCGTGGTTGTTGACGCCGGGCATGTGGTCGCCCAGGCCGCGCCCCCCACAGCCGATGATCCCGATGGAGATCCGGTCGTTGGCGCCGATGATGCGCGAGTAACTGGCAGCCGGAAAGGCCAGAGCGGCGCCTCCGGCGATACTGCTTCTCAGGAAAGTGCGGCGGGAAAGAGAATGCTTCATGATGGTGCCTCCTTCAGGACCGGACGGGACGACATGGTCCCGTCTGTCACATGGACGCTGTCTCCAGCACAGAAACACAAACCGACGCGATTATACCCCAGGCGCTCCGCCGCGACAATCCCCGATGCCGACCTGGCGAAAGCCCTTGATCGGGAGATTACAGCATATCGCCCGATAATCGACAGGAACCGGTCTGTGAGACCGCCTGAGCCACGCCGGACGGGACGCTCGCTCTGCACGAGGCGGACCCTCGCCACCACCGCGTTTCGGCCATACCGCTGCCTCTCCGGGCCCGTTCTTTGCGCTTGACCGTACCTGGCGACTCTGTTAGTGTGCGACGGCTGTTTGCCGCGTCAAACCGCTCGTTTGCCTTGTGGGGGTCCTCGGATGTCACGAGCCTCGAACAGCACCCGGTAGGCGCGCCGAGTAGGAAATAGGGTACGGAGAGATATCGTCGGAATGAAAGACTTCGCTCGTTTGTTTGGGTATGTCTGGCCGCAGTGGCCGCGTGTGGTGGGCGTGGTGGTCAGCGCCATGGTGATCGCCCTGCTGCTCAGCGTCAGTTTCATGGCCATCATCCCCCTGCTGACCGTCATGATCGGCGGCGAAGGATTGCACGGGTGGGTGGACCGCAAGATCAGCGAAACCGCCTATGGAGTGGAATTCTACGTCCCCAGCGCAACCGATCTGAGCGAGAGCGTCGGACCCAGTCCCCAGGACCACCTGCGTGTGCTTCGGGTCCGCGAGGACAGCCTGGCTGAAAGTGCGGGCATCCGCCCGGAGGATCGAATCGCCCGCGTTGGAACCGCCGAGGTCATGGACCCCAATTCGCAGACGGCCTACGCGCGTCTGCTCGCGCAGCTAGCCACCGCCGCCCCGCCGACGTTGGACGTTGAGTTGATGCGGTTCCAGGACAGCAACTGGGTTCCCGTGGAGGTCGAATTGGCCACGCCCCAGAACATCGAGGCCATCGACGATCTCCATTGGGGCGCCTTCCGCTACATCAAGTGGCGGGCGCAACTGATCGCACTGGCTGCGGGGCGCTGGGCTGTGGGGTTCCTGCCACGCGGCGACCAGGTCCGAGCCGTGGTCGCCATCATGATCGTCATGCTCGTCATCACGATCATCCGGTGCATCGCCAAGTATTATCAGGACTTCATCGGCCAGAAGGTCGTGCAGACCGCCATCAACGAACTGAGGCAGGATCTCTTTGTTCGTCTGACCTGCATGCCGATCCGCATCTTCGCCACCGAGCGTCCCAGCGATACGATCAGCCGGATCATGCGCGACACGAACACCATGACCTCGGCCATCAAGGTCATGCTTGGCAAGGCCTTGCGGGAACCCATGAACGCCCTGTTCATGCTCGCCGCCGCCATGATCCTGAACCTGAAGTTGACCCTGGTGTTCCTCTGCGCCGCTCCGTTCGTGCTTGTGCTGCTGGGAGGGTTCGGCAAGAAGATGAAGAAAGCCTCCCGGCGTTCGCTGGTCGCCGGCGCTCAGATGCTGTCGAAGCTCCAGGAAACTGTCGCCGGGTTGCGCGTCGTGAAGGTCTACAACCGTCAACAGCAGGAGCAAGAGCAGTTCAGCAAGATCAACGACCGCCTGCTGAAGCAACTGCTGGCCATGTCACGAATCGATGCCGCCACGCATCCGGTACTGGAGGTGCTGGGCATGCTGGCCGGAGCGGCCGCGATCGTCGTCGGGATGAGTTGGGTCACCGACCGCAGCCTGGAGGGCACTGAGTTTATCGCGCTGCTTGCCCTGCTGGGCGCCGCGGCGGAGGCCACCCGCAAGACCAGCGACATCTGGAATAAGATTCAACAGGCCAATGCTGCGGCCGAGCGCGTCTTTGCGGTCCTGGATCAACCCATCGAAACGGAGAAGCCCGGCGCCCCCGCCTTGCCCTCGGGTCATGGCGACGTCGAGTTCCGCGACGTCCTCTTCACCTATCCGAAAGCCGAGCGAACGACGCTCAAAGGCGTGAACCTGAAGGTCACGAGCGGTCACAATGTGGCGATCGTCGGACCCAACGGATCGGGCAAGACCACGCTGGCGAACCTGCTGCCTCGTTTCTACGATCCCGACTCCGGCCAGATCCTCATCGGCGGTCATGACATCGCCGACGTCACGCTGGAGAGCCTGCGCAACCAGATCGGCATGGTCACCCAGGAAGTGATCACATTCAACGACACCATCACCGCCAACATCGCCTACGGACGTCAGGGCGCAACGCAGGAGGAGATCGTTCAGGCCGCGGAGCGTGCCTTCGCCCACGAGTTCGTCTCGCAACTGCCCCAGGGCTATGACACCGTCATCGGCGAACATGGCGTCGGGCTCAGCGGAGGCCAGCTCCAGCGCATCGTCATCGCACGCGCCATTCTGAAGAACCCCGCGATCCTGATCTTCGACGAAGCTACCAGCCAGGTGGACGCCGACAGCGAGGCCAAAATCCACAAGGCCATCGAAGAGATCATGCACGGACGGACCACCTTTATCATCGCACACCGCTTCAGTACGGTGGTCGCCGCCGATGTCATCGTCGTCATGGACGGCGGACAGATCGTGGCCCAGGGCAAGCACGAACAGCTCATGGAGACTTGCCCGATTTATCAGGGACTGTACGAAACACAGTTGGTCAAAGCATAAGATCGAATGGATAATGGACGATTGACTATTGCGGATTGGGCGCCCTGCCCTTATGAATAATCAATCATCAGTAGTCATCGATTTGGAGTAAATACCGACGTACGCCGGGGAACGCACGGGGGCCAACAGCGATGAGCGCGATGTCACGACTCGATAGAGAGAAAAAAGCCAACGAGCTGTTCACGCGATTCGAAGGCAATCCGATCCTCAAGGCGGAGGACTGGCCCTATGCGGCCAACGCCGTCTTCAACCCGGCCGCCGCACGGCTCGGCGATGAGACCCTCCTGCTGATCCGCGTCGAAGACATGCGGGGGTTCTCCCATTTGACGGTCGCCCGCAGTCCCAACGGCCTGACCGAATGGACCGTCGATCCCGAGCCGACGCTGACCGCCGATCCAACCAGCCACGAGGAACGATGGGGCCTGGAAGATCCGCGTATCGTCTGGCTCGAAGAACAGAGGCAGTTCGCCGTCACCTATATTTCCTTCAGCGAAGGAGGCCCGGTCGTCTCATTGGCGATCACGAAGAATTTCCGTACGTTCGCGCGTCTGGGCGGACTCCTGCCGCCGGAAGACAAAGACGCCTGCCTGTTTCCTCGCCGTTTCGACGGACGATTCGCGTTGATCCACCGCCCAATCGTGCGGGGCGAGGCCCATATCTGGATCAGCTTCTCACCCGACCTGAAACACTGGGGCGATCACCAGCTCCTGATCCCGACGCGCCAGGCATACTGGGATTGTCACCGGGTGGGACTGGCCTGTCAGCCGATCGAGACGCCCGAGGGCTGGCTGATCTTCTACCACGGAGTCCGAAGCACCACCGCTGGACAGATCTACCGCACCGGTCTGGCCCTGCTGGACCTGCACCGGCCCTGGAAGCTCCTGCGCCGCAGTGACGAATGGGTCTTGGGCCCACACGCCCAGTACGAGCGCGTCGGAGACGTGGGAGACGTCGTGTTCCCCACCGGCGCCACAGTCAACAAGGACACGGATGAGCTACATTTGTATTACGGGGCCGCCGATTGCACTGTCGCCGTCGCAACGACCAGGATGAGCGAGGTGATGGACTACCTCATGGCCAGCCCCGAAGTCGACGGTTGATTTCTGCCGGCATCCGCCACATTGTCCGCACCGGGACCGGTCCATCGGAGTATATATGGCCGCGTATCAGGGGCGGTGTCCCGACGGTCTCCGCGGCGAGAGCCGCCGATGGGGATGCAAACCCGGGGCACGACTCCGGAGTCAAGGCAAATTCCCAACATCGGATAGCTATCGGGAGAACGGCGCAATGGCAATCAGCACCAATCTTGGATTTCCTCGTATCGGGGCTAAGCGAGAACTCAAACGAGCGGTGGAAAGCTACTGGTCCGGCCAGATCGGTCCGGACGATCTCGAGACGACCGCCAGAGAGCTCCGTCTGACACACTGGACGCTCCAGAAGGATGCGGGAATCGATCATGTCCCCTCGAACGACTTCTCGTTCTACGATCAGGTGCTTGACACGACCTGCATGTTGGGGGCCATCCCGTCGCGCTTCGGCTTCCGGGGCGATCGAGTCGATATGAATACCTATTTTGCCATGGCCCGAGGCAGCAACAACGCCCGCGCCATGGAAATGACCAAGTGGTTCGACACGAACTATCACTACATCGTGCCGGAGTTCGAAGATGGGCAGACCTTCCGCCTGACCTCGTCCAAGGTCGTCGATGAGTTCATCGAAGCCAGAGACCAGGGCATTCTGACGCGGCCCGTTCTGCTGGGCCCCATCTCGTACCTGCTTCTGGGCAAGCCCAAGAGCCCCGGACTCAGGCCGCTGAGTCTGCTGGATCAGGTGTTGCCGATCTACGCCGAGATCATCGGCCGGCTGGAGGAGGCCGGCGCCCGATGGATTCAGGTCGATGAACCGACTCTGACGGTTGACCTCGACGACGGGACCCTTGCCGCCTTCGATAAGGCGTACGATCGCATCGCCCAAGCCAGGAAGAACCTCCAGTTGTGCCTGAGCACCTATTTCGGCAGCTTGGCCAATAATCTGGAGTGGGCCATGAAACTGCCCTTCGATGCCATCCACCTTGACCTGGTTCGAGGCCCCGAGCAATTGCCGAGAGCGGTCGGCCTGCTGGCTGAGGGCCGGATCCTGTCGATAGGAGTCGTCAACGGGCGAAACATCTGGCGGACCGATCTGTCCGGCGCCCTGGATCTTGTCATGGCGGCCGCCGCAGAGCTGGGGCCTGACCGCATCATGGTTGCGCCGTCCTGCTCGCTGCTGCACTGCCCGGTGGACCTGACCAACGAGCGCGCCCTGCCCGAAGAGATCCGCGAAAGGCTTTCGTTTGCCGTCCAGAAACTCGAAGAGGTTCAACTATTGACTCGGGGCATCAACGAAGGTCCGGATGCCATCGACGCATCTCTACGTGTAAACCGGGAAGTCTTCGGTCGTCGGGATCGTTCCGTTCAGGTGCGCAACCCCGCCGTTCGCAAGCGACTGGCCGAGCTGACGGACGACCTGTTCACCCGACGCGGTGTCTTTGCCGACCGCAAACGCAAACAGCAGGCGCGTTTCGCCCTGCCCCTGCTGCCCACCACCACCATCGGCTCGTTCCCGCAGACCCCCGAGATCCGCAAGGCCCGCGCCGGATTCAAGAAGGGCACGCTCACCCCGGAGGCGTATCGTCTCGCCATGCAGCGTGAGATTGAGGAGGTCGTCCGCTTCCAGTTGGATATCGATCTCGATGTCCTGGTTCATGGTGAGCCCGAACGCAACGACATGGTGGAGTATTTCGGGCAGTTGCTCGAAGGCATCGCCTTCACGCAGAACGGCTGGGTGCAGAGTTACGGCTCGCGTTGTGTCAAACCCCCGATTATCTACGGCGACGTCCACCGCCCCAGACCGATGACGGTCGAGTGGGCCCAGTACGCCCAGTCGCTGAGCACCAAGCCGGTCAAGGGCATGCTGACCGGGCCGATCACGATCCTTCAGTGGTCCTTCGTCCGCGAGGACCAGCCCCGCAAGGACACCGCTTACCAGCTCGCGCTCTGCATTCGCGACGAGGTGCGGGACCTGGAGGCTGCTGGCGTTGGGATCATCCAGATCGACGAACCAGCCCTTCGCGAAGGACTGCCGCTGCACTCGTCGCAAAGACCCGAGTATCTGCAATGGGCAGTGCAGGCCTTTCGCTTGGCCACCTCGGGCGTCGACGACGAAACGCAGATCCACACGCACATGTGCTACAGCGATTTCAATGAAATCATCGAAGCCATCGCAGGGCTCGACGCCGATGTGATCTCGATCGAGGCCTCCCGCTCGGACGTCGAGCTGCTCAACGCCTTCGTCGACTATAAGTACCCCAACGACATCGGTCCCGGCGTGTACGACATCCACAGCCCGAGGGTACCGTCGGCCGATGAGATGAAACAGAGGCTCCGTCAGATGGCTGAAGTCCTCCGCGTCGAACAACTGTGGGTCAATCCCGACTGCGGCCTCAAGACAAGGCAATGGCCCGAGGTCGAAGCCTCGCTCAAAAACATGGTTCTGGCGGCGCGGCAACTGCGCGAGGAATTGGCCTGACGAGAGAGTGGAGGAATCATCCGATGAGCATACGCCCGGACGCATGGATCCAGAAGATGGCGATCGAGCAGAAGATGATCGATCCGTTTGTCGAAACCCAGGTGAGGCAACGGAACGGCCATCCTGTCGTCTCGTATGGCCTGTCCTCCTTCGGTTATGACATCCGCGTCTCCAGGCACTTCCGCATCTTCACCAACGTCTACGGATCGGTCGTCGATCCGAAGGCGTTCGACGTCAAGGGACTGGTCGAGATCGAAAGCGATGTCTGCCTGATCCCGCCCAACAGCTTCGCGCTGGCGTTGAGCGTCGAGAGATTTCGCATCCCGAAGAACGTTCTGACGCTGTGCGTGGGCAAGTCCACCTATGCCCGCTGTGGCATCATCGTCAACGTCACGCCCTTCGAGCCGGGCTGGGAGGGTCGCGCAGTGCTGGAGATCTCCAATACCACCCCCCTGCCGGCCAAGGTCTACGCCGACGAAGGGCTGGCCCAGGTTATCTTCTTCGAATCCGAGATCCCCTGCCAGATCTCCTACGCCGACCGCCTCGGCAAGTACCAGCACCAGGACGGCATCATCCTGCCCCAGGTGTGACCCACCGAAACAATGCGAGCCGGATCGCAGGGGGGACAGCGATCCGGCTCGTAATCGAATGACCGCTCCAAGCGCTTTACCAGCGGTATTGGAGACCACCGCTGATCAAATGGGCAGTGTCGTCGGCATTCAGCCGCGTGTCGTAGTCCACATACAAACGCGTGTTGCGATTCAACTGAGCGCCCAGACCGACACCGAGCACGGCGCTGTCACGGTCAATTTCCGAGTCCCGGATGTTGAAGACCACGGTCGGGTCGCCCGCGAAGAAGGTATTCACATCCGACCGCGTATCCCCGAACTCGTGCAGCCAGCGGGCCCGGAACTGCATGACGAGGTTGCTCTGAGCCGAGTCCTTGAGTAGATTCTTGGTCATCTTGACGCCGAGCGAACCGATGTACGATTCGTATTCCTGATCCTCGTAGCCCAGAGCCGCATCGCCACCGGTTTCTTCGTAGTCATCCAGGTCCAGATAGCTGAACTGGAACGACGCCAGCGGCTGAACCTGCCAGCCCTGAATCTGACGCCAGTCAAACCCGGTCTCGAAGTAGCCGCTGACGGCGTAGCCGCCAAAATCGCCCTCGAGCCGTTCGTCGGTCAATTCCACGAACCGCTCGGTCTCGTAGTCCAGATCGCTGTAGGTCAACAGCGAATCGACGTATGTTCGTCCAGCGTCCCAGCTTCCGTACAGGCCAACATGCGTGGCCGACAGATCGCTGCTGCCGGAGGAGGCATCGTAATCGACATCCCCGTCGGAGTAGCCGCCGGTCAAACCGAAGAGGAAGCGCTCCGTGAACTGATAGTCGATCCCGAAACCCGCGCCATACGTCGTATAGTCGTAGCCTGGAGCCTCGTCACTGCCGTCGCGATCGCCGAACAGGCCATAGCCCTTGCCCCACAGGCCCCATTTGCTATCGCCCAGATAGGGACTGCCGTTGCCCACGGCGAAGTTGGTGCGACCCGTGTCGATCTCGTAGGACGCAGAGCTACTGTAGCCGGCGTCGGGACCGGCCTTGGCCGACAGCGACGAACCACCAAAAGAGGATGCCATAATCGCCCCGGGATTTCGCAGTCGGTGCGAAATCGTTCCCATGAACCGCGCGGTCCCGGCCGCGGAGATCGGTGCCAATGACGGACGGGTCCGACCGGCGAGTTCATCATACGACCCACGCACGTCGTCAAACTCGGGCAACTCCTGCAACGCACTGGTCACGTCGTTGCCGCCGCCTTGGGCGATTTCCTGAAACGCGCCGCCGACCTGCTGCTGATTGTACGTCTGCGTGAGATTCGGGTCGTCAAACTGCATCGCGTCGATCCAGAGGACCACGGTCGTCGGATCGTATTCCAGACCGATGTCGTTGAACTGGAAGTCGAGCAACGCGGTGTCCAATACGTCGAAGGTCCCCGTGACGGAGTCGGCGGCGATGATGTCGTACTCGCGATTCCCGACCACGGTACCTGCCGAACGGACCTGCACCGTTGTCGACTCGGCGATCGTCACGTCCCCGTTCACCGCCAGTTTGTCGGCCTCGGCGCCGCCAATCTGAACCTCATAGGTCGAGCCTTCATGGAAGATCACGTCGCCGTCCACCGTCAGGGTCCCGACGCCGTCGTCACCCGGCGCGATCGTCCCGTAATTGTGGACGGTCGTCGGAACCGTCACCGAAACGGTACCATCGCCGGTCAGCGTACCCGTCTCCCAGACCGTCACCTCGTCGGCGACCACCCGACCGCCATCGTTGACGGCCAGCACACCCGTGCCCGCCGCCTGTGTATCGTTGCCGCCCACGTACAGGTTTCCATCGAGGAGCCACAGGGCATCCTCACCGGTCACCGTCACGGTGCCGACGGAGACCGCTTCGTTGTCGGCGATGTAGCCGTGTTCGGACTGCACCTGTCCGCCGTCGGCGATAGTCAACTCGCCTTCACCGCGGAAGCCGACCCAGAGAGAAGCACCAATGTCCCACAGCGAATCGGCCCCGGTGACGAGTACGGTGCCGGAGGAATCGGCATTCCGGCCGACAATCGCAGAACTGGCCGTGACCGTACCACCCTCGCTGATCGTCAGGGCGCCCGTTCCCGACTGACCAATATAAATGCCTTCACCGCTGACATCCCACGTGGAACCGACGCCGGTCACCGTCACGGTACCGGTGCTGCCTTCTTCATAGCCGATATAGCTGTTCTGGCTGAACACGGTGCCACCGTCGAGGATATCCAGCGTGCCATCGCCACTGTAGCCGACGTAGAGGGTCCAGCTACCGCCCGCCTGGAGGTAAGAGTCTTCCCCGGTAACCGTCACCGTACCGGTTCCTTCCGGCGTCTCCTCAATCTCTTCGTCCAGAATGTCCGTGTCGAAACCGCCGATATAGACTTCGCTCGCGTAGACTTCACCACCGTCCGAGATGGTCAAATCCCCGTCGCCGAAGGCGCCGACTGCCAGCCCCTGTGAAATCGCCCACTGCGAGCCGGCGCCGGTAACCGTCGCAGTCCCTGTACTGGTCTCATCGGCCCCGACGGCGGCAAAGTCGCTCGTAACGACACCACCGTCGTTGACGTCGAGCGTACCCGTTCCTGTATAGCCGACGTAGAGGAAGTCATCGACGTCCAACTGGGATCCTGTCCCGCTCACGGCAACGACCCCGATGCCCTCAGGGATGTCGTTCATATCGGGATCGCCCATCGTTTCGATATCGAAGCCCCCGACATAGACCTCGTTGGCATCGACGAGACCGCCGGCCGCAATCGTCATGGTACCCCGTCCGAACGCTCCGACGGCCAGGCCTTCCGCTGTCGTCCACTCCGAGTCGGTCCCCGTAATCACAGCAGTACCGGTACTGCCCGGATCGGCGCCCACGGCGCCATACTCGCTTGTGACCACACCGCCTTCATTGACGTCGAGCGTGCCCGTGCCCGTGTAACCGACATAGAGGAACTCATCGACGTCCAGACGCGACCCCGTTCCCGTCACGCTGATCGTTCCCGTACCCAACGGGTCTCCGAAATCCGCCAGCATGTCGGGGTCCAGGTCGTCCGGGGTATCGCCTCCGCCGACGAGGACCTCGCGCACTGTCACCTGACCACCGTCGTTGACGTCCAGCGTCCCGGTGCCCCAGAATCCGACGCCCAGTTCCTCCGTCGACAGGAGAGAACCGGCGTCTTCCACCGTCACGGCGCCGACTGCATCCGGTCCGCCGCCCACGATCGTCAGGTCACTGGTGACCTGGCCTCCATCGTTGACGTCCAGCGTCCCGTCACCAGAATAACCGACATAGAGGCTGGCCGGACCCGCGACGCTTAACCGTGAGTCGGTCCCCGTCACGATCACGCTCCCGGTCCCGTCCGGAAGCAAATCGGGATCATACGGGTCGCCCTCTTCTGCCACCAACTCATAGGGGGCCCCTGCGATGAAGACATCGTAGGCCGACACCGTTCCGCCTCCGGCGATGGTCAGATCGCCCCGACCGTAGAGGCCCACCGTCAATTCGTCGTCGATCGCCCATGTCGAGGTCGAACCGCGAACTTCAGCTGTACCCACAGCATTGGGACCCACACCCAGTTCGGCCCAGCCGCTGGTCACCTGGCCGCCGTCATTGACGTCCAGGGTTCCGTCGCCCCATAAACCGACAGACAGTCCGTCCGAATCCAGATGTCCTTCGCTGATTACCTCGATCGTGCCCGTCCCTTCCGGCAACTCCGCGGCGGGGTCCAGGAAATCGGCCAGCGTCTCAAAGCCCTCGTCGGGAACATAACCACCAACCTGGACATCTGTTGCCGTGATCAGGCCCCGATTCGACAGAGTCAGGGTGCCCTCCCCGGCGCCGCCGACCGATAGAACTTCCGTCACGTCCCATTGCGAGCCGTCGTCCGTAACGGTCACCGTCCCCGTGCCGTTCGGCTCGAAACCGATCAAACCGTATTCACTGGTCACCACACCGCTGTTGCCGACCTCCAGGGTGCCGGTGCCCGTATAACCGACATACAGGTCTCCCGCAGCATCCCATCGCGATCCGGCTCCCGTCACTTCCACCGTTCCCGTCCCGTCGAGAGGATCGTCGCCCAGGAAGGCAGTCGCATCCACGTTCGGCGCTTCGGGGTCCATGCCGCCGATGTAGGCATCCAGGGTCGTGACCTGACCGCCACTGGCGATCGTCAGGGTCCCGTCGCCCATGATTCCTACCGCCATCGCATCCGTGTTGGTCCAGGTGCCGCCGTTGCTGACCTCGGCGGTGGCCACACTGTCGGCTCCGACCGCAATGCCGCTTTCCAGGGTCGTAAGCTGACCGTCGTCCGTGATGACCAACTCGCCATCGCCGAAGACACCGACGCCCAGGCTCCCAGCGTCCCACGCCGAACCGGCGCCGCTGACGGTGACCGTGCCGCTGCTGCCAAGGCTGTACCCCAGCGCCCCCACGACGCTGCTGACCTGGCCGGCGCCGGTCACCTCCATCGCGCCCTGTCCGTCATAGCCGACGAAGAGCGTGCTCTCCGCGCGCAGAAGCGAATCGGCATCCGTCACGTTTACGGTACCCTCGCCGGTCGTGTCGTCCCCGATGTAGACATTCCACGCCTCCACCAGACCACCGTCATTCACGTCCAGGGTCCCCGTGCCAGCCAGACCCACAGACAGCCATTCCTCCATCGTCCAGGAGGATCCCGCCCCGGTCACCCTCGCGGTCCCGGAGCCCGTGCCCTCTTCGCCCAGGATGCCATATTCGCTGATGGCCTGGCCACCCGACTCGATCGTCAGATCACCGATCCCCTCGTCCCCCAAAACGACGAAGCCGGAACTGGTCCAGGTCGAACCTGCCCCTGTGATCACCGCAGTGCCGGTCACTCCTTCCCCAATGCCGAGGTATGCGTCTAGATTGACGACGTCGCTGCCGTCGGATACGGTCAGCCCACCATCGGATGTGAATCCCACACCCAAAGCCTCGCCGATGTTCCACGGGTCCGAGATGCCATCATAGACCGGAAGTACATCATCGACGGGGGTAATGGCGCCTCCGACTTTGTCTATCCCCAGCAAACCGGTTCCCCCCAGCAGAAAAACAGCCGCGATGATCCGGATGCACCCCTTCGATTGCTGCCTCATGACTCAATCCTTTCTTTCTCATGCACTTTGACCGCGTATCATACGAGGCATTGCCTCGTGGAGAATGCAGTGGCTTCAAACGCGATGGCTTACGTTTCGGAGATACCCCCCATAAGCCGAAGGCGTATTCCATTCATTTCGGCACAACGGCTGTCTCCTCTTCAGAATATACCGGCAGGATATGACCCCCGGAAGCTCTCATCGGGGCATGTGTTGCGCCTCTCCCTTCACGTTCTTCCCGGTCGGAACGGAATCGTCCGCGCACGTCCGAAAAAACGGCGCCTGCCAATACAAGGGGGTCGTGCGCCGATCCTGCCGTGACGATTTCCGGGCGATCGCCGCTGCTGCTGTCAGACTACGTCGCACAAAGGCGACGATCCCATATTTCTTCAGGGAACATCCCGACCGGTCGAGGCGCACCAGATCTCGAACCATTGATCGTGCGAGAGATTCACCTCGAGGGCTTCGGCCGCCTTGCGGATGCGTGCGATTCGCCCCGTGCCCAGCACAGGGAGAAACCCCGCAGGGTGCATCAGCATCCAGGCCAGCGCGACCTGATCCATCGAAGCGCCGCCGGCGCCGAGGCCGATCCTGCCGAGCACCTCACGAAGCCTTCGAGTCTGCTCGGAGTCTTCCTGGAATAGCCGGCCCCCTCCCAGCGGAGACCAAGCCATCGGGCGCAGATCCAGCCGCTGGCAGAGATCAAGACTTCCGTCATAATGAGGGTCGAGGTGCATCACCGAATACTCGATTTGATTCGTCACGAGGGGGACTTCCAGCTTCGAAGCCAGCAACTCAAATTGCGAAGGCAGGAAATTCGACACGCCAAAATGGCGAACCTTGCCGGCATCCTTCAGCGTCATGAACGCCTCGTTGACCTCGGCAGGATCCATCAGAGGATCGGGGCGATGGACCAGCAGCAGATCGATATAGTCGACCTGGAGATTTCGCAGCGAACTCTCGACCGACGCGATGAGATGGACGGCCCGGGTATCGTAGCACTTCACCGCGTGGGCCGGTCGGCTCTTCGAAAGCAGCTTGATGCCGCACTTGGTCACCAACTGAATCTTCGAGCGGTCGATGGCGCTGGAGGCGAGCACCTTGCCGAAGAGAGATTCGCACGTGTAATCACCATAGATGTCGGCATGATCGAACGTCGTGATGCCCATCTCGAGACCAGCGGCAATCAGCTCGCGAATCTCCGCTTCGCTCTTGTTCCAATCCGCCAGCCGCCACAGACCATGAACGATTCGCGAGCACCGCGGCCCGCCCGGACACAAGTCAACTGTAGGAACCATTTGCGACACTCCCCAAAACAGCCATGAGGCACTCTCTTTGGGAATCATCCTATCCGAGGATGGCCGCACGCACAACCGCCGGCGCAGCGCAGCGGTAGAATCGAGACGCTCGTAGGCTACGTGCCCGCGAAAGCAGGCGCATCGGCACGCAGGCGCGCTTCGATCTCGTCGACCAGCATGCTGTATTCGTAGGAGGCCTTACTGTCGGGAGCGAAGGCGAAGATCGACTTGCCCGCTTCGGGCGCCTCGACCAGGCGGATCGTCTTATGGATCACCGTGTCGAACACGAGGTCGCCGAACAGCTCTCGCAACTGGAGTTGCACCTTCCGCGTATAGGTGGGCCGGTCCTCGACGAACGTCAGGAGCAGGCCCAGCGTTCGGGCTGAACAGGGATGGAATCGCTTCTTCAGCAGCCGGATGGTCTCCAGCAGACGCTTGAGACCCTCAAAAGCATAGAAATGCACCTGAACGGGGATGATCACATCGGTGCTGGCCACCAGCGCGTTGAGCATGAGCAGCCCCAATGCCGGCGGACAATCGATGATGCACATATCGTAGTGGTCTGCCACCGTGCGCAACCACTCGCCCAGCACCAGTTCCTTGCCCAGAGCCCGTTGCAGTTCCAGTTCCGCCCCGGCCAGGCTCACGTTGCTCGGCACCAGATCGAGCCACTCGACATCGGTTCCCACCGTCACATTGACCACGGAAACCCCTTGCCCAATCAGACCGTCGTAGATGGTCTTCTCAAACGAATCCGGGTCGAAGCCCATGCCCATAGTGGCATGCCCTTGAGGATCCAGATCCACCAGGAGCACCCGCCGGCCAGCCTTGGCAAACGCCACGGACAGATTCACCGCCGTGGTCGTCTTGCCACAGCCGCCCTTCTGGTTAACAACAGCAACGGTTCGCATAGTCCGGTCTACTCATCACAGGGGCACGGCATCCAATCACACTCCGTTGTCCCATCGGTCAAATCGTGCCGCCGCTGAACCAGCAAAGCCGTACACCGCCCGAATTTCCCATACCATAAAAGGCACACCCGATAATATCGGCGCCTTGCAGAGGGCCACCGCGCCAGTCGCATCGACGGGCAGGCCTGGGAAAAAAGCGAGGAAAGGAAGCATGAAGCAGGCCCCGCGGCGACGAACAAGAAAAGCCCAAACACCCGCAAAACCCACTTGACCTATAACGCCAGATGCGAAACTATGCAGATTAACAGGA
>CAZTGH010000022.1:0-26043 GCA_964612985.1 uncultured Pirellulales bacterium
GTCTGTAATTGCAAATGTTAACCCATGACTCTCGCCATAACTTGCAAAACCCACTTGACCTATAACGCCAGATGCGAAACTATGCAGATTAACAGGAAGTGCCGTCAAAAAGCCAGATTCCTATGGTACAGAATCTGGCTTCGGAGGAGGGTGATGAAAAGCTAAGTCAATGCCTTCGAAAAGGCTTCATGTACGGTCGACTGTATCCCTGTTCTTATCATCGTAGTACGCCACGAAAATTCTTTAGCGAAAAAGCAAGGATACTCAGAAAATACTCGCTTTGGGCCAAGAATCAAGGACTAAATCCCGAAATCGCGACTTTTTTTTGCCGCGGCGATTCAATAGGCTCATTGACGACCTTCTATCTTTTATTTTACCCTTGCTCGTGCCCGTGGGTTCTGCTATTTTTCACGAAAACCCTGTTACTTGTTTCGGACCCATGCCTTATGAACGGGCGCATCACCATTTCCGATTTGCTCCAGGCGAAACGCGACGGCCGGGCGATCGCCGCCGTGAGTTGCTACGACTACACCACCGCATGCCAGGTCGGCCAGGTCGGTGTGGATATGATTATCGTCGGGGACTCCGCCGCCCAACTCATGTTCGGCTTCGACTCCACGCTGCCCGTCACGATGGACATCATGGTGGCATTGACGGCCGCCGTCCGTCGGGGCGCTCCGAATGTGTACCTGGTCGCGGACATGCCCTTCCTATCTTATCAGGTCACGGCGGGCGAAGCGGTGCGCAACGCAGGCCGGTTCCTCGTGGAAGCCGGGGCGCAGATGGTCAAGATTGAGGCCACCGGCGCACATCTCGATACGATCCGGGCGGTCAGCGACGCCGGGATTGCCGTGATGGCCCATATCGGTATCCGCCCGCAACGAATCAGCACGATTGGGCGCTTTCGTGCCGAGGCCACCACGGCCGAGATGGCCATGCAGTTGATCG
This sequence comes from uncultured Pirellulales bacterium, assembly GCA_964612985.1. Classification (GTDB taxonomy): domain Bacteria; phylum Planctomycetota; class Phycisphaerae; order Sedimentisphaerales; family Anaerobacaceae; genus Anaerobaca. The sequence goes on from CAZTGH010000022.1 coordinate 949, forward strand.
ATCTGGCCGGCCAGATGGTCGGCGCCGGTTCCGGCGCTCTGCTGATCGAAGGAGTGGCCGCCGAGGTATCCAAGATGATCGCAGAGCGAACGGCGGTCCCTGTGATCAGTTGCGGCGCGGGGCCCGCCTGCGATGGACAGGTCCTCGTCGCCCCCGACATCCTCGGGCTGACCGAAGGGAAACTGCCGAAGTTTTCCAAAGCCTACGGCGACCTCGGGCCCCGTTCGATCGAATCCTTCCGGCGGTATGCCGAAGAGGTGAAGGCCCGGGACTTCCCGGACGAGGATCATAGCTACCATATGAAGCCGGGGGAAGTGGAGCGTCTGACCGCCCTGCTGGATCGCCAGAGCTGAACGCACCGGGGGACCTCACGATAGAAAGCCGACGGGCCCGCCAGAGCGAGACCCGTCGAGTCATTTCCTGCTCGTATCTCCGCACGACCGCTATTCCTTGGCGCCGTCCGGTCGCGCTCTCAGTTGGCCCCACCGCCAAGGCTGGCCTGGCTCGTGCCACCGTAGGCGCCCATGTTGATGCGGGAGTTGGTAACCGCAGTGCCGTTCAACGACATCGGCTCATCCAGGATCTCCCCGGTCGGGTCGCCGGCATCGATGCAGGGGCTGGTAACCGCATCGGTCGTCCACGCGCCTGCGATCTCGTCCCAGCGCCCCCTCTGGCTCTGAAGGTGATAGTCCCCCGGCACCCAGAGAGCGCCCTGCCACTGTCCGGGCGCGACGAAGAGCGGATCGGCGTCGATGTTACCCTCGCCGGCCCAACTGCCCTGCACGTCGCAGTAGGTCGCGTTGGCGCGATCGTCATCGATCTGAACGCCGGCGCCGGCGCTGTCATTGAAATAGACGATCGAGTTGGCCAGCGTTCCACCCCAGGTACCGAGCCCGGCTCCCAGGTTCTCCACGATCGTGCAGTTGGTGATGGTGGGCTTGCCGCCCAGGATGCCCACGCCCTGATTGCCCGCAACGATGCAGTTGCGGAAGATCGGCATGCTGTGCCGGACCGTGCGAGACCCCGAGGGAATCCACATCTCGGCGCCGGCGCCGCGATTGGCCACAATGCGAGACTGAATGAGACTGGGCCGGCTCTGGTTGATGACATACATGCCCATGTCGTTGTCTGTCACGATACACCGTTTGACGGTCGGGCCCGAAGCGGAGACCAGCACGCCTACGTTCCCCCCTCGAATGGTCAGACCGTCGACCACGCTGTCAACGTCTTCCTGCGCTGCAAAAGTGACCACATTCGCCGGTGCCTGCAAGACGGTAGCCGCTACCACCGTCGGGTCGCGCGGGTTGGTGGAGCGAACGGTGAGCGCCCTTCCGAGGAAATCGATCGCCTCGCGATGGATGCCCTGGGGCACCACGATCTCGTCACCTGCACCGCTGTTGACAATCGCGTGCTGCACATAGTCGTAGCGCTCCCCGGACGTGACGTTCTCGACCGGGCCGTCGAAGATGGCGTAGCCGAAACCCAGCTTGAGACCCTGGATCGGCCCGTAGGCGCTGCCCAGCCACACGAGTGAGGTCCCGTCGAGCACCGGGGGCAGACCATACAACGTGCCCGGCAGATCGATGCTCATCACGCCATAGTTGGCGGTGATACACGCCAGCCTGAGCGGACCGCCGGAGGTCTCCCCATCGAGATAGGCCACGATGGGCCCGTCGATGGCGGGCTGCTGCTGCTTCCTCCGGGCTTTGGCGATCTCGAAGACACGGACGTTCTCCGGATCCGAGACGTCGGCGCCGTAGATGTCCCCTTCGTCATTGCGTTCATCCGTCCAGACGACATACCGCCCCGAAACCGCCGGATCGCTCTGGCGGGCGGGATTGTCACAAACGGTGAATACCTTGATGTTGCTCAGGTCCGAAATGTCCGCCGCATAGATATCGCCGTCGCCTTCCCAGACGACCAGGTTGCCGGAAATGTCCACTACCCCGTCGAAATCACCCGTGGGATTCTGATAGGGGAAAGGATCTCGATGGCCCACGCTGGTGGCAACGGTAAAATAGGCGGGATCGTTCGGGTCGCTGATCTCGGCGCCGCAGATATCGTACGCAGCGTCATCCCACTGGCCCGCTACGTTTCTGTCAACGTTCAGGTGCTGCACCCAAATGACCTTGCGGCCCGATACCGCAGGGTGACTGTACGACTCCGTCTCCGTATACGGGCGCAAAGCGAACTGCTCTTCCGTGGCCAGGTTCCGCACGGACACGCCCGTGTTCATTCGGGTCAGATTCCCACTGACGCGTGGGCCGCCCGCCCAGACCACCAGATTGCCATCGATTCTGGGCTGCGTACTGAATCCACCCGCGGAGAATGTGCCGGTCAACCCCGTTCCGGAATCCGTGTAGGCGATCTGCCAGCCGAAGTTTCCGGCGTCGGCCACAGCCACTACACGCACTCCGGAGACGTCCACGTAGCGGGGAATCTGATTGCCGACCGGTTCGATGGCCAGTCCCTGCAAAGTCGTGGTCGCTTTGACCGCCACCACCTGCACCTGGCTCGGCTCACTGTTGCCGAATCCGTCGCTGACGACCAGCTCAAACGCGTAGATCTCGCCCGGCTCCGCATCGAAACTGGGAGTCGCCGTCTCTGGGTCCCGAAGAACCACAGTCGGACCCGAGATCTGGGTCCAGATGTAGGTCAGGTGGTCTACCGGGTCGGGATCGCTCGAACCGGTGCCATCCAACGTGATCTGTCCCGGGGCCTGCCAGACATCACCGTCGCCGGCATCGGCCGTAGGAAGGACGTTGGGCCCCACATAGACGAGCACCTCATCCGGTTCGCTGGAATACTGGCTGTCGGCCACGATCAGCTCGAACACATAGTCGCCACCAGCCGGAGCGGTGAACCACGGCATAGCCGAATCGGCGCCCTCCAGGACCACCTCGGGCCCCGATACCTGCGTCCACTGATAACTCTGCATATCCATCGGGTCATAGAAGAAACTGCCGGTCGCGTCCAGCGTCACCGTCTCGTTCGCTTCGAGCACGTGCACGTCCCATCCCGCTGACGCGACCGGTTTGACATACCCGACGTACTCGTCGGCGCCCATATCGATCCGGGAGGCATAGATGCGATCCTCTCCATCGATGTCCGTCTGCCCGGTCGGGGGCACGTAGTCCGGATCGCCGGCGTTGATACAAGGCGAATCGAGCGTCAGATGAAAGTTCTTGCTCATCGCAGCCAGAAACAGTGGATCTTCGGAGATATTGCCTTTGACACCGGTCTGGTCCCCTTCGCCACCGAACAGGGACGAGCCATTCTGCGGATCGAGATAGCCGTATTCGCCGCCCGCGTTGCCCCAAACGTTATTGAAGGTCACCGAGGCGAATTCGATGTCCCCTTCCCAGAACATCCCGCCCCCGGATCCGGCGTTGGCGATGATGTTGTTGAAAACGCGTCCGTAGCCAAACCCCGGAACGGCAACCAGGTAGAGGTTCCCTCCCATACCCACGCCAAGACCGATGCCCAGTGTCGACCCGAAATCACAGTCGTTCCGTACGAACGTGTTGTTGTAGATCGAGCCGGCAAAGGTGACCAGGCCACCGCCCAGGTAAGCAGAGTTTTCGAACACCAGGTTGTTGTGGAACGTGGACTCGCCGAAGTAATTGATCATCCCCGCGCCGATATAGGCGCTGTTGTTGCGAATGGTGTTGTGCGTGACGACCGGGTTGGACTCCCAGGCGCCGATGCCGCCGCCAAAGCTGAGATTCACCTGCATTCCATCGTTGGAGATCTGAAAGAGCCCCTGGTTACGAACGATGACATTTCTCGTGATGGTGGGCGAACTGCGGTTGCAGTAGATCCCGGCTCCCATGTAGAGCCGTTCCGTACCACCGCCTCCGCTCAGTTCCGGATGATAGGTGCCGATCCCGCCGGTAAGCGTGAAGCCCGCCAGGACCGCCCGAGAGGTCTCCCCTCCCGCAAACGTGACCACCGAGCCCTCGCCGTCGGCAGTGAGAACCGTATAGCCCACGACCCGGGAATCGTTCGGATCGGTGCTGGTGACCGTGATGTCCTTGCCCCTGAAGTTGATCGTCTGGAAGTAGACGCCGGGAGCTACGATCACGGTATCCCCGTCTTCGGCCGCGTCGATTCCCGCTTGGATGGTCGAGTAATCGCTTGGGACCCTGCGTGTCTCGCCGTGGCCGATCCCCACATAAACCATGACGACCAAAAGGACCGCCAAGAGACTTGCACTTCTCATATCCGCACCTTTCCGAAAGACTCCGCACATCGTGAACAACAAAGCCTGGGGATCAACCTGCCTCCGTCGTAGGCTGAACCTCACTTACGCCCGAACTTGGGCTCTTTTCCAAGCAATCTGAAGACATAGGGCCACTAGGGGTCCGATGGAACGGCGAATCGCAGCGGTTATGTCTACTGTATAGACGTCCTGGTCCGGCTCGTATTGCGCCGAAAAAGCAGGGGATTTCGCCCTGCCGGCATTATTTCGCACGTCGACACCGATCTGACGACCCCGCTCGGGCCTGAACTGCCCTTCTCGCCGCACGGGCATACTCCAAGCGGGAGGCGTTACGAATGGTTACCATCCTGTCGCTTCTCTGTGACTTACAGGGGATGGGCAGATGCGCTGACACTCGCGTCCATCACGTCAACTCCTGCCCCGTTCCGGAACCGGCAGGCCCAGTTCGACCAGGACTTTCTTCATATCTTCCCATACCCGCCGGCGCGTGTCGGGGGTGTAATTCCGCAGCACGTAGGCGGGATGATAGGTCGCCATGAGCTTGATGCTGGGTTGCCCCAGGCCGGGCGAGTACTCCTCGAAATGGCCCCGCAACTGTCCGATCGACTTGTTCGTCTCCAGCAGAGTCCGCGCCGCATGGGCGCCGAGGGCCACGATCACCTCCGGCCCGATGATCTCGATCTGACGCTGCAAATACGGGAGGCAACTGAAGATCTCCTCCTCCCGGGGATCACGATTGCCCGGGGGGCGGCACTTGAGGATATTGCCGATGAAGACCTCTTCCCGCTTGAGGCCACAAGCCGCGATGATCTTGTCCAGAAGCTGCCCCGCGCGCCCGACGAATGGGCGGCCCTGAGCGTCTTCGTCCGCTCCCGGCGCCTCGCCCACGAACAGGATGCGGGCGTCGGGATTGCCCTCGCCGGGGACCGCATTCGTCCGGGTCGAACCCAGACCGCACGTGCAGCATTGGCGCACCTCGGCGGCAATCGCCTCCAGTTGCTCACCGGCTTTCACCGGCTTCGATTCCACGAGCGATTTCTCCTGCGGCGCCCGAAGGGGCTCGACCGCTTCGCGAGCCTTCGCCCCTCGGATCACGTACCCGGTGAAGAACCCCTCCATATCGAGGTGCTGGCGAACGACCTTGTTCGTGTCGACATCCTTTGCCATGGGCGTATTATAGGGCTGACCGCACGGCAATGCAATGAAAAACGGGGCCTGCGTCGATCCGACGCAGGCCCCATGATGTGACATGGCAAGACGAACCTGCCCCTGGCAGGTTTCTGCCACATGGCTACAGAGCGAGCCCGGCCAGTTCGGCGATCTCCTCAACCGACAGCGGGCGTTCGCCGATGCGAACGTCACCCATCAGGCCCGGCATCTCACGCTGGAGGTCGCCGGCCAAGCGGAGAATGTCGACCACCTCGGCCAACATCTGCTCATCTTCAGCCGTCAAGTTCACCACGTCTCAGAGGCGGTGATGTTGTTCCATCGCGTGGGGTCGACGCGCTCGCGCCGACCCCACCGTATCGACCATCGTGTCCGCAGAACGCGCTCTACCGCCGGCTCACGGGTTCCGGCTCCGGTTCCGGCTCCGGTTCGGGCTCGGGATCACCCCGGGCTTGAACGCCACGTAATCCACATCGAAGGCCGTAACCGCTCCGGTCCCCGACGAACCCATGGCCAGATAGCTGCCCTCGCCTTCCAGACCGTTGCCGGCGGTGACGTCGAGCAACTGGGCCGGTCCGCCATTGACCGAGATCGTCACGATGTGCGTCCCTGAACCACCAGCGGCAATCCCCACGGTGAACGTATTCCACTGAGTGATATCGTCGACCGCGACCCAGTTCTTGCCCGCAATCGTATCGGCCGTATCCTCGGTGTCCACGTCACCGGAAGGAGCATCAGCCACCAGGTTGTTCATGACCAGGACGTCACCCTCGACATCCTCCAGGCCCGGCTGTCCCCCGCGAGCCAGGGAGAACGAAATCACGCCCAGACCAGCCTGCCCGACGCCGATCATGCCTTTGCCGCCGTCGCGCACGTGATACGCAATCCCTTCGGCCGGCCACGGCTCGATGCCGGCGCCGCCGTCTGGATTCAGATCGTCCAACGGGGCCGAGGTCGCCACGCGAATGCGGAACTCAATCTGCGTCCCGTCCAGATCGGAGGCAACCGCACGCGTCACGTAGATCTTGCGGTTACTCGGATCGCTGAAACCGTAATCTCGGGGATCGCCGGTGTCCTGAATACGCGTGAACGTCACGTCGTCCTCGACCAGAGCCGATATACCACCAGGGGCGGCCTCACCAATCATCGAGCCGTCCCAGGCGTCGGAGCCGTTGTCATGGTCCCAGGTCCCATCGAGCGAATCGTTGTCGCCGGTCTCTCCATCCACGGCGACATCGCCATCATAGGTGTAGATGTACGGCACACCCTTGCCGAGCATGTAGGCGACGGCGTTGAGGAACATCTGCTCGCCATCTGGATACAGGTCATAAAGAGCGGCAGCTTGTCCGCCCGTTACGCCATCAGGCTCGCGACTGCCGGTCAGGAAGACCAGCCGAAAACCGCCCAGTACATCATCAGGACTACCGCTGGAATTCTGCAGTGTAGCTCCAGCCGGCAATTCGGCGATAACCATACCTCCAAAAGTAGGATCATCAGCGGTGGCAACCGTGGCCAGAACCGCCCCCTCTTCATCGAGATTGTTGTTATTGACCGAGATGCCCCGCGACAAAATATTCGGGTCGGTGGGAAGCGGCACCGCACCCTCAGCAAAGGGATTAACCATCGTGCCGTCGAGCAGCTCAACACCCGCAAAGATCGGGTGGTTCGGATCAGTGACTGTCAGCGTGATGTCTCCGGTGGTGTCCACCATTGTCCCGCCGTCGGTAAAGCCCAGGCGGCTGTTACGCAGTGTATAGCCGTTGAGGTTAATCAGGGGAGCCGTAATGCTGTTCCACAGGGTGGCACCACTCCCGCTATAATCTCCGCTGGATGCCGTCCGGCTGATAATCACCAGGTCAAAGTCATTGAGGTAATCCACATCGGGATCCTGAGAACTGAGAACGCGTACCACATCGTAGCCGTTGGCCTTCAGCAGGTCGGTATACCCGATATCCGGCGCCTGAGTGAAACCGACAGCGGCAGCATCCGCATGCGGCTCGTCATCGGCCGCGTGGTAGGAGACCCAGGCCACCAGAGGCGTCTCGAAGTACGCATCGGAATTCCGGCGGATCTCCGTCGCCGACAGAACGCGGTCGTAGATCGCCACGCCGAAAATCTCGCCGTCGAAATCGTCGAAGAACGGGTCCGCGTCGGGACGGTCCTGGGCCCCATAGCCGATGCCGACCAGGCCCGACAGAGTGATTGGGCTGGCCACGCTGCCCATCAGCACGCCGTTGACGTAGAGTTCCGTCGCACCGAGTTCCTCACTGCTAACGAAGGCCAGATGCGTGATGACGTTGGGATCGTTCGCGACGCCGAAGTCATAGTCCATCACACCGAAGATGGTCGCGCCGTAGGTCCCGGTGTTGTTCCATTGCTCGTACTTGAGCCCCGCCTGTGTGTCGCCGAAATCTCGACGGCCGATCAGGCACATGCTGGCCTGCTCCTCGTCCGGATTGCTCTGAACGACAAACTCGTAGGTGATCTCCCCGCCGAGTGGGCCGATATCGTAGACGCCATCTTCGACGTTGGTGCCAAAGAAGGTTGGCGAGGCCTTGATTGCAGCCTTCTCCCAACCCGCCAGATCGGACGCCGCAGCGACACCCGGAATCAGAGCCAACAGCATCACCACACAGACAAACCACGTACATCGTTTCCACATACTACACCTCCTTCGCACAGAAGAATCAGTACGGCGATCCGAGCCTATGTCGGAATACGCAGTCCCCGCAAACCGCTGTTCCTTTTCTTCATTGGCGCCCTTTCAGCAGACAAACCCCGAAATGAAAAGCTGACAAGACGGTCCCTTCCTTTGGCCCATCACCTCCTTTCCCTGGATCAACTGCATAAGATATGTCCTCACAGCCTACAGCGCCTTTCGTCACTCGCGCAGAGTCGTCGTGAACGCTTGTGCTGTGCCTGCCTCTCCATCCAATGCCAGGCAGGGTCGTCTTCCATGCACCCCGCGAATGAAACGCAGGGTCGCTGAATCGCAAGCAGTTGGTCTGCAACGTGTTCTCGATACGGTGTCCCATCCGATGCCGACCACACGTACGCCTCCGGGCCGACGCAGCCTCCACACCATGTACCTGGTCACCGCCCTCGGGGTGCACACAGGGCCAGAGATCTGAACCATCCTCCCCGTCCGAGCCTCCCTTCGCGAACCTCGAGAAGATCTCGACCTCCGAGAACGAGAATCACAGGTTCTGCTAAGCTATATTATTTATACCGGAATCGCCCGGCCCCATCAAGCAGAATTTCGTCCCTAAAACCCGGAATGGACCCGGGACGACCCTGGCGGCGCAACCGTTCCGCCGGGAGGTGGCCCCGGCGCAAAGAAAAAGGCGCCTCCGGAGAGACGCCTGGGGGTCGCTGAGAATCGGGACGCTCGGACTAGACGAGCCCCTGGGCCAGCATGGCGTTGGCCACTTTGACGAAGCCGGCGATATTGGCTCCGACCACGAAGTTGCCCTCGCAGTCGTATTCCTTGGCCGCTTCGCTGGTATTCTTGTAGATCGTGACCATGATCTTCTTCAGTTCGGCATCGGCCTTCTCGAAGGTCCACGGCAGACGCTGACTGTTCTGGGCCATTTCCAGACCCGACACCGCCACGCCGCCCGCGTTGGCAGCCTTGCCCGGCAGGAACAGCGTCTTGCTTTCAAGGAAGACATCGGCCGCCTCGGGCGTACAGGGCATGTTGGCCCCTTCGCCGACCGCGATACAGCCGTTCTTCACAAGCGTCTTGGCCGCTTCCTCGTCCAGCTCGTTCTGGGTCGCACACGGCAGGGCTACGTCACACTGGACGTTCCAGACGCCGGCGCAACCCTCGTTGTATTGGGCCTTCTTGTGCGTATTGACGTATTCGCGAATGCGTCCGCGTTCCACCAGCTTGATGCGCTTGACGGTGTCGAGATTGATGCCGTCGGGATCGTAGACGTAGCCGCTGGAATCGCTGAGCGTCACGACCTTGCCGCCGAGCTCCTGGACCTTTTCGGTCGCGAAGATCGCGACGTTGCCCGAACCCGAGACGCTGACGGTCATGCCGTCAAAACCCTTGCCCTGCGCCTTCAGGGCTTCATCGACGATATAGACCAGCCCGTAACCGGTGGCTTCGGTCCGCACGAGCGAACCGCCCCACTCAAGACCCTTGCCGGTCAGGACACCCGTGAACTCGTTGCGAATACGCTTGTACTGGCCGAACATGAAGCCGACTTCCCGGCCCCCCACGCCGATATCGCCGGCGGGCACGTCCGTGTCGGGCCCGATGTGACGGCAAAGCTCCGTCATCAGGCTCTGGCAGAAACGCATGATCTCGCTGTCGGACTTGCCCTTCGGATCGAAGTCCGAACCGCCCTTGCCGCCGCCCATCATCAGGCCGGTCAGCGAGTTCTTCAGGATCTGCTCGAAACCGAGAAACTTGATGATGCCGACGTAGACCGTGGGATGGAAGCGAAGGCCGCCCTTGTAGGGGCCCAAGGCACTGTTGAACTCGACGCGGAAACCTCGATTGACGTGAAAGTTGCCTTTGTCGTCCTGCCAGGGGATGCGGAAGATAATCTGCCGTTCCGGTTCGACCAGGCGGTCGACGATCCCGGCCCGAACGTACTCGGGATGCTTTTCGAGAACGGGAACCAGGCTGTCAAGCACCTCGCGGACCGCTTGATGGAACTCCGGCTCGCCCGGGTTCCGCCTGAGCACTTGATCATACACATCCTGCACCATGCTTTTCGCTGCCACGTGAATAACCTCCACTGATGAGAGACGTTATCGTTGCTGGGAAGGCTACCGGATCGTCACGGTAGCCAAACGACCTCGTGCGCCCTGAGGCGCCCCTGATACTAACACACGTCGCAGACCACAAGACAAAACAAATGGTGATAACTAGCATGAGGAATTCTTATATCCATTAAAAAACGACTAATAGTCGGCCGATATCATCCGAAGAAACACAGCGCCTGCTGAGAGACCACGTCGGCCATCATCCGCAGCCGACCATGCGTGATATCGCAGACCTGGACCACGTCTTCATACTTGGCTTTCTCGGGCACCAGTTCCGCCAGACGGTTCGGCATCCGATCGATCGCAGCGGTATCGAGAGCGAAGCCCTCCTGCCGGGGGAAGATGGCCACATAAAAAATGTCGCCTTCCACCAAGTCCTGGAAGAAATGGGTGCCGAATGAAAGCTCCGGCATCAGATTGCCCCCTTCGTAGGCCATCTCGCCCAGCACCGTGATGTTGTTGATCTCCGAAAAGCTCACGGGCACCCCCAGCGACGGGGTCGTCGTCCCCCAGCGCCCCGGGCCCAGCAGCAGGGTCGGCATATCGAGACGGTCGCAAATCCGCTTGTTGAGATTCCCCACGAGGCGCGCGATATCGTATTTCTGCGTCATCGTCAACGACTCGTACGCTTGGGGCCGAACGTAGATGATCCTCTTGAGATCGACCGAGATGCTGCCTCCCATGAAATAGCCCTCACAGCGGAACAGCACCTTGGCCGGATCGAGTCCACAGGGAATCTCCACGTGCGGCTGTCGCCCCTTCGTCTGCAAAGGCCGGCATTGCAGCAGATTCAGGACCGCCGTCCCTTCCTCGGTGAAGTTCACCGTGAACTCGACGTCTACCGGATAGGCGTAGCTTTCCTCCAGTGTCTTGAGCATTTTCTGCATGTTTTCCACGAAGGGCGTTTCGGAAAGCAACTTCTCGAACGTCAACAGCCAGTACTGTCGGTTGTCACCGAATTCCTTCGCTCTTCGGGTCATTTCGTAGTCTTCGGTACCCATCAGGTCGGCGCGGATATCGAGCCCTTCATCGAAGATTTGGCGCAAGGGCACTTCGCGCAGCTTGTTTTCGGTGATGTCCAAAAGATCGATGTGGTGCTGCGAAAACCGCCGGACGTCATCCATCTTGCCGACCGGCCGCATCAACGGGGCATCCAGCGCAATGACACGCGGATAATCGTCTTCGACGCGATTGACCGCCCGCGTCCCCAGCCCGACCACCAGCCGGAGCATGCCTGCCTTCGGGTCAAGCTGCGCATTCCAGGCAAACGTATTGTGCGACACCCCCACCCCCGCCAGATCCGGAAAGAAATAGCTCTTGCGATACGAGCCGGAGACCCGCTGAATCAGCAACGCCATCTGCTCGTCCTGCTGATCGAGCCCTCGCTGCAAACGGTACGTCAGGGCATCCTCGTTCATCGTGCTCGAATACACCCGACGCACCGCAGCTTCGAGGCTCCTCAGCCGCTCCTCCGGATCGCCCTGATTGACGCAGAAGAAACTTTCATACTTGCCGGCAAAAGCGTTTCCGAACGCATCCTCCAGCAGACTGCTCGATCGCACGATGATAGGAGACTGCCCGAAATAGTCGAGCATCTCCTGGAACTCGTCGCGGATCTGGTCCGGGAATCGGCCGACCAGCATCTTCTCCTTCAGTTCAGCGGCAACCTCGAAATAGCCCTCTCTGGTCTTCTGGGCCATGCGCCGCTTCCACCAGCCGTTTTCGACGATGTACGTGTAGAAGACGTCCGAACCGACATAAAACGAATCGTGCGGCTCCAGTTGACCGCGCTCGGTGAAGTCCGGGTCCTCCGAGACGATCTTGTTGGCCAGCAGCATCCCGACGGCCTTGCCCCCGACAAAGCCCGTTCCGATCATCCGCTTCTTGATCTCCAGCAGATCCTCCAGCGTGAAATGTCGCTGGGCCAGCGAGAGGATCCGCTCCTCCCGGCCAATCATGATGCGACAGAGCTTCGCGACCGTCTGTTCCATGTCCTGGGCGGAAGCCGTATCGATCTCGCTCAATTCCTCGGCTCGCAGGAACAGCCGATCCCAATGGTCCAGCTTGCGTTGCGTCGTCTCCCGACTGTTCTCGGAGATGTGCGCGACCAGCTTGGTCGCGTCGACGCTGCTGGTGACCGGCACGAACTTTTCCCCCTGCTTCAAATGGGGCAGAAACATCGTCGGCGCGTACCGCTTGTACACCTTCAGTGGATGAATGTAGAGGCGTCCTTTGAAGTCGTACAGGTCCAACAGCAACTGAGTCGTCTCGCGAATCCGCGCAATGGTCTTGTAGGAATGGCTGTTGCGCAGCAAACCGAAATAGGCGATGGTGTCCAGCTCGTACAAGTACGGGCAGGTAATCCCGAAGAAGTTTCCAATCATCAGATCGCTGGCCCAGGCGCTGAGCAGATCGGAGAGGCAGTCGAAGACGTAGTAAGCCCCCCGTCCCGCTTCCGAAATGATCCGGTGGAGATGCGTCGAGAACGCCTCGAAGCCGGCATAGGCGTCCAGCGAATGCGTCTCGATGCCCCATTCGGCCGGCACGAGCGGCTCGTGATCGGCGAACCGGACGTAGATGATCCTGCGACCGTCCCGCTTGGCCTGCTCCACGTAGGCCGCGATGAACGGCTTGAGGTCGGAGATCCGGTCCACCTGCCAGACGACGTTGTCGCCTTCCCGCAGGTAATCGACCACGGCATCGAGACCCGCGTTACCCGTACTGATCTTGGTCGCCATAAGAAATCCTATTTTGAGTGTTCGCTGATTTCGACAAGGTGCAAACGGCCTGCCCCCTTCTTCCGGACGCCGTACACGCCCGAGCACGCAAGCCGTACGAGCAACCCGTCACCCCCGCTGATACCCTAAGACTCGGCCTCGTAAAAACTTATGCTTCAAGAGCCCTCGCCGACCAATTGCGGCCTAGATAAGCATATCTGATACTTATAACCAGAAAAGCTTGCTTTATAGACCCGACCATGGTATCATTATATACCGATGACAGACATACGACCAAGGCCGAATTCAAGATAGCGAGCATCAGGACTGCTTATAATGCACATCGAAACGCTTAGAATATTCTGTGATCTCGCCGATTCGCGGAGCTTCTCGAAAACCGCCGAGAAGCACTTGCTGAGCCAGTCCGCCGTCTCTCAGCAACTGGCCCAAATGGAATTGCAGCACAAATGCCAGTTGGTCACGCGGAAGAAAAGACCGATCGAACTGACCGGCGCCGGGCAGATCTTCCACAAGGCCGCCAAAGACATTCTCGAACGCTACGACCTGCTCAAGAGTGAGTTGAACGCCCTCAAGACCGCCACGGAGACCCGCATCAACATCGGCGCAATTTTCAGTATAGGCATGCACAGCCTGCCCGATTATGTCAAAAAATTCATGGTCAGCTACCCGAACGTCAACGTCCACATCGAATATCTCAGCGCCGACCGGATTTATGAGCAAATCCTCAACGGCGAGATCGATATCGGCCTGGTGGCTGTCCCCAAGAAAGACAAGAGGCTGGAGGTCCACGATTTCGCGGACGAGCCACTCCTATTGGCCTGCAGCCCGAGACATCCGCTAGCCAAGGAATCGCACGTGGACATTCATAAGCTCCAATTCGAACGCTTCATCGCTTTCGAGAAGGCGGTCCCGACCCGAGTCTGGATCGACGCCATCCTGGCGCGCTACAATACGATGGTCCGCCCGGTCATGGAGTTCGACAACATCGAGACGATCAAACGCGCCGTGGAGATCAACGGCGGGATCAGCATCCTCCCAGAGCCCGCCATCGTCCAGGAGGTTTCCAGCGGAACGATCAAGGCGGTCCCCTTCTCCAACGAGCGTTTTGTGCGACCGACCGGGATTATCTTCCGCAAGGACCGGGCCCTGAGCCAAGCCGCCCGATATTGCATCGAATTGCTCAGAAAGCAGGGGAAATAGCCGCGTACGCAGCCATTGCTCGGCCCGGCACCGCGCGACCCGAGCCAGACCCTTGACAGAACGGAACGTGTGGGCGAACGTATACCTTGGTGGGATGAGAACACCGCTGCGCAGGCGTGTTTTCGAAGCTTTTCGAATTTGAACGGAGAAGGCCAGCCGATATATGCCGATAAGAGCTGTAATATTCGATCTGGACGGAACCATAACACAACCGTATTTCGACTTCGACGCGATTCGCGCCGAGATCGGCCTGTCCAAGGACGGCGGCCCCGTTCTGGAGGCAATGGAAGGCATGACCGCAGAGGAACGTCATCGTGCTGAGAAGATCCTGCACTACCATGAGGACAAGGCTCTGGATGCGTCCCGACTGAACCCGGGCGCGAGGGAGACGCTCCAACAGCTTCGAGATCAGGGTGTGCGCATCGGGATCCTGACGCGCAATCGCAAGCGGAACGCCCAGGCGATCGCCGAGCGGCATGCCCTGCAATTCGACGCCGTGGTGGGACGCGAAGATGGCCCGGTCAAGCCGGACGCCTTCGGTGTCCGCCACCTCTGCCAGCATTTTGGCGTCCGACCCTCCGAGACCCTGCTGGTCGGCGACTACCTGTTCGATCTCCAGTGTGCCCGCGCTGCCGGCGCGATCCCGGTGCTCATCACGAACCATCCGCAGGCCAGTCGCTTCGCGGCCGAAGCCGATTTCCAGATTGCCCGACTCAGCGAGATACTCCAGATCATCGACGACCAGGCGGAGACCGACGCCGAACATTCCCCTGAGGAGGGAACCCATGTGTAAAACCATCGTTGCCGTTATCCTGCTGGCACTGTCTCCGGCGGTGGCGTGCGTATGTGCTCGGACCGATTCGACGGACACCCAACTCGAATCGGCTCCGGACGCGAACAGCGTCGAAGCCGTCCTGAACGATCTACAAGACCGTGCGGCCAGCCTCGAAACGTACCAGTGCAAGCTCGATTACATCGTCCGACAGCCCATCCTCGAGTCGCAGTCCCGCCGCAAAGGCGTGCTCTACTATGCCCGATTTGACGGTCGGTCGTATCTGCGAATCGATTTCAACACGCTCCAGTACGACGACGAGAAGGAACAGAAATACCGCGAGCAGTACCTCTTCGACGGCGTCTGGCTCACCTATGTCAGCTACGAGGCTCGGAGCGTGCAGCGTCAGCAGTTGACCGAGCCGAATGACCCGGTCGATGCGTTCGCACTCGTGAGCCGTCGCGTCCCCATCCTCGGCTTCGCGAAGGTCGAGGAACTGGCCGAGCAGTTCGACATCGAGAGGGTCGATCCGAACGAAGGCGATCCGTCTTCTCTCTGGCGTCTCCACATGAAGGTCAAGCCGGACTCCATCTACAGAGACGATTACGTCACCATCGACTTCCAGATCGACAAGAAACAGAAGTTGCCCAGGAAGGTAGCGGCAGTCACCACGGAACAGGACATTCACGAGATCACGTTGGTCGATCCCCGGATTAACAAGGAAATCCGCCAAAGGCACTTCGATATGGACATTCCGACAGATTTCTCCGTGGAGACCATCCCGCTGGACAAGAAGGGCCAACATCAGTAAACAGGGCGTCCGGGAATGCCGTGCATCAGGATGATTAGGACAGGGGCCGGCTGCGAATGAGTGCAACGCTGGTGGACGAACAGAAATTTCGAGAGATGATGCAGGAGCGGATGCAGCCGATGCTCGGTCTGCTGGCGTGCTTGTCGAAGGCCACATCCCTGGAGACGGTCATGACGCGCCCGCTCCTGGGCGGTCTGCTGTCCGAGGCCGTCCAGATCGAGGAGATCCTCGATTCGTACGACGCCGGCAAGAACCGCAAGTGGTGCCAGACCCGGTCGTTGACGGCCGCCGTTAAGACCTTTGCCGACGCCAGCTACGAACTGTTGCACATCCGGCATCGGCTGCCGAATTATCGGCTGCTGCCGGTGCAGCAGGATTTCGTCACGGCCACGGACGACGCCCTGGACTTCATCGGCCATATTCTCGTCAACATCGGCAAAGAAATGGTGGCCGAGGCCGCCGTCCTGGGTCTGACCATAGTGAAAAGGCCCGATCTCCGCCAGAAATACACCGAGCCCAAACTCAAGGGACACCTTCCACACAACTGGGGAGACGGTCTTGCGGACACCGGCGCCGACCGGGTGGCCGAGACGGTCACCACACTGGCCACCGAGTTTCTGAACCTGGCTTCCGGCAGCGAAGAGGTGCGTGCGGCCAGCCGGGCCAAGCCGGAAGACTATGAGCTCTGCCTGACCGCCACCCTCCGAGAGGAGTCCCTCCGTTCCCTCGAACTGCGATTTCACAACCTCCAGTCCCGATACGACACGTACGTCTCCGGAACGCAGGTCGAAAGCCGGGATACGGACCTGCCCGTGCTCCGCGGTCAGGCCAGCGTCGTCTTTCACCTGCTCAAGATCGCCACCCTGTTCGCGCATTACTACGAGCGTCACGTCAACCGGCGACCCTGCCCCACGGACGGCAACGGAACGCCTCTGGTGCAACGGCACGAACTGCTGTGTTCGCTGATGAAGTACGCCATCACCTTCATCGACCAGTACATCGGCTGTGCGGTCAGTCTGTGCCAGGACATGCTGAAGCGCTATGCCGAGGTCGGCCAGGTCGAAGTCCCCATCCCCAAGTACCGCGGATTCCACGTCCGACCCTCGACCCTCGTCTCCAAGCTGGTCCTCCACTACGGCAGTCGGGTCCAGATGCGTCTGGCCGACGAAACCTACGACGCCGGTTCTTCGCTCGATCTGTTCCGCGCCAACGAGAAAATCAACGCCCAGAAACGCCGGTGGTTGGCCCTCGAAATCGTCCGGTTGGGTCTCGTGCCCGAGGACGCCAACCCCACCGACGTCGTGGGTCTGGTCCGCAATGTGGTCTTGACCCTGGCCGCCAAGGGCAAGTTGATCCTCTACGAGCAGCCCCTTCAGTTGCCCGACCGGCTGTGTCCGACGGAGGGAACCGCGTTGGAGAAGGTGACCAGTGAAACGGGGCGCCTGCTGGCGATGGGCAAGATCGACATCGGCACGGACATCACTGCGACGTTCGTCGGCGACAAGCGCGTGCTCGACGACATTCAACTCCTGGCCCAGCACGGTTACGGCGAGGACAGTTTCGGCAACAATATCGCCCTGCCGGATAAACTGGCCTATTTGCGGCGGTGATGCGGATCGCAGCCAAGCAATCCGACCGATGAAAGCAACCTCGCCAGAACCTTGACGCCTCGGCTCCACTACGCTTTCATAGCAGCTTGTGATGTCCCATGGATGACCGTCAGTGGAACATCGTCGAGGTTGGAAGGTCGCCCGCCCGGGTGCAAAACGCGCCCGGGCAGGGCTTGCGTCGAAAGGAGTGGACATGGCAAACGGAATCGTGATCTACCATTCTCGCAGCGGCAATACGAAGGAGATGGCGGAAACCATCGCCGGCGCGATGATCACCTCGGCGGTGCAGACCGACTGCAGGTCCGTCGAGACCGTCGATCCCGATGAGTTGCCCCGCTACGATGCGATTGTAATCGGATCGCCGTGCTACTATGGCCAGATGGCCGCCGCGATCAAGCAACTCATCGACGACCTCGTCGGCCGCCACGGTCAACTCAACGGCAAGGTCGGCGCCGCCTTCGCCAGCTCGGCCAACGTCGGAGGCGGCAGCGAGACCACGATCATGGGTATCCTTCACGCCATGCTGATCGCCGGCCTCGTCGTGCAGGGCGATCCGCAGGGGTCTCACTATGGTCCGCTGGCCATCGGCCGGCCCGATGAGAAGGTCAAGCAACAGTGCGAACGGCGGGGCCAGAGGGTCGCGGAACTGGCCAAACGTCTCTTCCCATGACAGCCGGTCGGAAGACGCAAATGCCGGGTTTTTGGCCAAGGAAGCCATTTTTCTTTGACAAGAGACTGCATGCTCAGTAGATTCTTGCCAACCTCAACCTACTCATAGGAGGATCACATAGATGCAGGAATACGAAACGCTCAAGACGTTGGTCGCAGAAATCGAGATGGACGTCGATAAGGCCCAGGGTGGGAACAAGGCCGCCGGAACCCGCGTTCGCAAGCAGATGCAGATGATCAAGCAGGCCGCTCAGGAAGTCCGCAATCGGGTCCTGGAAATCCGCTCGACCGACTGACAACCGGGCAGTCCGCCTGGACAGCGAACCCCGCTTAACCCGCTGATTCTGAAAAACTTACGACTGACGCGTCGTTGGCCGCAGGCCGATTGTGGCGACGCATAGGGTGTTTGTACCCTCCATATCGAGGTCCGCGATGCCGCCAGCCTTACTCTTCGACCTGTCTGAACTGGATTTGAACGCTCCGCCAGTCTTCGACAAGGAGGCCGTTTGCCGAGTCAACCCCCAGCGGTACGAGATGCAACACCTCGACGGCATTCTCTGGCACGACCATAGCCAAGGGTGCATCCTAGGGTACAAAGACGTTACGCTGAACGAATTCTGGGTGCGAGGCCACATTCCAGGTCGGCCCTTGATGCCCGGCGTCATCCAGATTGAAGCGGCCGCCCAATTGCTCAGCTTCTTCGTCAAGCAGATCTACCAGGAGGAGGGGTTCGTGGGCTTCGGGGGGATCGACCGGGCCAAGTTTCGCAGCACGATAGAACCGGGATGCCGGCTCTACCTGCTGGGACACATCACCACCGCCCGTCCGGGACGAAAGTACGTCTGCGACGTCCAGGGCGTCGTCAACGATATCCTGGCCTTCGAAGCCACCATCTCCGGCCTGAAAGTCTGAGGATTTACGGTTAGGAGTTTACGATTTGCGACAGGCGCCTATGACGACATTTAGTCCCGGATTGTGAATCACAGGTTGCAGGCCTTCCGCGTGCAAACGAAGGAGCGTCGAAACCGAGGCTTGAGGATGAAATCGGCGAATTGATGCTGGCTTGTCCGGCACCCGAGACAGACGGAGAACGCAAACTCCGCTTGCGTCTTCCGGAAGCGACGATTGAGCGGCTGATCGCCTTCACGGCGACAGTAATCACCGCAGGACCACAAATGCCAGATCATCCTCCGTAATCCGCACTAGCCCCAAGGGGGGCCGAACACCCCCTCCAGAGGCCCTGAAAACGCCGATTTCGCCGAACCGGCGCACAGAATCCGGCACAGTTGTCACCCCGCGCGCACACAGTGACTCCGGACTGGCACTGATCGGCGAGCGCTGGAGTAGCCTGCCCAAGTCTGTCCAGGCGGAAATCCTCGCCCGGGTCTGGCAAGCCAGTTCCTCGACGTAAGCTGAACTAACTCACTACGTAATGTCTTGAAACTGCCTCATCAATCCGAGGGTCAGTAGCGGACGCGGTACCAGAGCAGGCCGATCCACTCGTGTAATGCGCGGGAGGACCGGACAAATGCATCCAAGCTGGGCCGCAAGTTCTTGATGCGCCAGGGGTCGGGATCGTACTGGTAGTGGACGGGAACCGGTACGATCGTATCGTCGGGGAAGTGTTCGCGAAATGTCCGAGCTGAACGGAGCGCGTGCGTCGCCGACGTCACCACCCCGATGCGCCGATTCGAGCCAGCCGGCAACACCTTGGCCAAGCCACTGGCGTTCTCGTGCGTTGTGCTGGACGCCGTCTCCATGATGATCTTCTCGGCCGGAACACCCATCTGCAGGGCCATGGCCTTCATGATCTCGGCCTCCCTTTCCTTGCCCTCTCGAATCTCACCGCCGCTAAAGGCAATGACAGCGGCGTGGCCCTGCTGAAAGATCCGCACGCCATGATAGAGACGCGGATAGGAACGACCGGACAGTTCGGCCTCGGTGCGGAAGCCGCCGGACGGGAATCCGCCGCCACCTAATACCACGATCACGTCAAGCGTCGAGAGAACATCGGCATCGGGCGCCGGAACGCGGGACTCAACGGAATAGATCAGGGCGTTGGCAAAGGGCGGAAAACTCAGGACCAGCAGCAGCAGCGTCGCCAGCAACACCAGAACCCAGCCGACCTTCGGACCAGTCTTCCGCCGTGAGAACTTCAGGAGCACCAGCCCCACAAATAGGAGCACCAAAATCCAGACAAGCGGCGTGGCAAATGACTTGAGCAGAAACACGGTATCTATCCTCCCGCAAATTCGCCTGCGATCCCGATCCAGTTGAACTTCCCCGAGCGAATCCAGTGGACAGTGGACCGTCCAATTCGGGGTTGGTGTTCATTTCAAAAGTCCTGTCCCCCTATTATCGTCTGACAAGCATCCCGAGTTGAATGCCCCCCGAACGAAAAAAGCCCACCCCGAAGGGCAGGCTCTTGTTTTCGGACCTGCAGCTAACCCGACGTGTCGTCATCCCTGACGCAAAATCGCTCAAGGATCGCTGAGCGTATCAAGGATCTCTGAGATCTCCGCGCGCTCCTGCGGTGTCAGGACGTTGTGGCTTCGGTCGATCTCCAGTGCCCGCTCCAGATATTGTCTGGCCTGATCAATTTCGCCGAGCTCCGCACAAACGCGGCCCAACTCCACCAGCGTCTTCGCCTGGCGGCGCACGTCCGAAGTCGACAGTCTCAGCAATCGTTCGAGATCGCGTCTTGCATCCCCGAGCCGGCCCTCCATCTGGGCCAGAATCGTCGCCCGCGTATCGAGAAGATGCAGATCGTCGGGCGCCAGACGCGCACCACGATTGGCCAGTTCCAGGGCCTCGGCGTAGTTCTGATGGCGCTCCTGAATGATCCAGGCGAGGTCGTTGAGTATCCGCGCCTCGTTCGGATGTGCGTTCAGCAATTCCCGGTAGACCTGCTCGGCCCGCTCGACCTCCCCCACCTGATAGAGACCGGAGGCCAACGCCAAGCGTACCTCCATGGAGTCCGGCGAAAGGGTCGCCGCGTGCTCGAAGAGCTTGACCCCCTCCTTCTTGAGTGCCATCGAGTCCCGTGAGATCAAGACGTTGGCCGCTCGCAGGACCGTCGTTGGATTCTGTTCCTCGGCTGCGATATAGGCATCACTGATCCGCTCAAGCTCCGTCCATCTCTCCTGCGAGACCCGCCACAGGAATCGGGCATGGACCACCGCCTGATTCTTCGGGGCGATCTGCTCGGCACGCTCGATCCACCTCTCGGCCTGGTCCGCATCGCCGGCAAGGCGATACAGATCGGCGAGGGTCAACAGCGCGTCGATCCGACCGCTGCCCGACTCGCTTTGGCAGTACGCCTCGAGTTCGGGGATCGCCGCCTTCGGCTGGTCCATGCCCACCAGTAGGCGCGACCGCGAAAGCAGCAGGGCCTCATTGCTTGGCTGGCGACGCAAAGCCGATTCCAGATGCGTTCGAGCCTCTTCTAGCAGACGCTGGTCACCGCTGCGCATCGCCGCATCGACGAACACGTTGCGTGCCTCGACATGGTTCGGATCGGCCTGCAAAGCCGATCGAGCCAACTGGATCGCCATCGGGGCATATCCGGCCGCCAGCTCGGCCCGCGCCCGCGCTGCCAGCAGCGCAGGGTTATTGGGATTGGCCTCCAGCGCACGAACGGCATAATCACAAGCCGCTCGAAATTCGCCCAGCTGCATCGACAGCCCGATCAGGGCCAAGTGCGAGTTCACCGCCGTCGGTTCCAGTTTGACCGCCGCCTCAAGCTTCTCCCTGGCGCTGCGGATGGCCTGTGGAGTCGGGTCCTCCAGCATCTGCTGGGCCCGCAGACTCGCCAGTTCAGCGTCCGGCGGCAGTTGCTCTTCGAGCGAGGTCAGCAGTTCGTTTGCCCTGGCTCGATCCGCCGGTTCGGCCCGCGCAAACAGCAACCGCATCAGTGTTCGCTGGATTCGGACGTTCTCCGGATACGCCACCAGGCCCTCCTCCAAGACCTTGATGCCTTCATCGAGCCTCTGCGTGCTAGCGTAGAAGCTGCCCAAAAGCTCATATCCCGCCGCACGATTCTCTTCGAAAGTGATCAATTTGCGGTAATCCTGTTCGGCTCGCTCAAGATCGCCCTCCTCGGCGAGGAAGACCGCCCGCATCCAATAGGCCTCGAAGCTTTCTTGATCGGCAACATAATCATCGACAACCTTCATCGCCTCGGCCTGGCGACCCTCGGACCGCAGGATCGACGCCGTCACCGCCGCCAGCGTCCGCGACTCCGGTGCAATGGCCCGGGCCTCGTCGAGATATCGAAGCGCCTGCGCCGCGTCCTGGCTTTGCTCGTACAGCAGTCGTGCCAGCTCGATTCGCGCGCTGGCATCCTGATCGTCGTTGGAGACCCGCAGCTTCAGTTCATCCATCGCCCGGGTCAGATCGCCTGTACCGACGGCCACGCGAACCTGCCATGCACTGGCAGCGGCGGGGTCCATCCGGACCTGCTGAAGCACCTGCTGGGCCTCGGCAAAGCGACCCTGCCGTTGAAGGAGGGCCAGCAACCTCTCGGCCAGTTCCGTCGCCGCCGGGTTAGCCTGCAATCCCTGTCGACAGGTCTGTTCGAGCCGTTGCCAGTCGCCCAATCGCTCGTACATCTGGGCCCGCAGTAACGCCGGGGCCGACCATGCCGGATTGGCGCGAATGCAATGCTCGAGCAGGTCCGTGATCCCCTGCTGCTTCGAACGCCAGTCCTCCGAGCCCAGCCACCGCGCCGCCTGGTGCAGACGCCACCAGAGACCGCCTTCCCCCTCGGCCTTGCGCAACTCGGCGAGCAGCGCCTCAGCCGCCGCCGGATCCTCCTGAATCTCACGGACTCTCAGCAGAAGCAAACGGGCCTGAATCTCACGTTCGTCCTCGGCGGCCAGTTTCCTGAGGAGGTCGATTCCCGCCACACGGTCGCCATGGACCAGTTCCAATAGAGCCAGCTTGATCGATACCGACCGCTTCTCGTCGGCCGCGACAGCCGTCAGTCCCTTCTGCAAACGATTGCGAGCGCCTTCATAATCACCCGCGGCTACCAGAAGGTCCGACAGAGCCAGCCAAGGCTCCGCCACCTCCGGATGGTGCTCGCACGCCGCCTCGCAGACGCCGACCGCTTCACTGGCACGATCGTTCGCCATGTAGTGGCGGACGAGCTGCATCCGCGCCCGCAGAGGCTCGCTGCACTCTTCAATCGCCCGCTTCAGTTCCTTCTCCGCCTCCTCCGGTCCGCCCATATAGTTGGCGAGGATCGCCTGGAAGATACGAATGTCCACGCGATCGGGATGCTCCTGCTTCAACTGGGCCAGCTCGGTCGCGAATTCCGCGAGCTTGGGCGCCTCGCTGTCCTGCTCGACCGCCAGGCTGATCCCGGAACCGATCCGAAGCAAGGTCAGTCCCAGGTCACTGGCCCCCAGCGACTCGGCCTTGGCTGCGGTCTCATAGGCCATCTTCCACTGCCCCAGACGGGAGTACTGCCTGGCCAGTTGCTGCATCGCCCGCGCATCCTGCGGATTGAGGCGACTGTATTGGCTCCAGGCTTCGGCCGACCGCTGCGACTGACCCGTCCGACTGTATGCATCGGCCAGCAACCGCCAGAACCCCGCGTCGGACGGATCGTCCTGGGCGACCGACTCGAGGGCACTGATGACGCCATGCGGCTGGTTCAAGGCGTTCGCCACGAGCGCCTGGAGGCCTGCAAGTCGCCGTGTTTCGGCCGGCACATCCAGCGTGCGGACCGCTGTGAGATACTCGTCCAGGCAGTCACTGGCCGCCGAGGCCCGGTCAGCCGAGACATAGATCACGATCGCCGACGGCAGGATCTGCGCACGCCGGCGAGGATTGGTCAACACTTCCAGCGCCTCATCGGCCAGCGAAGCCGCCTCCGCCGCGTCGCCCCGCCGCGTCGCCAGTTCCGAGGCCAGCATGAAGCGCGCCACGTGCCAATCGCCCATATCGAAAAAGTGCTCGGCCAGCGTCTCTTCTGGAAGCGCATCGATCGCCTCGAGCGCTGCACTCGCCCAGACAGGATCGCCGTGGGCCAGCCACTCGGCACTGAGCGAATAGAGTACGCGCGGGTCGTCCGTGTCCAGCGACGAGGCGGTCTCAAGGTCCTTATGCGCCAGCGCCAGCAGTTGCGTTCGATCCGCTTCGCTCGTCTCTTCCGCTGCCGCCAGTTGACGGCGATACCGCGCCCGATGGACAAGCGCTTCAGCCGAATTCGGGTCGTAGGCCACCGCACGGTCCAGCCAGTCCAGGCAGGTCGGCGACGCAGGCGCATCCTCTTCAACGTCTTCCTTGGGTTCCACTTCGGCAGCCTCGCCAGCCAGTTGGCTCATCAAAATGCACGCCCGCACATATTCCCCGTGCCGCTCGGGCAAGGCCTCGAGCCGTTCAATGAACGCCTCCAACCCCTCCCGCGCTTCCTGCCGTTTGTCGCTTCGGACCAGGGCCTCGGCCAGCCACAGCGGCGCCTCCAGGTCGTCGGGGAAGTGCTCCAGCCGCATCCGCGCCAGTCGGGCCAGCTCCTCGAAGTTCCCGATGGCCGAATAGAGCATCACAAGCTCTTCGCAGGCCTCCTTATCGGTCGGATCCGTCTCCACGAGCCGACGATACGCGGATATGGCCGCAGTCACAACCTGCGTATCCATCGGCCGGATGGCCACCAGGGCCTCGCCGTATTTGCGGAGCACCTCGATATCGTCCGGATGGCGATCCAGGTACTGGCCAAAGTTCCGGACCGCTGCCCGCCAATCCTGGCCCTCGAAAGCCTCCTGCCCCGCCTCCAGCGCCCGCTCGGTGCGCATGCTCCGGCGAATCTGCCGGGCCATCACCAGCGACACCCCCAAAGCCGCCACCACGACGATCAGAATGACCAGGACCTTGACGTTGACTTTCGCGCTGGCATTATGGTACAACACGACCTATCCCCTCATCAAAAACGTTGCTCACAGCCCCGCCTTGGGCAGAATACCGCACAATCCCACACGGTTGAAGCTCGGGCAATGGTGGACGCTTCCGTTTGCGATTCTTCTCTTCGTTCGTGGGGCCTCAGATCCCGACGAACCAACCACACCCGGGCCCCATTCTACTCATACTATCGGCCTGTCGCAAGCAGGCCATTAGCCGGAGTT
>CAZTGH010000023.1:0-25734 GCA_964612985.1 uncultured Pirellulales bacterium
AGTGGAGTAATCCGTAGGTGACGTAGTATCCCAATCGCCGGATGTGTCTACGTCGAGTTCGATTTGAGATGTAAGACGATACGCTGTTCCGTTGATCACAATAACGAGGTCATTCGGCGACTGAATAACAGAGTTATCCCCAGACTTTCGCTGCCACAGTTGGTCGGGCCTGTACGCGTTTTCCTCAAACACATCCAGGTTGATGGGGGACTTATTCTCGAAGTCCCCGCTTGTTGAGTTGTAAATCAGCGTATCCTCATCCGCCACACCCGTAATCTCAACATCATCCAGGTCATCCAACGCATCCGCCCCCGTCAGGTCATTCATTGTCGCAAAGGCGTTCGACCCGCTCGGAGAAGCAGCGCCCTCGACCGCATCGTGCTGGTCTTCGCTAAGGTGGTATTCAATCCCCGGGGTTGTGTCGCCGGTAATGTCCGTCGAAATATCACCGATAACTTCCACATCACCGTATTGCACGGCGAAGTCATCGCTGCTCACAGTCATCTTGATGTCGTAAACATAATTCCCATCGGGTATCGCTGCCGTGTCCGCAGGCAGTATCGCAATCTCGCCGTTGTAGTCATTGACCGTAAACTGCGCCGCTTCTGCGGACTGCTTCAGCTTCATATAAAGCGTGCCGTCCGGTTCGTCGCGAATGTAGATTTGTACCTCGGACACGTTGGCGCTCTCGTAGTCATGCTCGAACACGATCACTTCATCTGTGCCACGGTATAGTTCGATGTCTTTTTTTATTGCGTTCATAATAGCTCTCTCACAGTTTTCAACGCTTTTTCAGGGGTATCGGCCTTGCCACCCCATACGATAAGAACTTCCTGGTGGTAGATACCTTCAATAATCGCCAAACGATACTTCTCTTGCGTGCTCATTTCGCCAGCGTGCCAATAATCGCCAAACACTTCCAGGGGTATAGCAAAGGGCGTGTATACAACAAAATCAATTACATATGTACCTGCAATGTCCCTTGCCGATCCGACGCCAACCTGGTAATCATAGCCATAACCAAGCTCATCAAGCGCCATCGCCACATAAATCTCTTCCTTGCTGTCAGGCGTGATACCTTGGACCTTACCAATGGCTTCAGCCATCAGATCTCCACAAGCGTTACTTGGGCGACGCGCACTTCCTGCCCACGGTCGTTGATGAACTTGTTCACGAACGTAACCGGGGAAGGCTCGACGAACACCCAGCGGTCATCTTCAAAGCTGCTCCAGGCGTGCATCTTCACAGGTAAGGGGTCGGCCACCCAACCGTCCAGTATGTCTAGCTTGTCCCGGGCTTCCACATCATCCCGCTCGCCGTCCAGCATCTTGTCTTCGTCGGCCAGCCGCACCACTAGATCGTAGGCAAATTTGACCGGCACCCTCGTCAAACTCTCAATCAAGATTGCCAAGATAACAGGCGTAACCGTGTTGTCGTTGGTATACATCCGGGCACGCACTTCGATGTAAACGCCGCTCGTGTCGTAATCATCGCTCAGGTCAACTTCTTGCGACGCGCTGGTCTCAAAATCTGTACCCAGCTCCGTCCAGTCATCCGCATCGTCCACCTTATAGTCGACCTCGATCCAGCAGTCGCCGCTGCTCAGGTTCTCCGTGATCATCTTTATGGAAGAAAAGAACTTCTCCACATCCTGTAAGCCACTGAACGCCTGGCCTACCTGCAACATAGACTCGTGGCAGAAGCGGAAGTCATCGCTCTGCTCCGGGTTCAAGGCAATCGGGACCCACAGCAAGTCGCCGTATTGACTGATCCATAGCCGCTGTCGGTTGCTCCCTAGGATGGGTTCTATGTGAATATCTTCGATCCGTAGTCCCGTTTGGGGCGCTCGGTATATCTCGTGTTGCCCATCGGTGCGCATCAACACAGATGAGTACCCATCGTTGCCCGCGTCGACGGCCTGAAACACACCGCCCGGGTAGGATGCCAATGCAACCACCGTTCCCCGCCTATCACTTGGCATTCCGGCGCCCAAGTCAGGGCCAACGTCGTCAAGCGTGCGGTTGTAATAGCGCTCCAGCTTTTCTTCCCCCAGGGAGAAATACATATACGGGCCGTTGATCGTCGATGCCCGGCCTGTGTTCTTACCCCGCAGGGCTTCCAACTCCTCGATCGCCAGCGGGACCGCCACATAGCTGCTCTCCGCCTGAATCTCATAGATTTCGTTCTCGCTGTATACCCAGGCGTTTGTCCGGGCGCTCTCCTGGCCTCCTGTGTACGCTTGCAACCCCGTGATCAGTGCATCACCAGGTAGCTCGGTATAGGCCGGGTTGTCGCTCAATAGTAAGATTCCGCCTTGTAATTCAATATCTTGCGCGCCGTTATCTGTAACGATCTCGAAACCAACGCTAATAATCGCCGTGTCATCACAAGACGCAGTTTCCTTGGGGTCAATGTCCAACGTCACCCATGTCCATTCATCAGCCGTCAACGCAGGTATGTCTTCTTCCCCAGGGGTACCCCCCAGGTCGGCGGTATCCGAATATTTGAAATGTAAATCGCCCGCCGCTGTCGTCACGCTGCTGCGTATCAGCATCGCTATCTTGTCGGCCTCGGTAATGTCCACGGCCGTCAATTCTTCTGATGCCGCATCCCCCGTGCCAAACGCTGCTGCCGCTGCGATCTTGGTAATCCCCCCATCCACGCTCACGGTAATATTGGCAATCTCTTGTTCATCGAACGGGGTGTCGGTCTCTGCCAATGTCCCTAGCAGCGAGTACAAATCTCCCCACGCCCTCGGCACACGGGCCCGCCAGACGTGCGTACCAAAATCATCGTGATCGTTGCGACTGCCATAAATGATGTTGCCATTGTTTGGGTCTCGCAAGGCCAGTAGATGCCGTGCATAGAACGGCTCATCATCGTTTCTGGTCGTCCATGTGCCGCTGTTGTTGTACCCCTGATAGCGTTTGATGGCTGCATCATCCCCATAAGCGAAGTAAACATACTTATCGATCACAGCGATGTCCGTTACCAAGCCGCCCAGGTCTAGCAGCTCTTCGACATAGCTGGTCCCTACAATCACGTATTCCGTTGTCGTGTCGTGTTCAACATTCCAGGAGGGAGACACAGAAAGCTGGGTCGTACTGTCTACCGCGCTGACTTTACGCCAGTTCTGTGCTTCGTCACTACCTTCGCCGTCAATCAGAACTATTGTGCCATCCCCTGCCGGACTACCGAAACTAGCCGCACTATCTTTCAGTTTGCCCAGGGAGCCCGTATTCGCATCGGCCACCCCTCGGTAGCCGATCATATACAATGTAGAGTTGGAACCATCGTAGGGGATCGAAACAGCATAAACCTGTTGGCGGTAGGAAAAGAATCGATAAGCTGCATCACCGCCCGTGTCATCCACAATCCGGTAAT
The DNA here is from genome assembly GCA_964612985.1 of uncultured Pirellulales bacterium. Classification (GTDB taxonomy): domain Bacteria; phylum Planctomycetota; class Phycisphaerae; order Sedimentisphaerales; family Anaerobacaceae; genus Anaerobaca. The sequence goes on from CAZTGH010000023.1 coordinate 3,385, forward strand.
AAGGGTCCGAGCCGTCGGTAGCCACGGCGACACAATTGTCGCTGTCGCTGCCAGCATCTTGGTTTGTTACCTTGATCGAATAGCTTGCGCCGTTGGAAAGCGCCAAGCTCGTAATATCAAACTCATAGAACACGCTCATCAAGTCTGGGCATATCGTATCGATGCCAACGGTATCGCTCTTCAGCGTAGAACCCCCGCTGTCAAGCAACTCCACCTTCACGTTGCCAGACGCAGTACCTATTCGCCGGATCCATAACCAGATCCCGCCCACATCAAAGGTCGCGCCAGCCACCAGACTCACCGACACATTGTCGGCGCCGCTGTATATTTTGTCCCAGGTCACATCGCCCGGTAAGCTTTGCTCTACGTCCCGATGTTCGCCATCCGCGTAGGTTTCCTGTCCCCCGTTGATAATCCGGCCGGCCGCCCGGGTGTCAACCCGCCAGCCGTCCATATACTTACTTTCGTCCTCATCAAACTTCTCACCACCCCGCCCGCCGCTCAGGTCATCAATCGCAATCACCTCGAACGGTGGCTCAAGGTCGGAGTAGCGCTGTTTGCCGCTGTATGTCTTGATCGCACTGCGTGGGTAGGGGCGTCGTTTGATACTCTGTGGGTCTTCGTTCCCCTCCCGGTCGCACAAGATCAATCCCACATCTTCCCCATCCTGGCCTTCCAGGTGGATGTGGTGGGTCAGGTGGGCCTCTCCAGGCTTCACTCGAATGGTCATTTATCACCACTTTGCCATGTGAGGGGTCTTGATAACGTGGGGGCGCTTGTCCCGCTTGCTCATCACCTGCTTCATCACGGTTGCTTTCTCTAGCCTGCGGGCCACACTCGCATCCTGCCCGCCACGCTTATCATTACGCCACTCCAGCAGGATCTCAGCCGCGGCCCATGCCAGCCACACATCATCAATATGTCTGTCCAGCGTGTCGGTGTCATCCGATAATTCGCTGTGGTCGCTCAGATAGGTCAGCCTGATCGTTCCTTCGTCGCTGTCTGGCTCAAAGTCGGGGGGGTCAAAGTACAATGTCCCGCCTTCTACATACCAGTTGCGGTGTTCTTGCCAGTCCTCATCATCGCTGCCCTGGTCCACGTCAACGCGCAACAATTCAGATACTCCGGCAGGTAACGAATAACTCACGCTCCCATCGGCTGCCAGGCTGGTATCTGTGGTCGGGGTACGCCCGATCTCATCAAGCGCTTCATTCACCGCCCGAATAATTCTCTCTCGCGGATATTCCCGTCCAATCGCGGCATACTCATCTTCGTCCGAGACTGAGTTGCTCTGCGCCGCAAACCTGAACGTCTTCCCTGCTTCATCCCAATTCTTGATACGCGTACTAGCGCCGTCATTATCGCCGCTAAGAAACCAGATCACCCCTTCCGTAAAGTATCCTGATGCTTCAGTCCGAGTCACGTCCGTCAATGACGTGGCGGAGCCAGCCTTGGTAGCCGAGCCCTTCACCACGTTGGTAATCTTCTCTGCTATTTGCAGGGTGATTTCCGCCAGGGTTGTCATTATTCTCTACATCCCCGGAAGAATACCAATCTTCAACTTGATCCCTGAAGCCGTATATGTCGGCGTTCCACCGCGTGTAATCGCGGCCACGTACAGGTCATTTGCTCCGGCCGTACACTTGAAAGGAATGTTCAGGTCGTCTTTGTAGGCCAGTTGGCTTCCAACCAGATCCACGTAATCGCCGGTAGCAACTTCCACAATGCCTACGATCTTAGTTGCGTTCGCATCCGAAACCGACACAGCCGCGTTCTCGGTACCAATCGTGACATCAGAGTCCAGGAACACAATATCCATCGCGACACCCTGGTCATCTTCGTCCAAGATGTGCACTGATTGAATCATCCCTGCTCCGCCGTTCACGGCAACCACTTCCGATAGCACTTGGCGGTCGGCCAAAACATCACCGTCTGCATACGCGCTTGTGTCCAGCGAAAGGGTCAGATCATGTACTTCTATCCATTCTGCAATCAGGTCTTGCCATGTTTTTGGGGGCATACATCACGTCCTTATCCGCCCACAAGATGGGCGTTCTTTTCCTGAACCATCGCCGCCTCAGCAGCCTGGCGCTCCCGCGCCCGTTGGGTCATCCGTTGCTGCACTTCGCTCAACCGGTCAGCCGAGAAGTATTCAACCTTGTAGCCCAGGTCATTCTCGAACGCCTCGACCGCACGCTCGGCGCTGGTCACCTTCTGGCGCTCTTCGATCTCGGCCTCAGCCCTGGCCCGGTCTTCCTTCGAGAAGTATTTGGCCGGGTACTGATTCTGAATGAACCGGCGCATCTCGCCCTTTCCCATCGGCTCAACCTTGAAGGCTTCCACGTCTCGATCCTTGAGAATGAAAGCGCACCCGTCTGTAAACTGGATGCCATAGCGCTTCCCGTTGAATACCGGGTTGGGCGCCGTCACCAGCCAGCCCTCGCCGCGTTTGGCAAGCTCTCGGTTGGCCTGCTTCTGCTTGTCGATCTCGGCTCGCAGCTTCTCAAGCTCTTCTCGTTGTTTCAGCGCCTCTTCCAGCAATGGTTCTTTGTTTAGTTTGGTCAGATCAGTCATCATGTGCTCCTTTCAAAGCAATCATTAGAAAATAGCGCCAAGCAAATCAGTACCAGTTCGGTCGTTTCACTCGGTACTTATTCGGCCTTGGCTTTCCCTTCTTCTTTCTGTAAAAGTTATCCGTCATCCATGCAGCCACAAGCTGCTCCGGGTTGGTCGCCAGCGCCATCGGCACCTGCGGTACTCGGTGCATCAGGCCGCCGCACGTATCGCAGCGCACCTCAGGGTCATCCGCCATCCGGTGAACGACTTCTTTCTCTGGGTGCTCCCGGTCGTCGCATCCGTACACGTAGAGGGGCATTAGTCGGCCCGCCTATTCATCTTCATATCCAAGATCAAGGCAGGGTCGCCCACCTTCATGTCACACTCGCCGATCAACTTCCGTGACGCCTGCAAAGCGCCGCTGTTGGCGTGCATGTGGGCGGCTGCCTCTTGCAGCTCATCGAACAGGCGCTTCTTCTCTGCCGGGTCATCACCATCGTAGGCGTCGAAGCGGCCTTGTTTCACGTTGGCGTTGGCCTGCGCCTTGTCCAGGTGCCGCCGAAAGGCAACGTTCATCTGGTCCAGGTTCTGGCGGCTCAGGTAGTCCATCTCGTTGAAGCGACCCGTAAACTGCAAAGCGCCCCGGTATAGGTTCATCTCACCCAGGGCGTAGCACATCGCTTCGTAGGTCTCTTCATTCCTGTCGGCCATGTAATCGGCCGTCGCCTTGCCAGCCATTGCCATCAAGTCCGCCACCTTGTCCTGGTAGTAATCGTGGTAGCGGGCAACGTCGTCCAGCGTCACCGCCGGTACGCCGTAGTAGCCGTATAACTTCGCCTTGCACAATCGGCTGTTCTCAGGCAGAACAACGTCCACGCCGCGCCCAACCAGGTTGCCAATGTGGTAACTCGCTCCTGGTTTCTGGTAGCTGTACTCCGTGTCCGAACGCATATCGAAGCCGTAAAGCTCAACGCGCTCAAATCCTTCTAGCGCCGCCAGCGCAGCCATGTAATCGAAGCTACTCGTAAAATACTTCTCGCGTATCTCTTCGTTGTCCACGGTGCGCCACAAATGCGGGAAACTCGCCTTGACTACTTCGTCAAACGGGTACTTCCAAGAGCTGGGGATTTCGTCTCGCTCTTCTTGCATCACGATCTGAAAATCATGCGGCTCTTTTAGCCACTCCCAGTAATCCAAATGCTCCTGAATACTCCCCCGCCGGATCCACCACTTATGATGAATTTCAAACAGGCGGGTGATACGCATGGTTCCATCGTCGTTGCGGGGAATCTCGTCTACCTTATAGGCGTGGTTCAGCGTCCATATCTCATCCGCTTCTGTGTACTTCACGCCCTCAAGCGTCAAGGGAGAGAAACCCGCAAGTGCAACAGATTTCGGCATAGTATTCTCTTGTCAAAAGGGGTGGGGGTTCGCCCCACCCCACTAAGGTCTTGGTTTAGTCGAAGCTAACCGCTCGGGTCCAGGTCGCACCCACGTTGTGAACCACGTAGGCAACAATGTTGGAGAAGTCCGGGCTGGTGCCCGCAACATCCATCTTGGCCTTCACATACTCGTACCCACCCGCAGGCAGGTTGAACGGGATAATGTGCTGACCGGCAATGGTGCTGTCGTCAAGCTGCACCGGGGTCTGCCCAATCAGGGCGTCATCGCTGTCAACGCCGGAAGCGGTGGCAGCAAAGATATAGATGTCGAGCTTGATGTCGGTGTCACCGGTTTCAGCCGGGACCATCACTTCCAGGGCGTATCCCTCCATCGGGGCGCCCTTCAAGCGAATCTCGTCCATGAACTGGCTCGAACCAACCGACCCGTCGCTATCTGCTCGTACTCGTAGGTTTACATCTTTTGTAGGCATGTCATCATCCTTTAGACGGGTACCGTCCAGCTGTCGGGGGCGTGCAAGTTCCAGCCGCGGGTGATCCCGTACGAACCGAAACTAACAAATCCCATCCACCAATCGATCCGGCGCAGTTTGCTCGGGGTGCTCTCCTGCTCTCCGCCATTCAGGGGGTCATAAACGTTGAACTCTTCGAGCTGAACGCCCATCAAGCCCTGTTCCTCATTGAAAGCAACACAGTAGATGCTGGTGCTATCAGAACCAGAGTCGCCAGCCGTCTCGGTGTCGGTGATGATCTCGGTGGACTGGTCTTTCTTCAGGCCGATGTCGACCACGGGGGAGCCGTACAGGGTCGGGAACTCGCGGCCAAGCACGTCTTTGGTCACGCTCAAGAAGTTGCCCCCGCTCGCGTTGATGTAGGTTGCCACAACGCCGATACCCAGTTGGGTATCCTCGTTGCACAACCAGATGTCATGCTCGCCGCCGTTGGTGCGCTTGCTCATCTTGCGAAGCGTTTGGAAGAACGCCTGCGCATTGGCAGTGCTCGCCGTGGCGTCAAGGCCGGCGGCAGAACTGCCCGCAAAGCCAACTGTCTGTCGGCTGGGCATGTTGGAGATCCGCGCCTTCAGGCCCATGAACTCCTTCGGGTTTGTGGCCGGGTCGCCGTTGATCAGCTTGTCGTTGAATTTGAAGGCCATACTCTTGGTCTTCATGTCGGTTTGCACCTTGATCGGATCGACAACGGTGTCTCCAACCAGGTCAAAGACGCGGTCAAAGTTGATGTCGCCGCCAAGCGCAACCAAACTGTCGTACACTTCCTCCAGCGCGCCGTGTGTAGCGGTGTACCCTTCCCCAACAGCACGGAAGTCAACCGAAGGCAGGTTGCGGTAACGCAAGCCAGATACCTTCAGCGAACTAACGTTCTTGAAGGGGATGAAGTTCAGCGCATCGGCGTCGCGGATCATGTTGTGAAGCACGATCGCTTTATAGGGATCGCTCTTCTCGACCTTATAAAGCTCGGCCAATGTTAGTTGTGCCATGATTATTTGCTCCTAGCGCCCGCCCCACGCGGAGCAGGCAGGGTTATTTTTGTTTGCGAAAGTCATCCCAGGCAGCATCAATGCCTTGTTCGGCGTACGTCTGCACGGAATGGGAGCCGGTCACGCCCGCGCTCGTTGGTGTTCGTGTCGGGCCCGTCGGCTCTGCTTGTGGTTTTTCTTCTTGCTGACCACCCAATCGCGCTTGCTTGGCCTCGATAGCTTTACTCATTGATCTGAGAAAATTCCCCTCCGAAGACATATCCAACGTCTCCGTCTCGGGGTCGCTATCTTCGATCCACACGCCAGCATCTTTCATCATCTGCCATGCTGCCTGCGTCGTCGGGTCTGGGGCATCCTTGGGGTCTGGCGCACCGGCGCCGGCCTGGGCGGGCTGCGTCTGTGCGGGTCCCGTCTCGGAAGCTGCTTCTTTGCGTGCGGCTTCTTCTTCCTTCTGCCGCATCCGTGCCTTCACGTCATCCGGTACCTCGTTGCCCATTTCCGCCTGGGAATCGAAGTAGTTGTCCAACGCGTCAAGGCGCTCCCGAACTCTCTGGTTGCCCTTGTCATACAGGCTTTGCGACCGGCGGAAAGCTCGTTCTTCTGCTTCCCTTGCTAATCGCTCCGCTTCGTCTCGAGTAAGGTACTCGGGTTGGCTTGTCTCCTGCCCTTCGTCAGAAGGGGTTTCCTGTGGCTGCCCAGCCTCAGCGGATCCAAGGACCTTTTCCTGGTCACTCATCACTAACCTCCAATCGGTTAAAGTAAAAACGCCCGGCTCTCCATAGAGAACCGGGCGTAAACGGTCTGGTGCCCGTGCAAGTAAGGCACGGGCGAACGCTTATTAGATTGTTGTCATAATTATAGTATAAATCTAGTTATCCTGCAAGCGCTTCAAGTTCTCTAGCGCAATCCACAAACCATACCTGCGCCAGTCGTCAACAAAAGACTGAAACGGCGTCAACTCAAGAATAAGCCAACCAAATGCAGTGGTTACATTTGTGACCGGCTTCACTTCTATTCTTTTCTGTGTAAAGAAACCAATCAGATTGCGCATTATTGGAACTCATTCCGAAGTATCTCTTCAACAAACTCGCTAAACTTGCCGCCCGGTTTCCCCTGCGCTTCCCACTCTTGGCGCAACGCCCGCCGCGCACCCGCACCCAGCGACTGCCCGTTGACGTAGTACCCCATCAATTGGCGCACCAAGGCCGGGGCTAGGCCGTCCAGGTCGAAGCTGGGTTCAGGCGGCTTGCGACTTCTCGTGCCGCTGCCAAACGTGCCTTCAAAGCGCTCCAGCATCTCCCGTGATCCAACACTGTCAGGCCCAACGTAGGCCCAAAGCTCGGGGTCCCACCGGAAGCCGTGCTCTCGCAAGGATAACCACTCGCTCCGTGACGTCTTCCTGCCCAGCTTGACAACGGCCTGGCCGGGGCGTAGGTGGTAATGGACGCCTGTCCCAATCCCCCACAAGCCGCCGCCACCGCCGTCCCCATCCTGGCCGATCAACTCTTCCATGCTGTCACGGCTGGTCAGGTAGGGTTCCATCTCCGGGTATTCTTCTAGCACTGCCCGGCGCCAGTCCCAATACTGCTTCAGCTCGGGGTGCTGTCCCAAGAACGCCCGCCGTTGTGGTTTCGATAACTCGAAGTATTGCGATTGCACGGCGTAAATGTTCGGGAAGTGCTGCGACCGTGCCGCCTGGTATTCATAATAGAGCTTCTGAATGTTCTCCGGCGCGTCCTTCACCTTCGAGCTGCCCAACTCGCTGATCAGCTCGGGGTTCTCGTTCAGGTACATGTTCTTCCAATCCCAATACTTGCGCAATTGGGGGAACCGTTTCAGGAACTCCACTCGCTTATTCTCCGGCGTGTCGAAGTAAAGCGCCTGCAACTGCTCGATGTTTCCCGGGTTCGCTTCGCCCATCGCCTGGGTGTATTGCTTGTACGCTTGTGCCAATTCTGCATCCACCAACGGGTCAAGCTGGTCAACCGGCCCGGCCATGTCCAGGTCGTCGCCGCCCAGCATCCGGGACCATATCGCCAGGGTCTCCGTGTCGATCGCGTCATAACTGCGAGTCTCTTTGTCCAGGAAGGCGTACTGGAAGGTCTCCCCAAACCGCTCTGCGGCCTTGTCCCTGGTCAGTTTGTCGGCGTCGATCCATTGATCCCACACCTGACCCACAAGGAACGAACGCATCATCGCCTGGGGGTCTTCCCAGTCTCTCATCTGCAAGCGGGCTTCGAACTCCGGGTATTCTTCAAAGAAGTTGGTCAGAGCGTCCGGTTCATCGCTCTCCAGTGCATCCACAAACACATCGTGCAAGGCTCTTTGTCGCTCTTCGCCCGCGGGGAAGAAGTCCGTCCACAACGCCGAGCCCCAATACCGTGTCGCCTGGTACTTGCCCACCCGGTCGAGCGCACGCGTCCAGGCTTCTCCCTGCTTGTCCACCATCGCTCTTTGGGCCACTTCCAGGGGCATATCGCCTGTTGCTACCATGTTCGCCAATTCTCTAATCACGAAGTAATCACCAAACTTGCCCCGCTCCGGCCATCCCAACGCCTTGCGCATACCGCCTTCAAGGTTGAACCCGCCTGGCGTCGAGTACGCCGTCGCTGCTTCGACCATCCTGGTCACGGGCAAACGGCTGATGTCTTCCGGTCTGCCGTCCATGATCTTCGCCATCATGTCCAGCGGCAAACTGTAGCCAGATAACACCTGAATGAAGTCGAACGGGTTGGCATTCTCGCCCTCCACCCTAATCCGCCCCTCGGTCATCGCTTTCTCCCACAGGGGCCCTTCTCGCATCTGCATCGCTTCGGCAGCCTGCGCTTGGGTGATCTCTTCGTCGGCCAGCCAGTCCTGAATAACATACGCCGCCTGCCGCTCGGTCATGTCAAGGTTCTCTTGGCGCTGATCCCAGGGCCGTGCCAACTGTTCGAACGGGAAAAGCTGGTGCCACGGGTCAACGTACAACCCATCCCCCAACCAGTCCGGCAGCCAGGGCATCGGGATTCGCACCTTGCCCCGCAAGCGGCTGGGCATCTCTTCGTGTCCCGGGTGGCGCTGCATCTTCTTTAGGCGGGCGTAGTTCGCCATCCAGGAGGGCTTATCCAGCGCACGTTTGGCCCACTGTACCGCGCTCCGCCCGTACCAGAATTGGTAGGGCAGCAGGGCTGTCACCACGTTGTCGATCCCCCGCCGTTTGTTGTAGTTCAGCAGGGCCGCATCTCGGCGCATCTCACCGTGTCGCACCGCCGCCAGCTTGGTATCGCTCAGGTTGCCGTACACCTGGTTGGTGTACTGCCGCAGCATCCGGGCAACGTTGGGGTCAAGCTCCGTGTCCGCCAGGCTGGTCGGGATCGTGTCGTCGGCCAGCATCATCCCTTCCAGCGTTTGCATCATCGGCCAAATCTGCTCGTTCCATCCTTCTTCACTGATCCGGTCGAACGGCGCTTCCGCTTCCAGCTCATCCATCAGTCCGAACGGGCCGTTCACAAACCGGGGCGTCTCCCCTTCGATCGGGGCTGTCTCCACCGTGCCGTCGGCGTTCTGGTACAAGATGCTCTCATCCCCACCTTGCAGCAACCGCTTCGGTCCCTGCTCCGTGTCGAACCAGTCACCTTCGCCAGCGCCGCCCTTGGGCTGCTCCCACTGTGGCCGGTAAGCGTCTTCCATCCCGGGGAGCACGTCGGTCTTGGGCTGCTCCGTGGGGGCAAACGTCTCAGCCTGTGCACGCTGCGCCGCACCGCTGAACAGGGGCATGTCTTCGCCCTTGCCAAACATATCGAACTGGCCTTCTTTGGTCGCATTGAAGGCTTCATCATCCAGCAGCCGGTCGAACACGCCCCGGATGTCATCGTTCAATTCAACGTCGATCGCGCTCCCCGTTATCGTCCGGTAGATACTCAGCAGCCAGCGCTTGAACTGCTCGAACACCTTGCCGAGAGCAGCGTTCGGAGCGCGCCCTTCGGACAAATACCGCTCGAACCCGCGGGCAAACTTCTCTTCGGCCTCCACGTTCCACGACTTCACATCGTCGGCGCCCGCCCACTCCGCCGCAATCGCCAGGTCATCGCCGCCCAAGTCCCTGCGGAAGATGTGCCCCACTTCGTGCGCCAGCGTCGACACGTCCGGACTCTCCATTGCCCGGATCAGCGCCCGCCCGTCGTCAAGGAATTGCACCGCGCCCTTGGCTTCCTGAAACAGGGGTAGCCCTTCCATTACGCTCGCCCGCATCTCCGGGGTGATGTCGAAGGCGTGGGCTGTATACATGGTCGCTTTCGGCTGATCCTGATAAGGAATGCCAAGAGCCTCATATACTGGCCGACTAACACGGTATCCAGGGGTATGGTAAGAGAACCCTAACTCATCGCCACCTGCAACCCTGTCGGCTTCGTTCAATAATGCGTTGACTACAGACTCATCCCACCCTTGGCCCTTCGCCCAGCTAGCAGCATCTCTCAGCACGTCGGGGGTAACCTGTTCGGCTGGAATTTCATTAGCCATCCGTAAAGCGGTTTCTCCTGGTATCTCAGTCTCCCCAACCTTCACCCCCCAATCCTTACCCACCTTCTCGGTCGTCCAGGGCAGGATCCGGTCATAGAAGGTCTTCATGCCAGCGCCGCCAACGGATAGGTCGTCGCCTTCTAATCTATGAAAAGTTCGTCCGTCGTAATCTGTAACCTGCGTATCTTCTTTCAATAAGTTCTGGGATAACTCTTTACCAACGTAATCAGGAAGTTTCTCGGGAGGCACAGTACGGTTCACTACTGTGTCAGCGCCTTTGTACCCGATTAGAACGTTGTCATCTGGGTAATAAGTAAGTGTATCAACCTGCTTACTCAGGTCATACCGCGCCGCTTGCTGCTCTCCAGTCGTCCACGCCACCCGGTCGTAACCGTTCTCTGCCGCCCAGCGCATCATCCGCTTCATCGCTAACTCGTCCCACGAACCGGAGAAGGGAGCTTGGGGAACGCCTTCACGCCCTTTTATCACTGCCGCCTGTTCTACTATCCATCTGTTTACTGTGTCAATCTCAGCAACAGAAAAGTCGGCCACGTCATACGATTCCGTCCAGTCCATCTCATTCAGAACACCATTCAATGCGCCCTGAGAATTACTGTGCCCTAAATCATCATGTCGCCCCAATATATCTATGACATCCTCAGCTAGCCCAGGTGTTTTCCGGACGTCACTACGATACCCGCGCTCCCGCCCGGCCTGGTGCCAGTCGCTTTGTATCTCTTCAATGAACAACACCCGCTTGCCGTCCGCATCTACACGCTCATCAAAACGCACGTGCGCCAACACGTTCGGCTCGTCCCAGTGGGATGACTGGTAGGTTGTATCTGGTACAGCGCTTCTACCCCACACTTCGTACTCGTTGAACTCTCCTGGATGCGTGGAGAGTACTTCACCGTTTCTTCCAACAATATCCCAATCGCCGTCCGAGTTTCTTACAATGTCAACACCGCGGCCCTTCTCCGGCAACGTCAACAAGAGCTCGCGGTAGTTCTCGCCGCCGGGCAGGGTGTATTCGCCGTACTTGGTTTCCGTTTCCGTGCCGTAACGACTGGCTCCCGCGCGCGCTTCATCAAGCATTTGTAGTTTCGAGCGCGCATTTTCCGCCGCATCGGTTATCTCGTTGAAGTCATATTGGCGTAATTCCTGGTTCCTGTTGTCGTCCAACCAATTATTCAGGTCATTCCATGCACTTTGTTCGCGCAAGTAATAATCTGTCCCCTGATATTCACCAAGCCCGTCCACAATTCTTTGGGCCTCTTGTTCCGGCATACCGTTCTTGGTTAGTACATCAAACGTGCGCTCTTGCGCGTCTTCCAGCTCCCAGGTGGCCTCGGTCAATTTATTAGAAACGCTCGTTATCTCTTCTTGCCATATCGGGTCTACTTTTGGCTCCGAGCCCTTCGTCACTTCCTGCACTTCAACCCGGTTGTTGTTCAAATAGTCCAGGGCTTCCTGCTTGGTCACCTTGCCTTCTTGGGCGTCCAGCCAGTCATCGAAGCCCGTCCACGCAAGCTCATCTTTCTTGATCCCCTTGCCCTTGCGCAGCATCCCCCGCATCTGATCCACGGTCATTGTGTCTTGGGGCAGCTCATCCACCCACTGCTCAAGGCGAGAGTACCAGATCGGTTGGTCGGCACGTTGGTAAAGCTGATCCAAAGCGCCTTTTAGCCCGCCTTCCCCACCCTCACCCTTACCAAACCCAAATACATGCGTCCGATACCACTCTGCTTCCGTTGAGTTATTCGAGTTGGCCCACACGCGCGCCCTGGCGTCCAACAGTTCAATGTACGCATCGGCTACTTCTTCTGAATAGCCAAATATGTCCATCGCGCTCTTGCGCACCACTTCCCGCATATCGCCCGCTGCCAGCGCCTTAGGGTCATCCACCGATGACTGCCAGTCATCCATCAACCAGCCGGCCCGGCTTCGCTGCCTGACAATATCCTGGTAGCGGTTCATCATCGCTTCGATCTCAGCCTGCTCCATCGCCGCAACGTCAGCCTGCACCGCGCCCGGCGTCGGCTCGTCTACCATTGTCTCATCGGCCTGCATCCTGCTTTGTATCTCTTCGCTCAACTCGAACCACCGCTGCGTAATCGTCTCCGAAGCATCCGGGGGCAGCTTGGCGGTCAGGTCCTCGAACATCTGCGCCGGGGTGTCAATATCGTCGGGGTTTATTGACAGTTCTTGGCTGATCTTGTACATCTCGTCCAGCCAGTAATCTTCCGAGATGGCAATGTCCAAATACGCCCGCCCCTCGGGGTATACATCCGGCTCGTCCATCAACCCCAACAGGCGGCCAAAGGCTTCATCCTTGATCCGCTGGGGGTACTTGCGCACCGGGTTCTCCAGGCCTTCCTGCATCTGCCCGATCAACCGCTGCGCTCTCTCGCCGCCAATACCATGCAACCATGCGGAACCTTCAGGGTCATAGCCGCGCGGGTAAAAGTCTTCACCCTCCCGCAGCATCGCCATCAGCATCGCTTCCACATCATCCAGGGTCGCGTGCTCGAATACGTAACCATGCTCTTTGAGAGCCGTCAGCAGATAATCCAGGTGACGACCGCTCTCCCGGAAGAACCCCGGGGGAACGCCTGTGATAGCGCCGCCCGTCTCCCCGGTCAGGTCAGCGCGTAACTCGGTTGATAACCCGCCGAAGTCTTCGTTGATGAACCGCTTCATGCTCTTGGTCGGGTCGGTGTGCATCTCCGCTTCCCGCTTCAAGTCTTTCAAAATCAGGTCCAGCGGCTGCTTCAAGACGGGGTGCTTCTTGACAAACTCCTGATGCGTCATCACGTCGTCGGCGTCGATGCCCGTGTACGCTCGGTTCAGGGTTTGCGTCCGTGTCGGGGGCAAGGCTTCTTCGACAATGTCCGGTTCACCCAACACCTCGGCAAAAACATCTTCCTGCGCGGCCCGTGTCTCCGCAATCTCTTCCACCCCATGCACCGCTTCTTCCAGCCGTATCTGCCGATCCCTGGCCTGCTGCCGTCTCACGAACGCTTCCTCGGCAATCTCTGGCGTTATCTGGTCAAGGCTGTCCACTTCTCGCGATCCTTCTGGTCCCCACTTGCGGACGATGTTCAAAATATGTTGGTCGGCGCCTGGTTTGTAGCTTCCTTCTTCTGTAGCCGTCTCGATCCCATAACGTGACGCCACATCCCGCACGTCGCCGGCCGCTCCACGGATAGGTTCGCCCGCGTTGATAATGCCCCAGGCTTCTTGCGGGGTCATCCGCTTGGTCTCGTCGATCGTGTAGCCCATGTCTACCAATTGTTGACGCATGTCCCGGGTCATCATCACGGGAACCTGAACAGTTTCCCCTTCTTGGGCCAAGGCTGCCTTTGCTTTCTCGATCTCCGGAGTCTCTCCCTGCTCCCGCAAGAACGCTTCCAGGTCATCCACCCACGTCACGCTCTCGTCCATCTTCGCCTGGATCTGTGGACGAATCGTCTCATTCAAGAACTTCGTCCACTCCATATCACGTTCAATCGGGTCGCTGAACTCTTGCTTGTCCAGCCAATCCTGGAAGATGAGCATGTCCCACTTCATCTCTTCCCGAACGTTTCTAGCTCTCTCAAGCCCCCGGCGAACGATCTCATCCGCGCCCGTGGGGAACTCGTCGCTGTCTTGCACCATACGCACGAACTGCTCGTCCATCTGCTGCATGATCTGCGTCTCGAGCGATCCCGTCTTAGCGTAGAGCTCCTGGTGCCGCTGTCTCAGGTCATCCCATGCAGCCCATCGCTGCTCAGGCGTGTCGTAATACGTCCGGTAAAACTCTCGAATGTCTTCCCACTTCTGCGTGTAGAATCCGTCCCAAAGCTCTTGTTTCTGCCCGAGCTGATCAACCAGCCCACGGGCCACATCGCTGTCCACCCCAAACGATTCGCCAATCGCCAGGTAGGTCGCCTTGTGCCGGTTGTACATCGCCTTGTAACGCGTCTTCTGCCGGGCGATCTGTCTCTCGATCTTAGCCTGGTACTGTCCATGGGTCAGGTCTTCACGTTGAGAGAAAATCTTCTCCCACTCGTGATAGTCCGACATCCTCATCATCGCTTCGTCCATGAACACGCCCTCGGACAACTCACGCCAAGCCGCTTGTCCACCTTCCAACTCAATCTTATTCCTGATGTGCTGTACCGTGTTCTCCAGGTTGTCCATCTGCCGGTCGAGCAGGCTGCCGCTTACCGCTTCGTGCAAGTCGTCGAATACCTGCATCACGTCGTCAGCAGACTCGGCGCCTTCCAGCCCGCCCCGCAGAAAATCATACACGCCGGATTGGTGCAGCATCCCGCCCACGTCAGCGTCGTTCATCCCGTAGGCTTCGGCCAACCGGGGTACATAGTTGTCAACCGCTCTGCGTGTCACCCCGCCCCACAATGCATCTTCGATCTCTACCTTGCTCATCCCGCTCTCGATCGTGGCATAGATCAGGTTCTTCATGTTCGGGTCGATCGCATCCAGGGCGTTCTCCAGGGCAACGGGCATCCGATCGAAACCAGTCCCCCGCCGCCATGCTCTCCCCATGAACTGGGAAAACGCAGCCGTGTAGGTCTGTTTGCTCGCCAGGGCTTCCATCTTCCCGCTCAGGTTGGAGAATAAACCGATCTTCTTTGACGCCGACTTGGACTTGTCTTTGATGCTTTGCAATAATCCGTCTGTGCGCGTCGCTTCTCGTATCGGGTCCAGCACCTCAGCAGCATCGATCCCCCCGCCGCCTTCTGGTCCCACGCCAGCGCCCAATCGCATAGGCGGTTCAATCCCCGCTCGTTTCCATACATCATCGATCTCGCCGGCCGTTCGCAGTCCAAACGCACCCTCGGCCACTGCCGTCACCGTGTTGTTGATCACGTTGTTCACAAAATAACCGGGGTTCAATCCCAGCAGGGCCATACTCTGCGCCGACTTGATCGTGTCGGCGAACCGAATAATTGCCGGATCAGGCTCCACACCAAACCACTTCGCCCCCCACTCCGACATGTGCGTCAACATGCTCGAATATAAATCAGCCTTGAACGCGTTCGCGTCCATGTGCATGTTGCCGGTCACCATCCCGTCGGCCCACTTCTTCATCACATCCGGGCTAAACTCGCCTGCCTCGGCTGCTTCTAATATAAATTTAGCGCTCTCGTCGCTTGCCTTGGCGACTTCATCCAAATACTGCCGGAACAAGGTATCGACGTGTTTCCCCTGGGCTACTTCGGCAATCACTTCCTTGGTTTCACGCCCCAGCGCATCGGCAATTCCATCAAACACCTTCCGGCCTGTCTCCCCTGCGTACCAGTTGGCGATCAATTCATCCGCCGTCTTCCCATAGTCTCGCAAGGCCATCGGGATAGCGGACGCTTCCGGTGCGTTCAGGCTGTGCATCCCCAACTCTCTTGCCAGTTCGATGTCCGTTTGCCCCAGCCGCTTGACCATCTGGACCATCTCGTCGGGTACGTTGTCGGCGTGCTCCAGCATCAAGGCCAGGTTCACTTGCGCATTGTTGACCAGTTGGCTCGCCTTGGCCGATGGGGTCAGGCCAATCATGCCCGTGATCCCCTTGTTCCATCCACTTGTCCCGGCCAGCGTCCCAATCAGGATACCCGCCGGAGCACCAAAGCCGGTCAAAGCCGCAGCCAAGCCCGTAGCGCCAGCAGCGCCAGCCGATCCGCCAACACCGCCAAATAGACCCAAGCCCAAGACGCCACCAACGCCGCCAGAAAGGGCCGCGCCAGAGACTCTATTCAAGACGCCTGGATCCTTCACCGGCTGCCCCAACCAGCGCAAGCTGCCTTCCGGCGTCACACCCGAGAGCATCCGCTGTGTCCAGGTCAGGTCGTCCGCGTACTTGGCAACATCGCCAATCTCATCGGCCACCTTGTACCCCTGCCGGATGAACTGGCCGTAATCTTGCAGCGCTCGCACAGGTCTACCAGCATTGAACTCGGTTGCTAACTTCAGGGCCTTATTGTCATTCAGCTTCGCCATCAGTTGTAGTGGCTCTGTAACAATCAACCCCATCCAGTCCAACGGGTCCAGAACGATAGCCCCAATCAACTCGCGCACCATCCCGGACGCCCCCAGTTTAGCATTCCATTCGTCGTATACGACCTGTGGTGCGGCGCCGCTTTTTATTTCTTCATATATGCTGGTAAGCGCTTCATAACCCGTCACCTGTGGACGTGGGCCTTCTCGCCAATCACCGTAGAAGTCATACACGCCTTGCTCGCCACCAAATCCGGTTGAGCCAATAACAGCGGCAAGATCATCGGCAATACTGTCAGGGCCAAACATCCGCTGCCCTTGCATCACACCCTCTTTGATCTCTCCGGTGCCTTCACTCAAAACCCTCGCGATATCAATAGGGCCAGGTATTGCTTGCGCTAGGCCAGACTCGGCGGTCATGTGCGCCGCTCTCCAGGCAGCGGGCAAATTATTCAAGACGTCAGCGATTGCGGCCGAAGCGCTATCGGCTCCAACAGCGGGCTTACCTTCTTTCAGCGCCGATAAACCAGCCCCATACCCCAATCGCAAAACACCAAGTGTCCGCTCTAATACCTGCCAAGAATAGTCAAGATACATCATCAAGTCGGCCAGCTTGGGGTGTTTGGGTTTTCCTTCTTCGTCGGTGCCCAATAACGAACCAAGCGCACCACCAAGAGCAGTCCCACCAAGCGCACCACCCGGGCCACCACCAACAAGACCAGCAGTGCCGCCAATCGTCGCGCCAAAGGCTGCCGGGTTCGATGTAGTTCCCAAGAACCACTTTTGCAAATTGCTCAGGTTATCGTACTCTTCCTGCGATATCCCCCCAAGCTCAAGGTTGTCTGGCGGTTCAGGCACGTTCCCGCCCGCAAACGTCCCCTGCTGCATCATCCGCTGGTTGCGCTCATGCGGAAACATCGTCTCCATCGGCGGCTCAGGGATGGATGCAAGGAAGTCACGGCCAGGATCATCGTAGTCTAGCGCGTCCCACTCCCACCAGGGCTTATCGCCGTTGACAAACTCCATGTACTTGTAAGCAACTTCGATGTTGTCTTTGTCCACACCGGGCAGGGCGTCCGTACCAGGTGGTCGGTTCTGTAGCGCGTGATAATACCGGGCCACCCGTTGCGGGTTTTCCCAGTAGTTGTCTTGTTCCTGCTTGTAGTCGTAGGCTTCGTAGGTCTGCTTGGCTTCATCAGACAGGTTCTTATACGCACCATAATAGCGCTCCGCCCTATCCTGCGACTCCCATCTCCCCGGCGTCTCGTTAGCCAGGTCGATCGCCTGCTCTCGTTCTGGTCCAGGCGCGAAGCGTCCACCCCCGCCCGTAAACGATCCCGTTGGGGGTGGCTCTAAGAACTCTCGTGATGGTATATCAGCATCATGCCCTTCACCTGGTTTCGGCTGCTTGGGCTGGCCCTTGGGTTCAGGCGGGGCTTTCTCCGCTCCCGGCCCCCACTTACGGACCTTGGCATCATGCTTTTCTACTTCACCTGTTTCCGGGTCCTTCTTCCAGACGACGACTTCCTTGTGTCCATCGGCCACGTTTACCGCCTTCCAATTCGCCAGTTGACCAAGGCTTGCATCCATCGGGGCATCCGGTTTTGTCTTGGCTGGTAGCCCCTGCCACCATAGCCGCTGCCGTAGCTTGCAGGTGTGTACCGGCTGTACCCACCCATCCTGTAGTCGCTGCTATAGCTGCCCGTGCGATCATAGCCGCCCATCGTAGAGATAGGTGTGCCATCACTGTTATAAATAACGTCACCGCCAGAAGGCCAGATGCCGCGGGGAATGGTTCCGCCGCCGCCGAGAAACGTGCCAGGCCCTACCCCCCGAAGAGCGGCCATCGAATAGGCTTGGCGATCAGGACCTAAAACATACTTGCCCCCGCCGCCAAGGAAAGAGCCGGTCGGGATGTTCTCAGTCGGGACGTAGCCATAAGGCTGCTCATAATAGTCTTCGTGGGTCGGCCCCGAGTACTGTGTCGGCCTTGGAGAATTGGGCGTGAAGCGTGAGACTTCTTGCTGTGTCGGCCCCTGCGGGCTTGGAATATCAGCACCAACACGGGCAGCAGCGTCGGCGCCAACAGAACCAGGTGCCATCCCCATCGCTGGGTTGAAACCGTATACGCTCTCGTCCCACACAACGGGCGCCGGCGCGGGCTTCGGTCTTGGCGCACCAACAATCGGGTCATTCCGCTGACGAGTCGTGTCGCCTTGAGCCTGATCATAGTAGTTCTTGGCGTCACTTGCCACCGATCCGGGCACATCCATATAGGCGGCCGGGTTGAAACCAGCTTGCGGCTTGGGGGCAGGCTTGGGGGCAGGCTTGGGCTTCGGCTTTGAAAACGATACGGGCTTCGGCTTCGACTTCGGTTCTCTCTGTTCGCGTCGATTTCTCTCCGCCACGATTTCCCGTCGGCTCTGCTTCTTGGGCTTCGGCTTGTAGCTTACCGGTGCCGTTCCTCTGTTATAAAAATGCTCAGGCAATGCCATAGTTGTCCTCCATAATCTCAAACGCTTCCGGGCTCATCTTTTGTAACTGTGCCTTGGTTGCTTCATCCATCGAGTCCCACATCACCGCCATCATCGTTTCACGCAGCGGCCCATAGAACATCTCCTCAAACTCTCTCTGCCATTGCTCAAAATCAGTCGTTCCGCTCAGGTAGGCGTCTTCCGCATCGGCAATCGTTAGCGTCATGGCGTCATCTCCTCAGGTTTAGGCGGCTGCTCAGGCGGTATTGTCCCTTGCGGGGGCTGCATCCCACCCTGCGCCATCTCTGGGGGTAATCCTTGCAATCCTGGCCCCTGTTGCGGCTGCCCCTGCTGCTGGGGTGGTCCTTGTGGCATCGCTCCAGGCGGCATCTGTCCGGGCTGCGGTTGCATGGGCGGCTCGGGCTGCATTACTTGTTGTCGCATCTGCTCAAGCTGGGCCATCTGGTCGAGCATGAACTTCTCGAACATCGTATCCGCTGCCTGCTCGCTCCAAATCTCACGGTTCATCACGTTAGGCTTGCCTTCGTTCAAGATGTTTTCCTGCACATATCGGCGTGACGCAATGTTCTTGTCCACCAACAGACCGGCCACGTTCGCATTTTGCAGCGCATCCTGCGGCAACGACACGTCCAGCTTACACTCTAGCTCGAAGTGTTTGGGGATGTCCTTCGGAGCCAACGCACCAAGGATGTGTTCGTACTCTGCTTTCTTTGGGGGCTCTTCTCGCAACCAAACCAGCGCTTTCTTCACCGCCGATCCAATCCCCCATCCCGCTTTCTTCTGCGGCATCAAGAGCGGCAAGCGTCCGGCCTGGTGTAACAATGCAACCATGCTAAAGGCTGCGCTCTTCCCCATCGGCTCGCCAAGCGCCTGAGAATAGATCGTGCTCTCCTGCACCTTACTGTCGGCGATGTCGTACAATTCCATCAAGAGCGGGTTGACTACCTTACTAAGATCGGCGGGCTTCAAGTCCCCACCTTCTGGGACATTCCACTTGCCACCCATCACGCTAAAATCAAGCTCGGCTTCTTCGCCTTGGCTGTTCAGTTGGTTCACCCATTGCGGGTTAGCGCCCATCTTCAGGAGCGACGTGTACGCCAAGGTCAGGGCCAGGTTCTGCATAGACCCAAGCCCGGTCTTGTTGGTCGTGAACCCCATTGGCTGCCGCTGGTCTTCCGGCTTCTCAAACAACATGGAACCTTCGCCAAGCTGCACAACCACGGGGATGAACGGGAGCCCATGCTCTTCTTCCAGTAGGAACTCGTTATTGCCACGGATCCACACGTAGCGGTACTTCCAATCCCACAATTGGCACAGGGTCACTTCTTTGTAGCGATCGTCTGTCTTCTGGATCTGCTCGCTGGCGCCCTCGAATGTGGCAATCAAGTCGCCGGTCATCACGTCCACTTCCCGATAGTATGCCTTTAGCCCCATGTTGTCGATGTCCGGGAAACCGTTTCTCGGGTCCCACACGTCGAAGGTGAACGGGGTCAGGCGCGCAATCTCTTCGGCCCGGTACAATTCTGCCTTGCTAATCTGATCGTTCTCTTTGCGCTTCTCGGCTGCCCCCACCATGTCAGCCGTCCGTGTAATCCCCATGTGCATCTCGCCCCACAGGTTCAGGCTCAGGGCAACGTCATAGTGAATCGGGTTATTCGCCACCCGTCCAGCAGCACGAAACACCTTGTCAGCCACCAACTCAAGCGCATCAGCCTGGTCGTAGACTTCATCCGTGTTCATGTCCTGGGGAATGGAGAACTGCGGCATCGTGGCCGATAGCAGCCTGTTGGCGCCTATGATACGGTTGCGCACATCCGGAGACTTGACGATCTTGACATCCTTCAGCTTCGACCGGACGCTGCTCTCTTCGTCCCACTCCATCAGGTAATCCTTCTCGTAATCATCCTGTTGGGTTACCCGTTGCGTGTGCGTATCTTTTAGGTGCTTGGCGTACTGGCTTACGTAATCAAATGTACTCATAATCTGTCACTCATCCTTGCTAACTGCTCAAACTGTGAACGCTGTTGCTTCTTTTCTTTAGGCTTCTTGATCGCCTTGGTGTTGGATAATAAGTACTTCAGTGCATCAAACAAGTGGTCTTCACTGTCCGTGTCTACGTCTTCTGGCCTGAGCTCGTCGGTTGGCAGGGCTGGGAACGTGCGGATGAAGTTGTCCATGGACCGGAACACCTGTAACCCTGGCTTACCATCAGGTAGCAGGCCCAGCAGGTTGTTGATCTTACGCACGCCCATCAGCCGGTCATTATCTGCCCTGGTCAGGATCACGCCTTCGTCCCGGTACTCATCAGCCGTCGAATAAAACTGCTCCTTCCTGCTCTTCTTCGTCCACATGCTGGGGTCAGCGTAGGTTGTCCGGATAATCTCATCGGGCGGTGTCATCAGTCGGATCAGCCTGGCCTGTTGCGTGTCGCTCAATCCTGTCTCGTAGGCTTCCCGGTATAAATAAATCCTTCCAATGTCCAAGTCCTTCGCTGCCCACAGGCAAGCAAACGGGGCTGCTCTCCCCCAGTCAACGGCTCTCCACTTCGGCCAATGTGTCGGTATCGTGAATGGCTCAATAGTATGGATGTCATAATTCCAGTTGGGAAACGCCATTCCCTCGAACACATCCCAGTCACCCTCCCGCCATGCCTTACCCAAATTACCCTGGATCCCCTCGAGATAGTCGATGTAGCTATCGTTTAGGAACGGGTTGTCCTTGTACACGCCGGGGAAGAAGCACGTCCGGCCACCGATGAAGCGATGGTCCGTCATATCGTGTCGATAAGGCATCACGAAATTAGACTTGAACCACAGAAGGCCGACGCCACCGGGGTTGGTGGTCAGGTATACCCGTGGCCTCCAGTGCGGCTTGGATGTACGCAAACTACCCCGCAGCTTGGTGATAATGTCTTCGGTCAGCGATGTTGCCTCTTCAACTACGATTACGTCGTACTCAACACCGATGTACTTCATGATCTGATTGGGGTACAGGAAACCGCCGACTAAAATACGGGATCCGTTACCAAAGTCAATCCGTTGCTTCTTGATGTCGGCGTCCGTATGAGCGTAGACCGTAGCTGCCAGGTCCTCCATGCTCTCGCCCGCCGTCTTTTGGATTTTGCGAAGGAACAACACCTTCAGGTTAGGCTGTCTCTGGCAGTCGTCCAATCCCACCTGCGCAAAGGTAGCGTGAGACTTCCCGGGACCACGAGCACCACCCAAACCGATCCACACAGGGCCATCGTGCTTATCAGCCCGGCGTGCAGCAGCGTGAAACTCCATCGCCCACGGCAGGGGTATGTATCCTGATTTGGTAAAGTTCTCGATCTGAGCAGCAGGCACACCGGCAGCGTGCGCCATACCTACCATTCGCTCAAGCTCCTTCGTCACTGCCATAGACCTTTTTCAGCATCTCTTCAACGCCTGGTAGGTGTACGTCGAAACCGCCTTCCGCTTCAATGACCTGCGCAGCTCTACCCAACACGCGGTCCAGGATTTCTGACGACGCCGACTGCCTGATCCTCTCGTCACTGCTATCAAGACCAGCCAGCTTTATCAGCGCAGCTTTAGCAACACCGTCAGCTAGCATCCTAGCGGCAGCATCAGATACGTGCGCATGGTATAGAGTAACAGCCTTATCAACATCCTTAGGCCAGTTGTAAACTGTGGTTTCATGTAGACCAATAGCAAGAGCAGCCTCCTTCTTGTTGCTAGACTCTGCCATCTGAACAACAAACCGTCTCTGGTTGTGGTTCAATCGCCTCCAAATCTCCGCAAACTCTTCTGAATCTTGCTCAGATATAGGATTGTCTACTTGATTCCTCATTTTCCTTCGCTATTTCTACTGAAACTTTCAAAACCTTCTCACGCATAGCAAGCAAGCGGATAGCGTTAGCCATCTCGCTCTC
>CAZTGH010000024.1:0-25629 GCA_964612985.1 uncultured Pirellulales bacterium
TTGGGCGGCTTGCCGCTTGACTTAGCCAGACTCAAGTTCGGAAAGAAACGGCACAACCCAGAAGCCGCAGTGCCAAGTAAAAAAGATCTCCGCGAGAAACCCATACCATTCTCCTTCCTCAGGACATGCGCCTGGCATATACAAAATACGCGCCGCGTGAAGATCCATCTTCGGCCGTGAGCCACGTCTGAAGCATAGTCTTGCCGGGTTGCAGCCTGACCTTGAATATCACCTCGGAGGCCTGCTCGCCGACGGGTTTGCTGGCTTCCACGTCACCGATCTGCAGCCGCGCTCGATCTGCCCGAATCGCCTTCCCGCCTATCACAGCAGCATTGATCGGCGCGTCGACCTCCTTCGGCCAGCGACGCAAAGAAAATTCATACTCGCCGGCCTGCGCCACATCCACGGCCCAGTATCCGTTGGCCTTCAAACCGTTTCGTATGTGGCCCTGAGCCCAGGGCACCGCACCGCCCCCGTGCCAATCGTGGCAGGTCAGACGCGTGGGATTCTCCTTGTCGGAGCCCAGCACGATTTCGCAGGACTCGTCGAAATGTGCGGAAACGTCCTCCCACCATTGCTCATAGGCCTGGCGCAGTTTTCGCACGACGTTGGGATGCGCGTCAGCCACATTGTTCTTTTGGCCGGGATCCAACGGGATCTCATACAGTTCCTTGCCGTTGATAAGCCGCCAGCGGTCGGTCATGACGGCGCTCTTGCGCCATTTCTCCGGGCGCTCGATGCGCTGAGAGTCGGTCACAAGAATCCGGTCGGGCCAATTGGCGTCATCGCCCCTGAGCAGCGGTACAATGCTCGTCCCGTCGAACGACACGCCCGCAGGCTTCGGCAACCGGCATAGTTCGATCAACGTTGGCAGCAGATCGATATGCGCCGTGAGGCGGTTGACGTTCCGTCCACCGCTGAGCCCTGCCGCCGGCCAGCGAATGAAACACGGCACGCGGTGCCCTCCGTCGTACTCGCTGCCCTTGGTACCGCGCATGCCGGAGTTGAAGCCCTTATCCCCACGAATTCCGGCGGCGGTCCCGTTATCCGTCATGAAGATGAGAACGGTATTCTTCTCCAAACCAAGGCTCTTGAGCTTTTTCACGAGACGGCCCATATTCTCGTCGATGTTGGTAATCATACCGTAGAAATCAGCGTTCGGCACGTTCTTGCCCTCATACAAGCCGCTGTATTCTTCCGAAACATTGTATGGGCCATGCGGCGCATTGGTCGTCAGATAGACGAAGAACGGGCAGTCGCGGTTGGCCTCGATGAAACGCATCGCTCCGTCAAACCAGATGTCGGTGCAATAACCGGCGTACTTCGTAGGAATGCCGTTGTGCCAGTACGTATCGTCGAAGTAATCGTTGCCCCAGTAATCAGGGGTCTGCCCGACGCCACCACCGCCATGCACGAGCACTTCCTGAAAACCACGGTCCTGCGGGCGAAACGGATAGTTGTCGCCGAGATGCCATTTGCCGAAGATCCCGGTGCGGTAGCCGCCGGCCGCAAAGATGTCAGCCATCGTCACTTCCTCTCGGCGCAGAAGGGAGCGTCCCAGGATGGTATGCCACACGCCGGTACGGTTGCAGTAACGTCCTGTCATCAGAGCTGCCCGCGTCGGCGCGCAAGTTGGGCCCACGTGGAAATCAGTCAATCGAACGCTCTGTGCGTGCAGGGCATCAAGGTTCGGGGTTTGAATGATGTCGTTCCCGTGACAGCCAAGGTCGCCATAACCCTGGTCGTCGGTGATCACCAGGACTACGTTGGGCATCTCCCGATTCACACGCTGTGCAGGCATGGCAGCGCTTGGCCTCAAGCCGCGCGCAACCGTTCCTGCCGCGATAGCTCCAAGACCTCTAATGAATTCTCTTCGACTGGGCATGGTCTTCCTTTCGTATCTCGGCCAGTTCTCTGAGGCGTTTGAGATGTTCGCCGGAAATCAGGCCGTCTCGGTCCGGCGGAACATTGAGCAGATACGTGGCGCGCCGGTCGTTGCAACGCTCAAGCATTTCGGTGATCTGCGCGACGCTCTTGACGTGTTCGGGCGTATCGCTGGTATTCCAGAACCACGTGCGCGAGACCTTGTCACAGACCTCAGCAGGCACCGTGTTTCCTTCGGGGACCATGCCCTTCGGATCCCACGGGAACTCACAGCTATAGATGTCCGATTCTTGCAGGTTGTGGGCGTTGTTGCCGATAACCACGCACTTCGGCTGGAGCGAACGGATGTGGTCGCGAATCTCCTGCCAGCGCGCATAGGTGTATTTGTTGCGATACTGGTCGATCCAGAGCAGGTCAATCGGGCCGTAGTGAGTCAACAGTTCCGTCAATTGCTTCTTGATGAACCCGACGTAGTCGCCCGCCGCCTCAGGGGGCAAGCCATGCAGGTCGGGCTTACCCTCAGGAATCTCGTGGCCCACCCCCGGATGTGAGAAATCACCTGGGAAGCAGTAGTAGAAACCGACCTTGAGCCCGCGAGCGCGACAGGAATCCACAAATTCGCGGACGATATCGCCTCTGCCGTTCTTATAGTTGACGAAGCGGGCGATATCATGGGGGGTATGCTCGCTGTCCCAGAGACACCAGCCACCGGTATGCTTGACCGTCAGCACAGCGTACTTCATTCCGGCTGCTACCCCCAGGTCCGCCCACTGCCCACAATCGAGCTTCGTGGGCCTGAACAACGCCGGGTCTTCACAGCCATTGGCCCACTCGCGATCGATGTATGTCGCCATGTTGAAGTGTAGAAACAGTCCGAACCGCCAGGTAAGAAACGCCTCCCGCAGAGCCGCCCGATCATCGCCAGTCCCTTTCTCTGTCGGCGCCGCATTGCCGCACAGCACGACGGTTGCCAGCACCGCATACAACCACAATCGTCTCACAGCACGTCCCTTTCATGACCCGTACGACTTCACTGTCGCCATTCCCGCACGCCATCGCGCCAATGGTATCACTACAACGGGTCCGATTGCAACGCTCCTGGCCGTCTGTACCTCCGGTCGAATTGCTCCAGAGATCCGTTGAAAGCAGAGGTAAGATTGTGCTATTCTCAGGACGTCGCGTGTAACTTGTTGATAGAGTACGGTCTGCGGCAGGCCAGCTCACAGGGGACATGGTTCCACCAGTCCAAAACCCGGGTTTGTAAGTGCTTGTAGCGCATAGGTTAATAACTGACATTAGATATTACAGAACTTATGATGCGGGCCGAAGCCGCGCCGAAGGCGAAACGAATCGCCTTGTGGCGCGTCTGTTGCGCGCTTCGCGGCTTGGGTTGGTCCCTCGCCAAGGTCAGAATGTGAAGAAGACACGGGCTGGCCACCTGCGATTCTGCCAGCCCTTTGCTGTCGACCGCACGGAATGGAATGCTATGCTATGGCTTCACCGCGCGGTTGTAGATGCGGATGTCGTCGATCAGGCCGGAGAAGAAGGTGCCGGGGGTCTGGTCTTTGTCGCAGCCGATATACAGGCCGCCGGTGCAGGGCGCCAGGGTGAGTTGCGCGTCTTCGGCCACCAGCATCCCGTCGACATACAGTGCTCGTGTCGCGTCGTCGCGCACGAAAGCGATGCGGTGCCAGCTGCCGTCGGTGATCGGGACATCGGCAACCAGCGGCGCGGACTTGCGGCTGACAGCGGGCGCCAGCGCCGTCATCAGGACGCCGTCGGAGGCATCGGCCATGAGCCAGTTCTGCCCGTCTGCTTGCGACACGATCACTTGGCCGGGGGCACCGCCCTGGACCCAGGCCAGGATGCTGAAGCAGCCGTCCACTGGATTCACGACTTCCGGCGTCTCCAGACAGGTGTCGACGCCGTTGAACTCCAGGGCGCCACCAACGGCCCCGCCCTCCGGATGCCATATCGCAGCGCCGAGAATCGCCGCGTCGTTCGCGTAGCCGCTGTCATGTGCGACATCGCCTTCGATCTCATCGAGCGCCCAGTGCGCGACAAGTGTAGGATCATCCACAGGCCCGCCGATGTACTCGGCCAGAACCCGCAAGTCCTGAACATCCACAACCCCATCCCCCCACGGCATCGGCCCAATGTCACACAGCGAATCATCCGTCCCCCAGCAGTTCGCCATCGTGCACACCTCAGCGCCGTCCGCCTTGCCATCACCATTGAAGTCCACGATGGGGATGATTGGCGCCTGCCAGATGTCCCAGTCACCGAATCCAGCAGGCCGATTTGATTCGAAGTACAATGTCCGGCCATCGGCCGTTATACGTCCCGGAAATTCACCAAATGGACTGTTGATTGGTGAGTCAAGTTCGACAGGAGCGCTCCAATTGCCTATAACTGTCTCTCGCCTTGCCATCCATATATTGCCAGTCTCTTCCGGCCCCCGCGTAAACAATAATATGAGTCCATCAAATGAAATACTTGGACACCATTCGTGCTGTGTAGTATTGATCAGTGCACCCAAATTTGTAGGGTGTTCCCAGTCGCCATTGATTGTTACGCGCTTTGTAACGAATACGTCCATTTGATTCCCGACTCGGCTGGAACAGAAGAAGAGTTCTAGTCCGTCCGACGAGTGGCTGGGCCCACTGTCGCCCCCCGTACTGTTGACAATAGATCCGAGATTCATCGGCTCTCCCCAGGAATCATCTGTGTTCGTACGTGTCGTGATCCATAAATCTGCTTTTGCACTCAAGTTACCTGACCGGCGGGACTCGAAGTACAGTTGCAGTCCGTCAGTGGAGACACATGGCTCAATGTCTATAGCTGAACTATTGACCGTTGGACCAAGGGTGACAGGTTCTCCCCAGTCGTCCTCAATCATTTCGCGTGTCGTGACAAACAGGTCAACAGTGCCGTTGGCACCTATGGACGCCAAGTAGAGTTCGAGCCCATCCATTGAAATGGTCGGTGAACCTTCAAAAGACGAGCTGTTGACCAGCGGCCCTAAATTAGTCGGTTCACCAAAGACGAAATCCGCTTCTGCTGCCCTGCCGACAAGCAAGATAACTGCCGCAACGACCAAGCACATCATCGCCGTTCTCGAACCATTTGCCGCTCTCATTGTTCTGTCCTCCCAGCGAATTCAGTATGCCCCCCTCTGTAACCTCAGGAAAAATCGAGAATCTTGCGCAGAATCTGGGAATTTCTGCAGAATTTGTGAGAAAATTTGGTCCGCTGGGCTGCCAATCCGTGCTCAGCAGGCGGACAAGTGCTTGCGGCGGCAATGGTTATGGCGTAGATTGGCTTTGCGAATCGTTGAGACGCCCTGTCGAGGGGTTTCGCCCGGCTAGCTGCGCCACAGCCTCCAGATCTGGCTGCAGAGCAGCGACTTTTTCCATGAGATCCCGTAGATCGGCCAATTCCTCCAGAGGCTCCTGAAGGTCGGCCACCTCGTTGAGCTTGGGCGGCAGTCTGCCCAACTGGCATCCCGATGCCAATCCAAGCGTCAGCAGGGAGGTAATGCAGTACAGGCCGATATTTCGCATGGGTTCTTCCCCGTCCGGCGCTGATATCCGCCACGCCCGGTGGTGGTCATGGTGATCCCTCGACTCGGCTCGTCAGTCGCCCGTGTTGCTTGGGGGTAGATTATCGAGGGTTATACGCCGCAAGAAGACATAAGCTGTGTCAGCAAGAACCTCTATTGGACCCCTGTAATTGCCGGCTCTGAGCTCCGCAGAGGCAGCGACCGAACAAAACACTTGGTGGTCATATCCTGTCGGAGGCAAATACCGGAGGGCTAATTGCGGGTAATCCTCCTGGTGATTGGGCAACCGTCAATCTGCACGTGTTAGAGGCCGTGACACTATCGGATCAGCGTGAGGACGTATTGCTCGTTTGTGGCCGTATCCCCCGGGCCGATCAGGAGACGTCTCCTTCTTTCCATCGGGACGGCCTTAAAGTGCTGCATTGTCGGCGCTTCGAAAGACGACGTCTTGGCGGTCCGCATCGCAGGCTGAGGTAACCACCCGCAAGGGAATTCCTCATCCACATTGGGCAAATCGAGAGACCGGCGATCTGGATGGGTGACATATAGTCTTGTGTGGATCGTCTCCGGAAGGTCTTCCTGTCATAGCCGCAAGCAGATCGGGCTTGGAGGGAAGACCATGGTTGTACGTCCGCCGCGAGGGGAATGAATAGAACAGCGCAGGGATGGTTGACCCGATATGGCAGAGAAACCGAGCGAAGAAGATGAAGGTAACTCGGAAAAAACTACTGATAGGTCTGCTCGCGCTCGTCCTTGTCACAATAGCCCTGGTGGTATTATGGCTCGTATTCCTTGCGGATGAGCAGACAGGCGGCCGCCTGACGCTGTACGGCAATGTGGACATTCGCGAAGTCGACCTGGCGTTCGCGGCGCAGGAGCGAATCGTTTCGCTGACCGCTGAGGAGGGCGATACCGTGCACAGTGATCAGGTCCTCGGCAGACTCGACCAGCAAAAGCTTCGTCGTCGCCTTGACCGGCAGCAGGCTGAAGTCGATGCCCAGAGCGAGATGGTCGCCAAACTTCGCGCGGGAAGTCGGCCCCAGGAGATCGACAAGGCCAAGGCGAATCTGCAACTGGCTCAAGCCAGACTGGAAAATGCGCAGACCACTTACAGGAGAATAGAAGAACTGGCCCGCAAGGATATCATGACCCAGCAGCAAAAGGACGATGCCCTGGCTCAACTGAAAGTCGCTCGCGAGTCCGTCAAGGCGGCGGAGGAAGAAGTGGATCTGTTGCTGGCAGGACCACGTGAGGAGGAGATTCGGGCTGCCGCCGCAAAGCTTCGGGCCCTGGAAGCCGCGGTTGCATTGACGCGGCAGCAACTTAAGGACACTACGCTTCGCTGTCCGGTCGACGGGGTGATCCGGAACAAGATATTGGAAACCGGCGAAATGGCCTCGCCTCAAACGCCTGCCTATACGATCGCGCTGACCGATCCCGTGTGGGTACGGGCCTATGTTCCCGAGACGGATCTGGGGAGGATCCAACCAGGAATGCAGGCGTTCGTCAAGACAGACACCTATCCACACAAGCGGTATGCAGGAACGATCGGCTTCATCTCGCCGACGGCGGAGTTTACGCCGAAGACCATTCAGACTCCAGAGATACGAACCAACCTCGTGTACCAGGTCCGCATCAATGTGCCGAATCCGGAGTCGGAGCTTCGCCTCGGAATGCCTGCGACCGTCATTATCCCGTTGGATGACACCGAAGTTCATTCGAACGAGAATTCCCATGGCGCTCCGTGAGTCCAACTCCAACCAGCCGCAGCACGCATCCCCCCCGGTGCTGCAACTGGAAGGCGTCACCAAAAGCTTCCCGGGCCAGGACCGGCCTGCGGTCGACGACGTCAATCTATCCATCGAATCTCCGTCCATTGTCGGCCTGATCGGTCCCGACGCTGCCGGCAAAACGACGACGCTGCGACTCGTGGCCACCCTGCTTACCCCTGACCATGGCAGCATTCGTGTGACCGGCATCGACCGCCATGAGGACCCAAGGAGCGTACAGGGGAAGATCAGCTACATGCCTCAGCAATTCGGTCTCTACGAGGATCTGACCGTTCGCGAGAACCTGAACCTCTATTCCGACCTGAGATCTCTGCCCGCGCAAGACCGCAAGCAACGTTATGCGGACCTCATGGAGATGGCCCAACTGGGAGAGTTCACAAACCGCTTGGCGGGCGACCTTTCGGGCGGAATGAAGCAGAAACTCGGGTTGGCCTGCGCCTTGGTCAATCCGCCGGATCTGTTGCTTCTGGATGAGCCTACCGCCGGCGTGGACCCCATCTCCCGTCGGCAGCTCTGGAAGCTAATCCAGGCGCTCGTGTCGGAAGCGCAAGTCACCGTGCTGGTGAGCACCGCTTATCTGGATGAGGCTCGTTTCTGCGACCGGGTCATGCTGATGCATCACGGTTCGGTTCTGGGGTACGGGCCGCCAGGCGAGTTCACGGACCGGGTCGCAGGCAGTGTCTTCCTCGTTCGATCTCCCAAACTCTCGCCACGTGCCTTGCAGATGCGGTTGACCGATGAATCGGATGTGCGTGATGCGGTCATGCAGGCGGACGCCGTGCGGATCCTGCTGCGGGGCGATTCTGCCGACCGACTTCGTCACGACAATGAGGCGATTGGTTTAGAGATTGAGGCGACCGAGCCGCGATTCGAGGATGCCTTCATCGACCTTCTGCATGAACAGGATCGGCAGATCGGCGGCAGCCGCATCCAGACCAAAGAGCGAAGCAGCGGGGAGCAGAGCCAGGACAACATGATCGAGGTCGAGGAGATCAAACGCAAGTTCGGGGATTTCTACGCCGTCAAAGGGCTTTCATTTTCCGTGCGCCCGGGCGAAGTCTTTGGCCTTCTGGGGCCAAACGGTGCGGGAAAGTCGACGACCTTCAAGATGCTTTGCGGCCTCCTGCCGGCCAGCGAAGGGCGGCTTCGTGTCGCGGGGGTGGATATGCGGCATGCCCCGGCCCAGGCCCGCGCCCGGATCGGGTATATGTCTCAAAAGTTCTCCCTCTACGGCAAGCTCACCGTCCTCCAGAATCTCAAGTTCTTCAGTCGAATCTACGGACTCCAGGGCAAGCGTCTGCGCGACAAACTCGACTGGGCCCTGCATGGGTTCGATCTCGAGGCGTACCGGGAGGCGAACAGTGAAAGCCTGCCGATCGGGTACAAGCAACGACTGGCGATGGCCGCCGCCGTCATGCACGAGCCGGAGGTCATCTTTCTGGATGAGCCGACCTCCGGGGTAGACCCAGTCGCCCGGAGAGAATTCTGGCAGAGGATCAACAGCTTTGCGCAGGGGGGAACAACAATCCTGGTAACGACCCACTTCATGGAGGAGGCGGAATACTGCGACCGGCTGGGGATCATGCATCAAGGACGCCTCTTGGCAACCGGAAATCCGGGGGAGATTCGCCGTCAGAACCGCACGCAAGAGCACCCGAGCCCGGACATTGAGCAGGCGTTCATCAACCTCGTGGAGCAACAAAATGAACACTCGGCCTGATTCCTCACCCCGTGCGGTTCATCTGATCCGGCTGCGAGGGCTCGTCAAGAAGGAGTTTCTTCAGGTGATCCGAGACCCGAGCAGCATCGCAATCGCATTTCTGCTGCCGCTGATCCTGCTGTTGATTTTCGGTTACGGCATCTCACTGGATCCCAAGCATGTTCCTATCGCCATCGTGATGGAGGACCCGGGTCCGGAAGCCCTCTCAATCGCCGGGGCATTTCAGGCATCGCAGTACTTCACGCCCGTGCTCCTAACGAACGTTGCAGATGCCCGCCGCAGGCTCACCTTTCATGAGGTGGAAGCGATTCTGTATATGCGCAACAACTTTGCTTCAACGCTGGTCTCCCCACACAAGAGCGATATTCAGCTCCTCCTCAACGGGGTGGACTCGAACTACGCCCGTGTCGTTCAAGGCTACGTGGAAGGACTGCTGGCGAATTGGACGCATCTACAGGCTCTGGCCCGTGAAGGGCCGCCTCCGGCCGGACTCCGGCTACAACAGCGGATCTGGTTCAATTCGGAAGTACGCAGCACGAATTTCCTGGTCCCCGGGTTGATCGCAGTGATCATGACGCTGATCGGCGCTCTTCTGACCGCGCTGGTTGTGGCTCGGGAATGGGAGAGAGGCACTATGGAATCGCTTCTGGCGACCCCGATCACGGCAAGCGAGATGCTCCTGGGCAAGACAATTCCATACTTCGTGCTCGGAATGGGCGGCCTGGTTCTCTCCGTGGTGGTCGGCGTCTTTCTGTTCGACGTACCGCTTCGTGGGTCTATCGTGGTTTTGCTGGGCGTCTCGGCCCTGTTCCTGTTGACGGCGCTCGGGATGGGACTGCTGATCTCCTCACTCACACGCAATCAGTTCGTGGCGAGTCAGATCGCCATCCTGGCGACTTTCCTTCCGGCCTTTATGCTCTCCGGCTTCATCTTTGATATCTCCAGCACGCCTACGGTGGTACAGTGGTTGACCCGTATCATCCCGGCGCGCTACTTCGTTTCAAGCCTGCAAACGGTCTTCCTTGCGGGCAACGTCCACCGGATCTTTCTCTTTGACTCCGTGGTGCTGATCGCCATGGCAGCGTTTCTGTTGCTGCTGACGAGACGAGTGACGCGGAAGACTCTTGATTGATGGCAGCATTCAGACGCATTTTGTCCCTGATTGTGAAGGAGTTCCTGGCGCTGCTGAAGGAGCGACAGAGCCGCTTTGTGATCATCGGTCCTCCCATCATCCAGATGCTGGTCTTTGGCTATGCTGCGACGTACGACATCACCAACATACGGTATGCCGTGGTGGACCAGGACCGCAGTTCAGCCTCGACCGACCTGCTGGCAAACTTCCGTGCTGCCGCCGACTTCGACTTCTGTAAGAACCTTCCGAGTCCCGATCTCATCGCCGAGCCTTTGAACAATGAGGAGATCCTTATGGCCATCCACATTCAGCCCGACTTCGCTCGGAACCTCCGCATGACCGGCTCCGCCGACGTCCAGTTGATCATTGATGGGCGGAACTCGAACACCGCGATGATCGCGCTCAACTACGCGCGACAGATCGTGGAAGACTTCAACCGCATGCACGATAGCGGCAGCCGCGGGAAGTACGTGACCCTGCGGACCACCAGTTGGTACAATCCCAACCTCAAGAGTCGTTGGTTCATCATCCCCGGCATCGTGGGCATCCTCTCCCTCGTGGTGACGATTATTGTTACCGCCCTTTCCGTCGCGCGGGAGCGAGAACAGGGGACCTTCGATCAACTGCTCGTGACTCCGTTGCGACCCGTGGAGATCATGATCGGCAAGATCGTTCCCGGCTTTGCGATTGGACTGGTTGAATCGACGATCATCATTCTTCTCGCGGTCTTCTGGTTCGGCGTCCCCCTGCGGGGAAGCCTCCTGTGGCTCTACGCCGGCCTAGTGGTGTTCCTGCTCTCAGCAATCGGCGTGGGTCTGATGATCTCGTCGCTCTCGGCCACCATGCAACAGGCCCTGATGGGCGGCTTTCTGTTCCTCGTGCCTTCGGTCATCCTCTCAGGCTTTGCGACCCCCATTGCCAATATGCCGGAAGTCATGAAGCGCATCACCCTGGTGAACCCGTTGCGGTATTTCCTGGTCATTCTGCGAGGCACCTTCCTTGAGGACGCTCCCTCTCGGATCTATCTCCATCAGTTGTGGCCGATGGCTGTAATCGCCGCCGTCGCCTTGACGGCTGCCACCTTCTTCTTCCGTAGGAGGCTCCATTGACTGGGATAAGAACGTTTATAGTGGCAGGCGTATTTCTGGTTGTACTCTGTGGCTTCGGCTGCGAGTCCTACGAACCCTCCATACCTTCCGTTGGCGACTACATGCCCCCCGCCGTTTCTCCGACCGCGGAGGCTGTTGAAAAGGACGAAATTGGAGGACCGGACCATCAACTGACCTTGGACACTTGTGTGGATATCGCATTGTCTCGCAATCCAGTCGCCCGTGCGGCCGGGTTCGGCGTCTCTGTTGCCGAGCAGCAGGTGGCCAGGGCCAAATCCAGTTACTACCCGCAGATGAGCGCCGAGGGGCACCTAATGCGAAGAGAATCTCATATCTTCCTGCCCAGCGAACTCCGTCGTTTTCCGGCGGTAACCGACACCGTGGGCCCCATCGATGACAACGCGGCCTCCCTGAGCGCCGAGTACCTGCTCTTTGACGCCGGCGCACGGCGCGCACAGTTGCTGGGCGCAAAAGCCCGCCTGACGGCAACCAGGCTGGATGCGCAGAATGTGGATCTGGACCTGACGCTGAATGTTGCGCGCGCCTATTTCGAACGAGTCGCTGCCGAGGAGGCGGTCCAGGTTTCCCAAGCCAACGTGAATCGAGCGAAGAGGAATCTGGAACTGGTCAGAGAGAAACGGACTGCTGGCATGGCGGTGCGAGGCGACGTTCTGCGGGCCAGGACGCGGCGTGCCGATGAGGAACTTGCACTCGTGCGTGCAAGGAGCCGTCTGAGAATCGCCAAGACCAGTCTCAAAGCCTCGATGGGATTGCCCGTGCGTGTCGAACTCAGCGTTAAGCCGCAAGAGCAGGCGATTGAAGACCCAAGTGTCAACCGAGAGGCAGCGATCACATATGCCCTCCAGGCCCGCCCCGATCTTGAGGCGGCGCTGGCCCGGATCTCGACAAAGAAGCACGAGGTAGAGGCGGCACAGAGCGAATACGGCCCCACGATCAGTGCGCGGAGCCGGTACGGCTATCGAGACAGCAGCTTCTGGCCCGAGGACGAGGAGTGGTCCATAGGCCTCTTTGCGGAATGGCCGCTCTTCACGGGCTTTGAGCGGCAGCACAGGGTGCAGCAGGCCCGGATGGAGGTGGCCAGACAGCAAGCCCAGACGCACAAGCTTGCGCTGGACATAGAGCAGCAGGTTGCCGGGGCAATCGACCGTCTTCGCGAGGCCTACGAGGCGGTTCAGGCCTCAGAGGTTCTCCAGCGGCACGCGCGCGCCACCCTCCGGGATGTGCGAATCAGTTACCGTGAAGGAGCTGCCGGCGTAACCGACCTGCTGGACGCTCAGACGGAACTGGCCGGGGCGGAGTTGAGCGTGGTGGAGTCCAGGTGGAGCTATTTTAAGGCACGGTCCGCTCTGTTGCGGCATGCCGGCATCATGCCTCACAGAAGTATTCCATCGCAATTCCTCACGGTCGAGAGGCCAAATCCGCCACGTCCATGAACGTGATGGTTGGTTGGAGAATCTGCTCTGGTGTAGTGGCATAGCGACCCTCCGACTGCCATCGGGTAGTATCAGTTCAAAAACGTTACTTCACCAATGAACTCGGCATTCATCACATGGCCCTTTCTGTTTGCACGATCGGTCAGAAGGCATAGCCCAGCACGATCGCGAGGATGAAACCAACCAGCAGTACCCAAAAGAATACATCGAGTCCGGTTGCCTGCGTTTCTGGGACCGGCCGCATCTCGGGCGGAACCTGGGCCGGGTTTTCCTCGATCCGCCTTGCCGTCGGTGGACGTCGGGGTGGGGCGGCCGCGGCCAGCAACAGGGCCACTAGGATTCCCAGAATCAGAATCGGCAACCAGGCCACGTCCCAGTAGACCGGTCCTACCGGAACCAGCCATAAACTCGCTGCCCAGACCACGACGAAAACCATCAGGAAGAAGGCCCACCAACTCGACCACGGTCCCGTACGACCGAAGCCCAACGAAAAGATCAGTGTCAGGATTGCCGCCAACACCAACGCGAATATGATTGCCGTCCAAACCATCGTTTTACCTCCCGTTTATCAACGAACCTGTATTGAAGACCGCCCCTGACGCCGGGCCTACTTCGGCATCAATGCCCTTTTCAGAGTTCAAACTCGAGCGTGTCGCCTGGACTTGCCTCTGCGACCTCTTTGCGAAAACCGATTTGCAGGGGCGTACGGCAGGTGGGCGAGACCGTCACCTTAAACCGATCCTGAGCGATATCCACTGCCAGCGGGTGGTGACTGTAGACCATCTGGAAACGCAGATGTTGCACGCGTTGTGGCAGTCGGGGGTTAAAAAACAGAATGCCCTCGCGGGTCTCGAGCCCGGTGTATCCCCGCTGCACCAGATCCACTGTCCCGGCCATAGCGCCCAGGTGAATCCCTTCCGGGGTGGTGCCGCCCTGAATGTCGGCGATGTCGCTGTCGAGAGCCTTGGTAAACAGGTCCCACGAACCCGACCGCCTGGAGCGGCTCAAGACCCACGAGTGGACCACCCAGCTCAGTGTTGAACCGTGCGACGTGCGCTGAAGGTAGTAGTTGATATTCTTCGGGATCGTCTCTCGCGTGAATTCATAACCCAGTTGCCCAAACAGCTCGCGCAACTGCTCGGCAGAGAACAGGTAGAACAGCATGAGCACGTCGGCCTGCTTCGAAGCCTTGTACCGGTTCACCGTGTCGTCTTCCGCTTCCAGAATGCGGTCCAGACGCTGAATGTTGCCGTACTTTTGGCGGTATCCGTCCCAGTCGAATTCTTCCAGCCGGTCATATCCTTCGAACTGGCTGATGATTCCATCCTCATGGAACACCACCAGCATCTTCCGGGCAATGTCCTTCCATCGCTGTCTTTCGTTCTCCGTCAGATCCAGCGCCGCGACCAGGTCGGCGCTGCGATCTCGGGGTAGAAGGTCGAAGAGCTTCGTTGCCTGGTTCATGACCCATACGACCATCAGGTTCGTGTAGGCGTTGTTGTTGATGCCCGGTTCCTTTGCATCCGGGTACCCATCATGGAACTCATCCGGGCCCATCACGCCCAGAATCTCATAGCGGTCGAGCTGGGGATTGTACGTCGCCTTGCTCGCCCAGAACCTGGCGATCTCCCAGACCATCTCCGCGCCGTAATGGCAGAGAAAGTCCATATCCCCGCTGGCTTCGTAGTATTGCCATACGTTGAATGCGATGGTGGCGTTGACGTGGCGCTGGAGCCGGCTATGGTCGGGTATCCAGCGTCCGGATTGAGGGTTGAGGTGAATCTTCTGGCTTTCCTCGCGTCCGTTGCTGCCGCTCTGCCACGGGTACATGGCGCCGCGATGTCCGGCGGCTCTTGCCGCCTCGCGTGCCTTTCGCAGCCTGCGATATCGATACAGCAAGAGAGATCTCGCCACGGCCGGCAAACGCAGGTTCAGAAACGGCAGGATGAACAGTTCATCCCAGAGGATATGCCCTCGGTACGCCTCACCGTGCCAGCCGCGTGACGGCACCCCGACGTCCTCCTCGAGGGAATGGCGGGACACCGTCTGGAGGATGTGAAA
This sequence comes from uncultured Pirellulales bacterium, assembly GCA_964612985.1. Lineage (GTDB taxonomy): Bacteria > Planctomycetota > Phycisphaerae > Sedimentisphaerales > Anaerobacaceae > Anaerobaca. The sequence continues at coordinate 14,713 of CAZTGH010000024.1, forward strand.
CGTATAGAGATGCAGCACCATCTGCATGTGCTTCTGCTGTGAATCCTCTTGAACTTCGAATTGCAGGTCGATTCGCTCCCACGCGTCCTTCCATGTGTCAATCTGGCTGGCCTCCAGAGACGCGAAGTCTTCCGCTCGTTGCACATCACTGATCGCCTCCAGAGCAGCCTCCGAAATCGCTTTGTCCCTTGAGGTGTACAGCGCCAGGATCTTCTCCACTGCCACGGGCTGACCTTGGGCTACATCCACGCGAAAGTCCTGCGCGATGAAGTCGGCCTCCAGGGTGGTATCACGTTCCAGATGTAGAAGCTGGTCCTCGCAGAAAACCCTCGTCCGGACCGCCTCGGCGATTTCGATATGCGACTGATTGGTCCTTGACTTCAGGAGCATACCCTCCTCGCCAACCGGCTCGATCGCAAGGGTCTCGAGGTGCCGGTTCGCCAGGCTCCGGTAGCGAGCTACCCCGTTGTTGACCACGCGCCCGTCGATCGCCGAACGGATCTCGAACTCGCCGCTCCAATTCTCCGGCACCAGTTCAAGTCGCGTTGCCGCGATGTGGGGCAGCGCCATGTGCACCAGTCGCCGGCTTCGCAGGAGCGTCTGTCGGCCGTCCCGGTCGCGAAACCGGATCTCGCGATGGAAAAGGCCTTCATGCAGGTGGAGTCGCTGCCTGTAAGAGAGGATCTCCACGGTCGATGCGTCGAACCAGTCTTCTCCGCGCACGCGAAATGACAGACACAGCCAGTTCGGCAGATTGACCAGATCCTCATTCTCGATCGTGTGTTCGGCGATCTCCGACGTCCGACGGTTATACCCTCCCGCCAGGTAGGTGCCTGGGTAGTGGACACCATCGTCCTTCGATTCGGGTGCTGCGCCGCGGGTCGCGAAATACCCATTACCCAACGTGCACAGTGCCTCGCGGAGCCCTTCCTGGTCAGGGTCGAAGCCTTCGTAGGTTAGGATCCACTCACTCATGCCGTTCCTCCCCCAGCGACATAACGAGCAGGGCCAGGAACCGGCCGACCTCATTGGGATCGTGAAGCACGTACCGAGCCTTCGTTCTGCCCGGCTCCTCGCTTACGAGAATCCCAATGCCCCGATCTTCCAACACGCCAAATGCGTCTTCATCGGTAACGTCATCGCCGATGTACACGCATTGGATGTTCCGAATATCCAACCCAAGCGCGTCCAGAAGCCAGAGCAGCGCCTTTCCCTTATCCCATTCGATGTCCGGCTGTAATTCATAGACCTTCTTGCCCTCGGACAGCCTCAGTGGCGGGTGTTGAGCAACCGTGTCACGCAGATGATCTCGAATGGCATGTACCTCGCTGTCGCGCACCTGGCGGTAATGGATCGCCAGGGAGAACTTCTTGGGCTCGAAGTGGATGCCCTCGATTTGCTGGAGCTGTTGACGCACCTTATGGGTCACCTGCTCCAGCATCGGCAGCAGAGCACGGGCCTCGGGCAGATCTGTACGCATGCCGTCGGGACCTTCGATGTCGAAACCGTGGCTGCCTGCATAGACGATTCCGTCGATCCGCGCCTTCTGTCGCACGTCCTGGAGATCTCTGCCGCTGATGATCCCCACGGTGTATTCCCGGGCCAGTTGGGCCACCGTTTGTCTGGTTCCATCGGAAAGCCGGGCCGCGTCCGGATGCGATACGATCGGCGTCAGCGTACCGTCATAGTCGAGAAACACGGCCAAGGGTCTTCCTTCCGCAGCCTGTTCGACTCGCTTTGCGCATTCGCCTGCGTCCAGTACTTCCGGTCTATCGCCTCCGACCGGCTCATCGGAGGCAGCTACCTCCATCTCGTCGAATGATTCGATTACCACGTCCGCACCGTTGTCGCGAAGCTGCTGCGCGTGACCCTTTCGATCCATGCCGATCACCTGATGAAAGCGACCCGCTTTTGCCGCCTGAACGCCTGCCACGGCGTCCTCCACAACCACCGCCCGATCGGGTGATGTACTCAGTCTCTCGGCCGCCTTGAGAAAGATATCCGGCTGCGGTTTTCCCTCCAGCCCCAGTTGCTCGCTGTCTAGCCCATCGATCTTGGCGTCGAACGTGTCGTCCAGTCCGGCGGCCTTCAGGACCGGTACACAGTTCTTGCTCGAGGAGACCACCGCGGTCTTGATGCGGTGCCGCTTGAGCTTGTCGATCAATCGCATTGCGTCCTCGTATACCTCGACGCCGTCCTGCTGTAACCGATGGAGGAAATATTCATTCTTCTTGTTTCCCAGTCCACAGATGGTTTCCTTTCCCGGCGGGTCCGTTGGTTTACCGTAAGGCAGATCAATGTCTCGGGATGCGAGGAAGCTCCGGACGCCTTCGTAGCGAGGTTTGCCGTCGACATATCGGGCATAGTCGCTCTCGGGGTCAAACGGGCGGTACTCTCTCTTCCCACGGTTACCGCGTCTGTCGAGATAAGCGTCAAACATCTGCTTCCAGGCGGATGAATGCAGTCTGGCGGTCTCGGTAATGACACCATCCAGATCGAAGATCACGGCATCGTACCGGTCTATCGCCATCGTGAATTGGGTCCTCTTCTCATTCATGGAGAATCTGGTCTGGGCCCTCCCGGACAAGGAATACTCGGTCTTGGGCGTATCGGATACCAGTACAACTCCAGTGGCCGCCAAAGACGACAGGGATTTCCCTGTAATAAAGGCAGGAATTGGAGGTCGGATGGTGCAGAGCGCGTAGATTACTACATGAAGAGCATCAGGCTGGTTAGCAAGGAGGTCTCTCTTATGGTCGAGCAAGGTGCCAATGGCCAGAGCGCCGCAGACACGGCTTGGCGCGCCATGGAAAGCGAGGCAGTCCTGTCGCCGTTGGGCGTGGACGACCAAGGCCTGACCCGGGGTGGAGCCCAATGACGACGGGATGAGTACGGTGCCAACGAACTGCCCTCGGAGGAAACGCCGAGCGCCTGGCAGCGGTCTTTCCGGCAGTTCAAGAACGTGCTCATCGATGTACTGCTGGCGGCGGCGGTGCTGACGGCCGTACTGGGCAAGTGGACGGATTGGGCGCGATCCTGGGCGTGGTGCTGCTCAACGCGATCGTGGGATTCGTCCAGGAGGGCAAGGCGGAGAAGGCCATGGAATCCATCCGGGGCATGTTTTCTCCAAAAGCCAGGGCATTGCGCGACGGCCAGAAGCGGGAGCTGCCCGCCGAGGAACTGGTCCCAGGCGATATCGCCCTGCTGGGCTCGGGTGACCGCGTGCCGGCGATAACCGATCCGCGATAGGAACCGAAACCGATAAGCACAACGTCGCCTTCGGAATATCGTTGTCGCGCCAATTCGTGTTCCTCCAGTTAGGAGATCTCTCGAACTTCGGCTGCCAGATGCTCGGTCACCGCGCTTCGCTCACGCTGCTGCAAACGAGCCATAATGCTTCTTCTCTCATCAATCTCACGCGGGACCGCTGGCCAGGAAGTGCCCGAACCACTGGCCCGCCATGTCGGCTACTCGTTCCAGCGCGCCCGGTTCCCCGAAGAGGTGCGTTGCTCCAGGAACAATCCGCAGGTCGGTTTCCAGAGTTTCATCCATCTGGGCCATCGCCTGACGGTTCATCTCAATTACTGGCGTATCCAGTTCACCCACGATCAGCAGTGTAGGAGACCGCACGCTTGGCAGGACATCCATCGCCAGGTCGGGTCTTCCGCCCCGGGAGACCACCGCGCGCACCTGCATCCGTTCTGCCGCCGCAGTCAACGCCGCGGCAGCGCCCGTGCTGGCGCCAAACAGTCCGATGTTCAGGTCCCGTCGGAGGTTCGACAACCAGTCAATTGCGCCGACCGCCCGTTTGGCCAGCAAGTCGATGTCGAACCGCAACCGACGGGTCAGGAGATCGGTCTGCTCTTCCTCCGCCGTCAGCAGGTCGAAGAGCAGCGTGCCCAACGGCCTCTCCTGGAGTTTGCTCGCCACGTACTGATTGCGAGGACTGTGTCGGCTGGATCCGCTGCCGTGCACGAAGATAACAACGCCCGAAGCATGCGCCGGGATCACCAAGCTGCCTTCCAATCGCGCCGTTCCGGTCTCGACGATTACCCCGTGCTCGACATCTGTTTCCCTTTGCATGGTCTTCTCCTTCCGGATGGTAGCCATTCCTAAGACGGGATGTGCCGCTCGGCGCGCGCCAATAGATCGCGGACTTCTTCATCTGTGGTTTGGGTGAAATCCTCATACCAGGCGCCCACCCCGTAGAACGGCTGCGGCGTGTAGGCGCAAATGACCTCATCCACCAGATCCCGAAACATCTCACAGGTCTCAACGGCAGCCGTGGGGACGGCGACAACGATGCTCTGCGGATGGTGCTTACGCAGGCCTTGCACTGCCGCCCGCATGCTGGAGCCGGTCGCCAGGCCGTCGTCGATGAGAATGGCCGTTGCGTCTTCCAGCGGGATTCCTGCCCGATCGCCGCGATACACCCGTTCGCGGCGCTGCAATTCCCGCCACTCCGCTTCAGCCACCTCATCGATTCGTCGTTCCGGGATGCCCAGCCCTTTCACAACTTCCTCGTTGATCACACGTACACCACCCGAGGCGATGGCCCCCATCGCGAGTTCCTCATGCCCGGGGGTGCCCAGCTTTCGAACGAGAAAGATGTCGAGCGGAGCGTCGAGCCCTTCGGCCACCTCGTAGGCGACGGGGACGCCTCCGCGCGGCAAAGCGAGAATGACGAGGTCCTCGCGACCGGCATAGTCTCCCAGCGTTTCCACCAGCCTTCGCCCGGCGTCGTGACGGTCCCTAAACAGCGGCACGCTATACTCCTGAACCAAGTTGAATCACTCTTCTCGCACACTCCTGAAAAGCCCTATCCGTTGGTATCCCTGTACGTTGGTTCAACGGCTGCTTCGGATCAGTAGAATCCTGAATCTCGGCCGGGGATATCTCCATGCTCGGTATGACGATCTGGATCGAAAGATGCGACGGATCAAGGAATTAGGAATTGCGAGGGCTAAATTGAGAGTTTTTAGGGCCCACGCTTCCCGAAGATGGACGTAAGGACCTAGATCAGAGGGAGATGGATGATCCAGTAAATGTCCAGCACATTGACCCGCAGAGTTTCTGAAAGGGCATCCGATATGGCAGAACAGCCCAGGTACATTCGCTGGTTCGAAGATCTCAGCAACGAGCCCCGAGCGATTACCCTGATTTCGCGCGATTTCTGGTCGAGGCCGGGATCGATTCGATTTCGCTCAACCCCGACAGTGTGATCGACGTGATCGAAAAGACGGCACAGGCACGAGTGTAAAGCAATCATCTAGCGATGGATCGAAAGCACGTAGTACTCGTCGGGCCTCCGGGAGCGGGCAAGGGAACGCAGGCCCGGAGACTGAGTGAGGACCTTACTACGGTCGCCACGGCCCATTTGTGGGGTCGGACTGCAGCAAGAATTGCTACGTTTTGGCTACAGTGACAGTGACACGCAAGGAGGAAAAATGCCTGCTGCGATCAGCCTTCTCCGTCGTTCTTCAGCTTGCACAGGACTCGGTGAATACGCCGGATCCGTTCGTCATCCGACATGAACAGCATGATACCGCGGTTGAATACTGTGATCTCAACCGTGTCGTCAGTGAGAATCAGTTTGAGGTGATCGTACTCAATCGGATCGCCAGCCCCCTTGTCTCCATAGACGCCGCCAAGGTTGAGCAGATTCTCCTCATTGATTGCCTTCCTCGCGTTCGCTGGAATCTTGCCCCCCTGCCAGACCTTCACAGGCAGGTTCTCCGGCTTCATACCCTTATCCAGCATGCCATAGCGGTATTCGATTTGCTCCAAATCCTGGATCATCGTATTCGTTCCTCCTTTGCTAGTGCTCCTTTACCGCTGATGTGATGGACTCCTTCGGGTCTTTCTGCCGATGAGATAGTCCTACTGTGGTAAGGAGACCTGTTATGAAGAAGAGGTACATCGTTACGTTGGACATCGCCGAGATCGAACTGGGCATCCTATCGCCCGACTTGCGACCGAGAATCGGCCATCAGTTCGTTGAAATGGCTCGCCCAAAGCCCGGATAAGTTCATGTGCTACGATCGATCCTCCAGCCATGCGCCCTGTCACTTCATATCGCCACCCGCCACTTTGCTATCAGTGGACATCTCACCACGCCCTCAGTCATTTATGACCATGCTTGCGATCTGAGGACGAAGCTGCCCCATCACCGTCTCAAACGTTGGCAGATGCGGAACCAGATTGCCCAGCCACTGGTCCCATGTCCTCTCGACGTACGCTAGCATCCTGGCACCGAAGAAATCCCCTGCCGAGTGCAAACTGACCCCGCGAATCTCGCATTTCTCTCGCGGAAGCTTCGCGAAGCCGGTCAAATCCAAACGATCCTGATAGGCTCCCAGTATACGCCAGATATCATAGTAATCGCGCGCTCGGGACCGAGCCCAGCCGCGTTCTTCGAGTTTCTCCTGGTGTTGGAGAATCGCCCGTAACTTTTCGGCGATGATCTCCTCAAGAGTGTAGACCTGCAATTCCACCTCGATGGGCTCGCCGTAATCGTGGATGACCGCCCGGCGGCATGGGGGACGCAAGACATTCTCGTCCACGGCAATCTCTACGATAGCGCGTGTCTGGGGTTGTCTTTGCCAAGGCAATTGGGCCCTGACGGCAAAGGCCTCCTGCCCACCGGGGTGCGGATCTTTTTCTGTGTAGCGCTCCCATTGAATCCTCACGGGAGCGTATTCATCGATCATCTTGGCAGCCGTTTGGCATACCGTATCGATGGCGACCTCCATCTCCGGGCCTTGAGGCACCCCGGCAGGGCCGGGAAGTCCAAGTCTTCCGAGAACCGATAATCGCCAAAATAGCATTTCTTCAGCGCCGTCCCACCTTTGAAAACCAGCGTTTCCCGCAACGGTTCATAATCCCCGATGGCCGTGAGAATCCAGGACAACAGGTAGTCACGCTCCAGGACCGCCCATCCCATGCCGGTGTCTTTTCTTGCCTGCTCCAATCGTGTGCGTAAAGGCCTCACGCGCGAACCTTTCCACTGAAGTTTTCCTGGATCATCCAAGTTCGATTGTATGGCCCTTCGCGCGAACCGCTCGCGTCGAGTTTGGTGTACCCGGTTACCTCTACCTCCTGCAGCACGGTCAACGCGGAGCGTTCACATCCTGTCTGCTCCAGCACCCAGCCCAATCGCTTGACCGTGGCATGATCGAGTCGCATGGCGTAGTCGATCATCTGGCCCAGGTGGAGCCGGTCTCGGGCCACCTCGAACCCATGCATAACTTCGGCGATGCCACCACAGTACTGCGGCATCGTAAGTCCATCAATCAGCGTTCGAGCCATATCCGTGAACGTGATCCGCGCTTCACCCAGCCATACCTTTGCCAACTTGATTCAGCCATGCCGGGATTATCGGACAAACAGGAGGAATCCCTTGAGTTATAACAGCATGGAGAGCGAGCACCTACCCAGGTTTTCATGACATTCTTCAAATCAACCATTTACACGTTTGTCTTCGTCGCATAAGGACTTAACGAAATCGTCATGTTGACCATGGTGATCATACTGATCACAGATTTTGCTAGATTTTGATACCGTCGGGTACGCATGCAAGCGAAAAACTCTAGCTATGTCATGAGGCACGCAGGGAATATGCTCAAGTGGCGGGTTTCGGATTCCGATGAGTTTGTCAACCCTGCCCCTCCTTGCCTACCAGTGACAGTTCAACCGTAGGCCGTAGGAACCCACGGCAATACTATTCAACGCAAGGGGCCCTTCTCCTCCTCAGAGACGGGCCCCACCAGCAAACGAGAACATGTCTCTTGGCTATTGACCGTTGAAGTGAGCGAGAATTCTTTCTTCGTTCAGGACTTTGTCATAGACAGCGAATTCGTCGTACAGGCCTTCTATTCCTCCGCCGTGTTCCGGAGGCAGGGGTGCTGCACGGCCGGCGGCAGCAATATAGAAGGAGTGCTCCAGATCCGCAAAGCCGGCCGACGTCCAAGTCGCTCCATAGGTAAGCGGTACCGGAACGCCATCGATATGCACTTCGTATGGGTCCGGGCCGGGATTGGCCATGTTCTCGGCCGTCCACACCACATGGTGCCAGTTCCCGTCGTAGATGTTCACCACAGAATCATCAAATGCCGCTGCATAATCGCCACCGCCCTCCCGTCGCATGAAGATCTGGGTACTGCCGACTGTCGGGGTGTACGCCGCATCTGCATTACCGCACATACTCACCGACGTATTATTGCCCGTGTTGAACGCTCCAAAGAAGCGTCCTCTGACCGTATCACTGGTCTTAACCCAGAGCTCAAACGTTACACCCGCACCCAAGGCAGTACCCAGGGGGCCCAGAGGCACAGTTACATAGGGCTTCGGATCCACTGCCATGATGTGCAGCGAGGCACCTCCAATTATGCCTGGAGCATCATTTGCCAAGTCCGGACCTCCGACATAGACACCGTCATAGCGTCCTGTTGCATCGGCAATAACCTCGCCATCGTTGCTGCTGCCATCTTCAAAACGATAGTAGGCGAACGGCTTGTCCTCAAGAATCATGCTGCCATAGGGTCCTACGTCAATCGCGTTCGGCTCGCTGGGAGCCGGTGCAACATATCGGTGTCCAAATTGGATGTCATCGACATAGATCAAGCCGGAGCCGCCTGGTGCGGGACTCTCGCGGTCACCGATGCCGATAGCCATCGCCTCGATATTGTTGAGCCGGATGCCTGCGTCATCAAACTCGCTGAGCGGGATGCGCCACTCCTGCCAGCCGGTGAGCAGTGTCGCCTCCGGGTCAGGGTGCTTCACTGTCGTGGTTCGTCCGGTGCTATCCTGGACAACCACATAGACGCTCTCGGCGACGTTGTCCGGATGGTTCGTGCCAATCTCGGCTGTCTCCCAACCCCCGCTGACGTTCCCCGTCACAGAAATGTCGGTGAACTGGCCAACGGTTAGAGTGTCGACATTATGGCTTGTCAGAGCCAGGCCGATGTACACAGCGCCACTCATCGGTATGCTGACATCGATTCGATTGCCGGCTTCGTCTGTTGCGATGACATCCTGCCAGACACTTCCATCCGGTGAATACTGGGCGGTGAATACATCGCCTGTGCGGGTTAACTTTAACCACTGAGGAGTCTGAATGCCCGCCACTGCATTGAAGGCACTTGCGTCGCTGGCCAGGGTGCGCCGCTGGAACGAGACCCCGTTGCCGGGTGTCACGACCAACATGGTGTGCTTTGCGTCGGCGTTCAGGCTCTCTCGAATCATGACGCCGGCTTTCGCCCATGCATGGGTGTTGTCCATACTCCACACCCGGGCCGTGATCGTCGCATTGCCGGTGAGCTGCCTGTAAACAAAACGGAATTGATCCGCCGTCCCAAAGATGTCTGCGCCGGCCGCACTCATCACAATGTCCCCCGACGAGCGCTCAATGAAGCCCGCCGGTCGACCCTGAAAGCGCATCACCAAGGTGTCAGCCCCGTGGATGGTCCAATCTTGAGGCGGATCGAATGTTCTCACTGTTTCTGAATACCAGGGCGACTCGGCATTGTTGTATTCCAGCGGCAGAGACTGACGGCCACCATGGACGATGGATCTTTCGGCAAACGGGGCTTCCATGTAGCCAACGATGGCACCGGTCCCATTATCCCACCCATCGACCCACGTCTGGAAAATCGCCTCACCGGCCTCGATGTTATCGGTATAGCTCTCAAAGTCGTCTACCGTGAAATACTCCTTTGTGGAGAAGACCCAGACATCGCCCTCCCAGACGTCAATGGCGGCGTCGCCAACTTCGTTGATCTTCCAATAGTACTTCTGACCAAGATCCAGGGCACCGACATCGAAACTGGGTTCAGTCACAACATCGATCAACGCCGTTCCGTCAGCCACTGCCTGCTCACTCGTGCCAAAGTGGACTTCATGTGAAATCGCCTCGCGCCCCGAACGCCAGCGCAGAGTCACTTGCGGATCCACATTCGTTGCCCCTGCAACCGGCTCAGGCTGGCGGGCCCACATCGGAATATACGAGAACAGGACTTCACTCAAGCCGTATTGTTGAAGCACTCCGCCCCAGTTGCTGAGGGCGGTAATCCGCACGTAGCGGGCGGCAGCACCTCCAAAGTCGATTGTCGTATTTGCTGCGTAGCTGGCCTTACCGGGTGCACGGACGAACTCATAGACCTCGCCCACGCTTGCCCACTCCATCCCATCGACCGAATACTCAACCGTCGCCTCCTTGATACCAAAGCCGATCAGAGGCTCGGTTGCCGTATTGTGATTCCACACCTCCATTTGATGGAGGGCGTACACCTTGTCAAACTCATACTGGATCCAGGCCGACTCCCCCGCAGCCATAACGGCGCTGAGCCACATATCTGTCGGCTCAACGGAGTGCAGATCACCAGCAGACAGGCCCGCACCGTCGATGGTCCTCTCCGGTCCTTCTTCGGTGCTGCTCCGACTCGACGCCGTCGCTGTAATCCGTTCCCCTGAAAGCGGCAGACCGGCCGGTTCAACGGTGAAACTCCACACGTCGCCCTGGAAAATCGTCGAATCGGGGGCGGCGTTGACTTCATCGATCCGCCAGTAGTAAGTCTGACCAAATTCCAGTGGATCGGCTGCATACATCGTTTCAGACTGGCCTCGGCTGACCAGCACGCCCAACGGATTCGTCCGACTGGCCTCGCTGACATCCGAAAGAACCGTCCCGAAGTACACATCGTGCGCCGCAGCATACTCCCCTGCCGTCCAACGCAGCACAATGTCGTAAGCCACGTCTGTCTCGCCAACGGCCGGAATAGGACCGGACGCCAATGTGGGCTCCGTCCAAGCGGCTTCGTAATGGGCAAGGACCCGCTCTTCCGTCAGGGCATAGTCGTAGACAGCAAACTCATCCAACCGGCCTTCGATCGTGGCACCGCCGAAAGGCGTAGCTCGCCC
>CAZTGH010000025.1:0-25588 GCA_964612985.1 uncultured Pirellulales bacterium
GCCGAGCTCCCGGAGATCGCCGGCGTCGCCAGCGGCGAGAGTTGGGGTGCTTCTCCCTCCGACGACGACCCCGCCGTCCGGGCGAAGATCGTGGATTTCACCCAGAAGGCGTTGCAGGTGGCCAAATGGCTCGGCACCGACGCCTATTTGTTCGTGCCGGGCGCGGTGGATGTCTTCTTCCTCGAGAACAGCCCCGTCGTCCCGTACGACGTCTGTTACGAACGGGCCAGCGACGCGGTCTCGCAACTGGTCCCGACCGCCGAAGACCTGAGTGTTACCATCGCCATCGAAAACGTCTGGAACAAATTCCTGCTGAGCCCGCTGGAGATGCGGGACTTCATTGACAGCTTCGGCTCCAAGGCGGTAGGCGCCTATTTCGACGTGGGCAACGTCCTGCTGACCGGTTATCCCGACCAGTGGATCCGGATCCTGGGCAAGCGGATCGCCCGCGTCCACGTCAAGGACTTCAAGAAATCGGTCGGCACCGCCGAGGGCTTCGTCGATCTGCTCGAAGGCGACGTCGATTTCGAGGCGGTCAAGGCGGCGCTGGCCGAGGTCGGCTACAATGGCTACGTCACCGCCGAGATGCTGCCATATCAGCCCGGTCGGCCCGAAAAGACCGCCGAGGCCATGAAGAAAATCTTCAAGTAGAGCACCTCAATCATAGGGGAGAATGCGATGACCAGAGTGGGCATCATCGGTCTGGGATTCATGGGCAAGATGCACCTTCGCTGCTATCAGGCGCTGCCCGGCGTCGAAGTGGCAGCGATCTGTGACACGGACCCCGCCAAGTTCACCGACACCAGCGGAACCGCCGGGAACATCCAGGGCGCCGAGGCGCCGCTCGATTTCACCGGCATCGGCCTCTACGACGACTTCGATAAGATGCTGGCTGAAGCGAATCTGGACGCCGTTTCGATCACGCTGCCGACCTATATGCACCGGCAATACGCCGTCAAAGCGCTCGACGCAGGCGTCCACACTCTCTGCGAAAAGCCGGTGGCGCTGACGGTCGAAGATGCCGAGCAGATCGCCGCCGCAGCCGAAAAGAGCGGCAAGCGTCTCCAGGTTGGCCACTGTATCCGCTTCTGGCCCGAATACGCCAGGACCAAGGAGATCCTCGATTCCGGTCAATATGGCAAGGTGCTGGCCGCGACCTTCCAGCGGCTCAGCCTGACACCGACGTGGTCGTGGGACAACTGGCTGATGGACCCCGCCAAGAGCGGCTCCGCTGCCCTCGATCTGCACATCCACGACGCTGACTTTGTGCAGTACGTCTTCGGGATGCCCAAAGCGGTCTTCAGCAGGGCGGCAGGCGGTCCGACGGGCGAGTTCGACCACATCGTCACGCAGTACATCTACGAGGGCAACCAGATGGTGACCGCCGAGGGCGGCTGGGCGATGACCCCCGGCTTCGGCTTCGAGATGAGCTTCAATATCGTGCTCGAAAAAGCCACGATCAGCTACGATTGCACCCGCGACCCCGCGTTCAAGATCGCTCCTGCGGGCGCCGAGGCCTTCACCCCCGAAATCGCCTCGGGCGACGGCTACTCCAATGAACTGGCCCACTTCATCCAGGCGGTCCAAGGCCACAGCGTCCCCGAGATCATCACCCCCGCCCAGTCGGTCGATTCGCTCCGGCTCGTGCTGGCGGAAAAGCAATCCGCCGCCTCGGGACGCAGCGTTACGATCTGAAAGGAAACTGGTGAATGGACTTTTGCAGAAATGGAGAATATAGGCCTGATCTCCATTTCTGCAAAAGTCCGCTGCTAAGCTAGAGGACCTCGCATGCTGTTAGAACCTGTCGACTGGGCCTGCATCTTTGGGTTCTTCGCCGTATCCCTGATCGTCGGTCTGGCGGTCGCCAGGCAGGCGGGAAAGAGCGCTTCGGAGTTCTTCCTCTCCGGGCGCGACATGCCCTGGTGGCTGCTGGGAATGAGCATGGTCGCCACCACGTTCTCCACCGACACCCCCAATCTCGTCACCGACCTCGTCCGGCAGAATGGCGTCGCCGGCAACTGGGTGTGGTGGGCCTTCCTGCTGACGGGCATGTTGACCGTCTTTGTCTACGCCAAGCTCTGGCGCCGCTCCAAGGTCCTGACGGACATCGAATTCTACGAGATCCGCTACAGCGGACGCAGCGCCGCCTTCCTGCGGGGCTTCCGCTCACTCTACCTGGGCGTCTTCTTCAACATCATGGTGATGGCGATGGTCTCACTGGCCGCGATCAAGATCGGCGGGGTCATGCTGAACCTCTCTCCGATGGAGACGATCGCGATTGCCGCTGTGGTGACCATGGTGTTCAGCGCGCTGGGTGGTCTGCGCGGGGTGTTGTTGACGGACTTTCTGCTGTTTATCATCGCGATGGTGGGTTCGGTGGTCGCGGCGGTCGTCGCGGTCCGCCAGCCCGAGATCGGAAGCCTGTCCAATCTGCTGAGCCATCCCGCGGTTCAAGGCAAGCTGTCCATCCTGCCCGCCTTCGATTTCAGCACTGATCAGAGCGCCAACCTGCTCGTCTCGGTCTTCCTCATTCCCCTGGCGGTGCAGTGGTGGAGCGTCTGGTATCCCGGCGCCGAACCGGGCGGGGGCGGCTACATCGCCCAGCGCATGCTGGCGGCCAAGAACGAGAAGCACGCGGTGGGAGCGACGTTCTTCTTCAACGTCGCGCATTATGCCCTGCGACCCTGGCCATGGATTATCGTGGCGCTCAGTTCGCTGGCGGTTTTTCCGACGCTCGATTCCCTCCGTCAGGCGTTCCCCAACGTCGATCCCAGCATCGTCAGGCACGATCTGGCCTACCCTGCGATGCTGACGTTCCTGCCGCATGGTCTGCTCGGGCTGGTATTGGCTTCGCTGATCGCCGCCTATATGTCCACGATCTCGACCCACCTCAACTGGGGCTCGTCCTACGTCGTCAACGATTTCTACCGGCGCTTTGTGAATCCGCAGGCCTCCGAGAAGACGCTGGTCCGCGTGGGCCGGATCTCGACTGTTTCGATGATGATCGCCGCCGCTGCCCTGGCCCTGGGCCTGGAGAATGCGGTCCAGGCCTTCCAGATCCTGCTCCAGGTCGGGGCCGGAACCGGCCTGATCTTCATCCTCCGCTGGTTCTGGTGGCGGATCAACGCCTGGAGCGAGATCACCGCCATGGTCGTCTCCTTCCTGGTGGCCTGCTGGTTCCAGTTCGTGCACACCCGCATCGGCCTGCCCGTCCTGGAAAGCTGGCAGACCCTCCTGATCGGTGTGGGCGTCACCACCGCCGCCTGGCTGCTGGTGACGCTGCTGACGCGACCGACCGAACGTGAAACGCTGGTCCAGTTCTACCGCCTCGTCCACCCGGGCGGACCAGGCTGGGCCAGAGTCGTGCGCGAAGTGGGCGTCGAGGGCGAAACTGCCGGAGCCGATTCGCTGGCCTGGGACGTGCCGCGCGGGATCTTGTGCATGGTGCTCGGCTGCCTGGCGGTCTACGCCACGCTGTTTGCCATTGGTTCGTGGATCTACGCCAACTATGGACTGGCGATCGTCCTGACTGCCGTAGCAGTTGTCACTGCCGGGGCGCTGATCAAAGTCTGGAGCCGTCTGCAAATGGAATAGGCCTGCGGCGCTGCGATCGTCCGCCGAGGGGAGAAACCATGGACGTCGATCTGGCCAAACTCGGTTTTGCCACGAATTTCACCGTTCTCGACTGGTGCATCCTCGTCGGGTACCTGATCGCTGTCGTCAGTATCGGCGTCTACATCCGCAAGTACGTCGCCAGCGCCACCGATTTCATCGTCGCCGGTCGGGGGCTCAAGACCTTCCTGGCCATCGCCACGATGATCGGGACCGAACTGGGCCTGGTCACCGTGATGTACTCCTCGCAGAAGGGCTTCACCGGCGGATTCGCTGCCTTTCACATCGCCTTTGCCGCCGCGATCGTCACGCTCTTCGTCGGCCTTTCGGGTTTCATCGTCGTCCCGCTGCGCCGCCTCAACGTGATGACGATCCCCGAGTTCTACGAGAGGCGGTTCGGTCGCGACGTTCGGATCCTCGGGGGCATCATCCTCGCCTTCTCCGGCATCCTGAATATGGGCCTGTTCCTCAAAGCCGGATCGCTCTTCGTCATGGGCATCACCGGGATGGACTCGGAGAGGCATCTGAAGATCATCATGACAGCCCTGCTGGGCATGGTCCTGCTCTACACGACCCTGGGCGGCATGGTCTCTGTCGTCATCCTCGACTACATCCAGTTCGTCGTCCTCTCGTTCGGTTTGGTGTTCGCCAGCATCCTGTCGATCCGCTATCTCGGCTGGACCAATATCGTCGATACCGTCACCCGCCAGATGGGCGACAGCGGTTTCAACCCCTTCGACGAAGCCGGTTTCGGCTGGTCCTACGTCTTGTGGATGTTCTTCCTGGGCCTCGTCAGTTGTGCCGTCTGGCAGACCGCCGTGATTCGCGCCTGTGCGTCCAAAGACACCGCCACCGTCCGCAGGATGTACACGCTCAGTTCGGTGGGCTTTCTGATCCGCTTCCTGATTCCTTACTTCTTCGGGATCTGCGCCCTGGTATTCATCGCCAACAATGCGTCGCTGCGCGAGGTGTTCCTCTCGTCGGCGGGCCGGGCCGATTCGGAATTGTCATTGAAGGCCATGCCCTTCTACCTGAGCCAGATCCTGCCGACCGGCATTATCGGCATCGTCACCGCTGGCATGCTGGCTGCCTTCATGTCCACCCACGACAGCTACCTGCTGTGCTGGAGCAGCGTGCTGACCCAGGACGTGGTCGCTCCCTGGTTCAAGAACGACCTCTCCTCGAACGCCAGACTGCTGCTGACCCGCATCTTCATCGTCGCCATCGGCATCTTCATTCTCGTCTGGGGCCTCTGGTATCCGCTCAAGCAGGATCTGTGGGACTACATGGCTATTTCCGGTGCCATTTACTCCATCGGCGGTTTCACCCTGCTGGCGTTCGGGCTCTACTGGAAGCGAGCCAGCCGGGCCGGCGCCTATCTGGCGCTGCTGTCGGGCTTTCTGGCTCTGCTGGGTCTCTCCAAGGTGCAGGAAATGCTGGCCCCCGTGCTGGCGCCGATCAAGGAGCGGTTCGCCATCGAAGGGGACATCTCCAGTGCCGTGATCGGCCTGCTCGTCCTGGCCCTGGCCATCGTCCTGATGATCGTCGGTTCGCTGTTGCTTCCGGATCGAAAGATGAATTCCTGCTAGGGTTCTGCAAATATGGACATCAGGCCTGTATTCTTGCAGACGTTCACTTGGTACCGCGTGGAGCGCGAGGAGTCATGATATGGATTGGGTGAAGATCTGGACGTTCTTTTTTTTCCTGAGCCTGGGCATTTTCACGGCGCTGGCGGTGGTTGTCACCATCGGCGGTTTTTTCGACATCCGCTCGCTGTTCAGGGACCTTTCGGAAGCTAAAGGACAGCAGAAAAACGGTTTGCAGAACGGTTCCCAGGCGGACGCCTGAACGGCAACCTGTCCCCCCGGCCTTCGGCAACCCGCCTTGGAAGGGGCACTTGCGCCGCGCGGGTGTCCCCGTCTGTCCCTGGCGTGCGTATTCGGCGTCTCCCCTTAGGGAAATTCCTCACGCAGTCTTCGTCCGATCCAGTCGATAGTTCTGGGGTAGTCTTGTCACCATCGCGGAGAACTTCCGAGCGACGAGACCGTAGAATAAAGCCCGCCGTTTTCGGCTGGACAACGGAACGCAGCACACAGCACAAACTCAGGGGACCTGATGATGAGAATTCTGATTGTGGACGATCATGCGGCCATACGGCAGAGCCTGCACCACACGTTCGAAGAGGAACCGGGGATGCAGGTCATTGCCGAGGCGGTGGACGGATACGATGCGATCGAACTGACCCGGCAGTTGCAGCCCGACATTGTCATCATGGATATTCAGATGCCCCGGCTCGATGGTGTCAGCGCCACCCGCCAGATCACCAACACCTGGCCCGACATCCGCGTGATCGCCCTCTCCACCCATCACTCGACGGTGTACGTCAAGGCCATGCTCGCCGCCGGAGCGTCGGGATACGTCCTCAAAGACGATATGCTCCCCGACCTGATCGAGGCGGTCGAGGCGGTGTCCGCCGGGCAGTCCTACCTCAGTCCGGCGCTGTCCGCCCCGGTTGCCTCCCACAATCTCTTTGCATCCCAACCTGCTGCCTGCTCTAATGCCCTGGAACCCGTCCCGAGCGGACGGCTGATCGGCTCGTAGCGATCCGCCTTCCGTCTCCGCAAGAGGAGAAGGGCATCATGCCGCGTCGTGGTCTTGGAACGGCCGGTTTGGCGATCTTCGTGGTACTTTCCATCCTGCCACAGGCCGCCCCGACCGGTGAACGTCTCATCACCAACCCCGTCGCCCCCGAAGGGCACGACCCCTGGCTCATCCAGGCCGATGGCCTCTACCACTACTGTTACTCGCACAAAGGCGGGATCTGGGTCAACACTGGACTGCGGATCGAGCGCGCGGTCCAGTTCGATGGCCGCCAGGTCTGGCGCCCGCAGCGCGGCATGCCCTATTCCCGCGAACTCTGGGCCCCCGAACTGCACCGGCTCGAGGACCGCTGGTACATCTACGTCGCCGCCGACGACGGGCGCAACGAAACCCATCGGATGTATGTGCTGGAGGCCCAGACGGACGACCCGGCGGGCGACTACGTCATGCGCGGCAAGATCTCGGACGCCTCGGACAAATGGGCGATCGACGGAACGGTGATGCAGCACGCCGGTGAGCTCTACTTCATCTGGTCGGGATGGGAGGGCGACACCAACGTCGCCCAGAACCTCTATATCGCCCGCATGAAAGACCCGCTGACCATCGAAGGGCCCCGTGTGCTGATCTCCCGTCCCGAATACGACTGGGAACAGATCGGAAAGCCCCTGGTCAACGAGGGTCCCGAGGTGCTCACCCACGAAGGCGACCTGTTCGTAATCTACTCCGCCAGCGGAAGCTGGACCGACAACTATTGCCTCGGACAACTCAAACTCGTCGGCGACGATCCGCTCGATCCCGACTCGTGGCAGAAGAAGAACACCCCTGTTTTCGGATCGACCGCCACCGTCTTCAGCCCGGGTCACGCCTGCTTCGTCCGCAGTCCCGACGGCGCCGAAGACTGGATCGTTTATCACGCTGCCAGGCGGCAGGGGGCCGGCTGGGATCGCAACACCCGCATGCAGCGGTTCACCTGGGACCTCGAAGGCCATCCCTGTTTTGGCTATCCCGTCTCCGAAGGCGTCCCCATCCCCGCCCCGTCGGAGTAAGGCGCCCGCTTCACCAATTTGCGACGTCGCGCCGGTTGTCGGGTTGAACAATCCGTGCCGCCCACGTATGATCCCTCCGTTCATCTGTACTGGGAAAGCCATATCGGTCCGAGGTATCTATGGAGTGCCGCAAGTGCGGGGCCTGCTGTATCGCCCCGTCGATTACCAGCCCTATGCCGGGGATGCCCGCAGGCAAGCCGGCCGGCGTACGATGCCGCCACCTGGACGAGCGCAACCTCTGCGTCCTGTTCGGGCGGCCCGAGCGTCCCGCTTTTTGCCTGGGCTGGAAACCCGGCCCAGACGTCTGCGGAGCCGGCTTCCACGACGCGATGGCCAATATCGAAGCCCTGGAGCGGCGCACGTCGCAGTAACGCCGAGACCGCAACGATCGTGAAGGAGGTCTGTCATGGCCCGGAACGACTATCCCAAGACGAACGCGATTCGAGTCCTGCTTCAGCACGAGATCCCGTTCGAGGTCTTCACCTACGCCTACGAGGAGAAGGGCGGTACGCGCATCTCCTCCCGCGAGCTGGGCGTCGATGAGCACGTGGTGATCAAGACCCTGGTCATGGAGACCGACGCCAAGGACCCGCTGATCGTGTTGATGCATGGGGATCGCGAGGTCTCTACCAAACAGTTGGCTCGAACCTTGGGCGTCAAGTCGGTCACACCCTGCGAGCCCAAGGTGGCCGACCGACACAGCGGCTACACGGTCGGAGGCACCAGCCCGTTCGGCACGCGCCGCGTCATGCCCATCTACGCGACGCAGACCATCTTCGACCTGCCCGAGATCTACATCAACGCGGGCCGCCGGGGCATGCTCGTCCGCATCGCCCCCCAGGACATGACTCGGGCGCTGAACATCACCCCCGTCCAGGTCGCCATCGAGTGAAGGACTTACGATGGGCTACCACTGGTACGATCTCGTCGGCAACGTCGGCGTCGCATTGATCATCGGAACCTGCTTCCTGCTGCAATGGGGCAGGATCCGCGCCCGGACCGTGGGCTACTCGCTCGCCAACGCCCTCGGCGCCGCGATGGTCATGCTCTCGCTGGCCTACGACTTCAACCTCTCCGCTTTCATCGTGGAATGCTTTTGGACGGCGATCAGCATCTTCGGTATCATTCGAGCCGTGCGTGCGCCAAGAACTTGAAACCCGATTCGAACGCATCAGGCGATGGAAATCACGAGAGCGACAACCAAAGACGCCGAGGCGATTCTGGCCCTCCAACGGCTCGCCTACCAGTGCGAGGCCGAGCGGTACGATGACTACAGCCTGCCTCCGCTGACCGAATCGCTGGAGGCCCTCCGCCAGGAATTCGACCGATCCGTCTTTCTCAAGGCGGTCAGGGAGGACCGCATCTGCGGCTCGGTCCGCGCCTGCGACGATGGCACGACCTGCTACATCGGACGCCTGATCGTCCACCCGGACTGCCGCCGGCAGGGTATCGCCACACGCCTGATGTGCGAAATCGAGAAGTGCTTCACCCACGTCGCCCGCTACGAGCTGTTCACTGGTTATAAGAGCCATGGCAACCTGAAACTCTACGCCAAACTCGGCTACCGCGCCTTCAAAGAAGTCCAACCCGACCAGGGCCCGAAACTCATCTTCCTGGAGAAGCGACGGCAAGGTGAAAGATAGGTCGTATGCCGAGGTAGACGTGAAAACGCATGGGACAGCCCAGAACGCACACTTGAGACGAAAGGAGAGGTCATGCTGCCAGGCATGTATGAGTTGATGGTCATCTTCTTCGTAGTTCCCATCGCGATTTTGGTCAGTGTGGTGCCTTTTTGGATGATCTGCAAGAAGGCTGGGTTCCCGCCGGCGCTGTCGTTGCTCATGCTCGTGCCCGTTGCGAACGTCGTTCTGCCCTTCTATATTGCATTTGCTGAATGGCCCGCGCTCAGGCAAGGGCACGATGATGCTGACTTATTGAGGCCGTGACGTGACAGGAGATTTCCCGAGGCACGGGTGGAGACTCCACGGCCACGCCATTCGCCAGATACAGGAGCTACCATGCTACAACGAGATCTAGGTAAGACGAGACTGACCATCGGCGAAGTCGGCTTGGGCTGCTGGCAGTTCGGCGGCGATTTCGGCCCGATGACCGAAGAGACCGCGATGCACATCATGGTCGCCGCCGTCGAGAAGGGCACCACGTTCTTCGATACCGCCGACGTCTATGGCAACGGACGCAGCGAGACCCTGATCGGACGCTTCCTCCGCGACACCGGTCGCGACATCCGCGTAGCGACCAAATTCGGACGCGAGGCGGACGTCTATCCCGACCGCTATAGCGAGCAGGCCCTCCGCCAGAAGACGGAAGAGTCGCTTCGCCGACTGGGTGTCGACTGCCTCGACCTGACGCAACTGCACTGCGTGCCCATGAAGGTACTGGCCGACGGCGCGATCTTCGACTGGCTCCGCAAGCTCCACAAGGAGGGCAAGATCCGCAACTTCGGCGCCAGCGTCGAGAGCGTCGAAGAGGCGAAGGTCTGCCTGGAGCAGGACGACCTCGCCTCGCTCCAGATCATCTTCAACATCTTCCGCCAGAAACCTATCGCGGAACTGCTGCCCCAGGCCCGACAGAAGAACGTCGCAATCATCGTCCGCCTGCCCCTGGCCAGCGGTCTGCTGGCGGGCAAGTTCACCAAGGACACGAAGTTCGATGAGACTGACCACCGCAACTACAACCGCGACGGTCAGTTCTTCAACGTGGGGGAGACCTTCGCGGGCCTGCCCTTCGCAAAGGGGGTCGAACTGGCCGACGCGATCAAGCCGCTCGTGCCCGAGGGCATGACGATGGCGCAGATGGCGATGCGCTGGGTCCTCGATCACGATGCCGTCTCCGTCGTCATCCCCGGCGCCAGCTCGCCACAGCAGGCGATCGACAACGCCCGCGCCTCGGATCTGCCGCCCCTGGCGCCCGAGTTGCACGAAAAACTCTCTGATCTCTACACGACTGAGGTCCGCGACCACATCCGCGGACCCTACTGAATGATCGGAACGGCTTGACGGGAGGGGAATTCGCATGTGGAAATGGCTGCTGTTTGGAGCGTTCGTCGGCGTCGCCCTCGGCTTGCTCGGCTCTTCCGTCGACATCCTCGTGTGGGTTTCTATGGGCCGTCCACCCGTACTGATCCGTCGAGGCTGGGAGGTCAGCCACATTGCCATGACCGTCTTCGGGGGCCTCATCGCTGGGCTTGCCTATGGGACGATTCTCGCTGGTCTTGCCGAGCAGTGCTGGCGGAGAAGTATCATACTTGTGCTGCCTCTGACGTTTCTCATCGCCGCGTGCCTGTACATCGCCGGAGCTGTGGCCACCATCAAGATCATGCATACCGCTGCCTGGTTCTGCACCCATGCCGCCGTCTTCGCTGTCGCGTTGCTTGTGGCCCGCCTGGCGTTAAGGTCGTCCGCAGATCAGAGACGCAATCGGGTTCGCGGATCAGTGTGAGTTGCATGCGTACCATCAACGCAACGGTACGCTTTCACCGGTGCCGTTAAGTATCTCGACGATCTCGCTATGACCGCGCCGTACGGCCTCGTCGACCGGCGTCGATCCGCGTGCATTTCGGGTGGCTGGATCGGCACCGTGCGCCAGCAGCAGTCGCACCATTTCGCGCCGACCGCGCAACGCCGCCCGATGCAACGCAGTGTTGTTCCTTTCGTCAGTCGCGTTCACATTGGCGCCGCTGGCCAGCAGCAACAGGACAATCTCCTCGCTGCCACCCAACACCGCCTGATGCAGAGCTGTCCCTCTCACGTGGTCGCGCGCTTCGATGTCCGCTCCGTGCGCCAGAGCCAGTCTGACGAATGTCTCCTCACACCTCCGGCAGGCCCAGTGGAGCAGCGTCTCTTCCTCTTCGTTGCGGACGTTCGCCTGCGCGCCGCTCTCCATCAGGAGCCGCATGGTTTCGTGCAGGTATTCCGCAGGCGCGCTTTCGAGGGGCCAGTCTTGTCCCTCATACACACCGCCAGGAGGCATGTAAGGCATGCCCAAAGAACATGAACGAAACGCCATCGCCAGGGGAGTCAGCCCCCCGTCGGTCTCCGCGTCCACGTCGGCGCCTCGGGCCAGAAGCAGCCTGACCAGCGAGGTGCGCCCGGTCTCAGCGGCACCGTGCAGCGCAGTGACGCCACTCTGGCTGTGCGCCTTGATGTCGGCGCCTCGTTCCAGCAGAAGTCTTGCGATGTCCTCTTGGCCACTGTAGCAGGCACGGTATAGACCCCTATCGCGCGCGTGGCCCTCGGCCCCGTAATTCAGGAGCAACTTGACAAGAGAAACGCTTCCCTCCTCGACCGCCATATCCAGCGGTGCCATCCCGTAGTCGGTCTCCGCGTTGATATCGGCCCCTGCCTCGATGAGGAGCTTTACAATTGCCTCCTCGTCCCTTTGAACGGCAGCGTGGAGGGGGGCGTACCCGGAGTCCGGATCGTTGGCATCGACCTCGGCGCCGGCCGCGACGAGTACGCGCGCCACCGCTGCGTGCCCGTGGAAAACGGCATTGTGCAAAGGCGTGTATCGCAAGGCGTGCCGCGCGTTGAGATCCGCGCCATGCGATGCGAGCAGGTCGGCCATCTCTGCGTCACCGATTTCAGCCGCCAGGTGCAGTGCCGTGCCATACCCGACCGCGGCGTCGATGTCATCGCCTCGCGCGATGGCTGACTCCAACCTCGTCCGATCGTGCAGGTATGCCGCCACCGAGGCCGGGATTTCCGCACCCGTCTCCGCCAGAATCTCCGCCGCCCGACGGTGGTTGCCCTTCATCGCGAGCACCACCGCGTTCTCCATGCTGCGCAGCCCCCCGTTGACATCGGCCCCCCTGGCAATAAGGGCGCGGATCAGTCGCACTCTGCCGTGCTCCGCTGCGAAGTGCAGTGGCGTGCGCACCGAAGAAACCGGCCCATCTGGCCAGGCGTAATCCCCTTCCGCTTCGGCATTGACGTCAGCGCCCCATTCCATGAGGACCGTGGCCATTACCGTTTCGTCTGCGGCTGCCGCCTTCAGCAGAGGCGTAGCGCCATTCTTGTCTCGGGCGTCGACGACCGCACCATGGAATAGCAGCAGTTGAGCGGCGCGTACCCGCCCCCGGATCGCCGCCTTGTGCAGGGGCGTATCCCCCGCAGTGTCTCTGCTCTCCAGATCGACGCCCCGAGAAAGGAAATCCTGGATTCGCTCCAGATCACCGACGCAGGCAGCCTCGTGCAGCAAGACTTCTTTCCGCTCGGGCGGACCTTTCCGGCACCCCACCGTAAGGATCGCCCCAATCAAGAGAACAGCCCATTGTTCTCGTCCCATCGCCTGCTTCCCGACCGTTCCAGATTCACGCCGTCCCGGCGCTCAGGTGGAGCCTGACCGCACGCCACCTCTCCGCTAAGAGGCATTCGATGCCGCCGAGGTCACGAATCTTGCCGCCAAATGTTCCTAAAAAATGCGCCTTCGCGCCGCTGCGGCGCTTCGTCCCCATCCCGGCACGACGCCGCTGGCGAGTCCTGCGCGGCTAAACTGCCGTCTCATAACGTTTTGGCTCAGGCGCCGTCGAGCCGGTTTTGGGCCTTGGGACCGTCCGCCGCGACCCCGCCGCAGGCGATACGTTCCTTTTTCGTTGTCCTTGTCCACTTTTTGCTGGAGGAAAAACCGTTACGGGTCGATGGCCCAGTGGAACTATACCGTAACGGCTGCATTGTCACCAGACAACCAGGCCATTTGTCAACGACGGGGCATCGCGCTGGCCCCGATAGGGTGATCTTTGGGAGGAAAACGTCATGAGCGGGCTCAAACAAGGGTTCACGAAGATCGCGCTGGCCGCATTGATCTGGATGCTGCTGGTCGGGATCGGTTCAGCGGCCGCCGTAGAGGATCTGTTCACCGTCGATCTGGATCGCGCCGGCCAGGTCCTCGCCGGCCAGGGCACCGGCTACGAACACGGTTCCTGGTATTATTATCCCTACTCGGACTGGTGGACCCAGTGGTTCTACAACGACAAGTACAATCCGCAGGGCAAGAAGGTCGTCACCGTCGGTCTGGACATCTCGGTCTTCGACCCCACCGCCACCGCGGGAAGCTACGTCGAGGTGTCGCTCAACTGGACGACCGCCAATTGGCCCTCCGACGCCGAAGTCCCTCCCTTGCCGCGTGACATTCGAAGCCTCTCGCACGAAAACCAACTGATTCGGCGCCAGACGCTCGTCGCGCGAACGGACGTCCGCGATTCCACCTTCATCAGCGTCAACGCCGAGATCTCGGACTACTGTCCCGCCTGGGTCTCGATCGACGTCCGCGGTCAGAACGTCAGCGTCGAAGGCACCATCCGTCACGATTGTGTGCTGGACGACGATCCCACGGTTCCGACCGCGGATCGTGACTTTGGCGATGCCCCCGAGGGCGCCATCGCCTATCCGGATTCAAGCGTCGAGGGTCTGTTCCCGACGTGCGTGGGCGTGGGCCCCGCCGCATGGATCGAGCATGACAGCCGGTTTCTTTATTTTGGCCCCAAGGTCGATATCGAGCCCGACGGCAACGCCGGCCACTGCCCCAAGTTCGCTCCCGACATGTACAACAAGGACGAAGGCTTCCAGGATGGGGACGCCGGCCTGCGCAAGCCCCGCGCCTACACCATCGCCACCATCAGCGGTCAGCAGCGTGTCACCCCTCTGGTCTTCACCGGCATCGAGTCGCTCACGAACGCCTGCCAACTCGCCATCTGGGGCGCTGAGGTGGATATCGAAGTCCACAACGACCGCACCGACGGGCGCGCAGGCTATGTCAACGTCCTGTTCGACTGGAATCAGGACGGCAAGTGGCAGGGGGTTTCCGAATGTGCCGAAGGCTCGGCCCCCGAGCACGTACTCGTGAACTTCCCGGTCCCCGCCGGCTACGATGGGTACCTGTCCGCTCTGCAACCCGCGAACTTCCGCGTCGGTCCCCAGGCGGGATACGTCTGGTCCCGCTTCACGATCAGCGATACGCCCGTCCCCGAAGGCTGGAACGGTGACGGCGTCTTCGCCGACGGAGAGACCGAGGATTATCTCCTTCATGTGAAAGCGCCGCTGGTCTTCTGCGACTGGGAAGATGGCGACCCACACAAGATGCACTGGCCGCAGACGCCGGACCTGCGATCGACGGGAATCGACGTCGATCTGTCCGCCACCAGCCTGGCCGACGACTTCCAATGCGCCGAGGACGGCCCGATCACCGACCTGCACTTCTGGGGCTCCTTCCTCGACGATGTCACGCCGTCTCTGGGCGTCGACAGCCTGCGGTTCATGGTGAGCATCTACTCGGATCGACCCGCCGACAACCTGATTGCCTGGAGTCGGCCGGGCGAACTGCTCTGGAGAAAGGAAATCGCGCCCTACACGTACGATGTAAGGCAAATGGGTGGGAATCTCAAACACGCCTGGTTCGATCCCGTCAGCAAGTCCTACGAGACCGCCAACCACGACCGAGTCTATCAGTACAACATCTGCCTCGACGACGCCGAAGACCTGTTCGTGCAGCGACGAGGTCAGATCTACTGGGTCGAGATCGAGGAGATCCCCGCGCAGGACGCCAGGTACGTCTTCGGATGGAGTACCGCCGAACAGAGGCTCCAGTTCCGCGACAGCGCCGTATGGCGCCACCCGAGTTTCGGATGGCTGCCGATCTCTTATCCCGATACGCATTCATATCAGGGCAAGCCGTTGGACCTGTCGCTCGTTGTTACCGGCGGCACCGACGACTGTGCCGGCGATACGGATTTCGGTGATGCCCCCGATCCGACCTATCCGACCCTGCTGGCCAGCAACGGCGCCCGCCATACAATCGTCCCCGGGATCTATCTGGGTCAACTCATCGATGGCGAACATGACGCCCACCCCAACATGACCGCCACGGGCGACGACCTGCGCTGCTCCGACGATGAAGACGGCGTGGTCTTCTCCGACGTGCGGACGGGCGAGTCGGCCACCATCGAAGTGACCGCCTCCACCGCCGGCGCGCTGAACGCCTGGATCGACTGGAACGCCGACGGGGACTGGGACGACGCCGACGAGCAGCTCTTCGTCAACGAACCGCTGACCGCCGGCAGCAACACGCTGGTGGTCGACGTTCCCGCCAAGGCGGCGGTCGGCGAGACGTTCGCCCGATTCCGCTTCAGCACCATCCGCGGGCTTCGCCCCACGGGTCTGGCTTCCAACGGTGAGGTGGAAGACTACCAGGTTCGCATCGAGCAGGCCGTCGTCCCGACCAAACCTCCGGTCGAGCATCTGAAATGGTCGCAGCCTCCGCTGGAATGGGACCCGGCCACCGATGTGCCCGTCTACTGTGGATGGGATGAGCTCTCCTATGCAAGCAAGCCGCTGAGCCACGCTCAGGGCTCGTGGAAGATCGTCGCCGACGACTTCCGCTGTTTCGGCCAGATGCCCGTCACCTCGATTCACTGGTGGGGCTCCTACCAGAACTGGGACGGCGTCGAGACGCCTCGCGTCAAGCCGCAAGCCTGGCGCATCGGCTTCTGGAGCAATGTCCCCGCCGACAGCCGATACGCGTTCAGTCGCCCGGGCAAGCTGCTCTGGCTCGTCAACGTCGATGCCGATCGCGTCGCCGAGGAGACGGTAGGCATGGACGAATTCCCTGGCAAGCCCTCGGATACCTGCTTCCAGTACCAAGTAGACCTCGAAGCCCGCGAGTATTTCTGGCAGGGCAACTACGTCGAGGACCACACGCAGGACCGCATCTTCTGGGTAAGCATCACCGCCGTCTATACCGGCTCGCCCGAACCCGATTACCGCTGGGGCTGGAAGACCCGTGCCAAACCGTGGATGGACGCGGCGGTCAGCTTCAGCATGCGTACGGACGACCTGCGGCAGGGCATGGCTGTCGATTCCGCCATCGTACAGCCCATCACCAACTCCCTCGTCTGTGAACGGCTCGACACCTACGACATGGCCTTCGAACTCGACACCGATCCGGATTACATCCAGTGGGAGCAGCCCTTCACGGGACTTCGCCACTGGGAGCATTACGAAGACGAGGAATCGCTGGCCACCAGCGGTCCCGTTGCTGTGGACAAATGGGTCCAGCACCCCGATACGACGAGCACGGGTCTCGACGTCGATATCACCCGGGACCTTCCCGTCACGTGGGCTGCCCAGATCGGCGCCGACGATTTCGAATGCACCACGACGGGCCCCATCACCGGCATCACCCTCTGGGGCGCCTGGTATCATGACGTGCTGCCCAGCGGCGGCGCCAGCGATGTGACCTTCACGCTCACCATCCGCGAGGACGTCCCCGCAGGCTCCAGCTCCACCGGTTACAGCATGCCCGGCAAGGTCCTCTGGACCAGGCAGTTCTCCGCCGGCCAGTTCACTGTCCAGGCGACCGACGCCCGGGCCCAGAGCTTCTACAGCCCCTGCAATCAGGCCTACGAGTCCGCCAGCCACCTGACAGTCTACCAGTACGACTTCCCCATCGACGAACGCGAAGCATTCCAACAGACGGGAACGCGCAGCAAACCCAAGGTCTACTGGCTCTGCGCTCAGGCGTACGTGCTGCAACGGGCCGGCAGCGTCGCGACCCGCTTCGGATGGAAGGCCTCGGCTCAGCATTGGAACGACTCGGCAGTCTGGGTCCAGGCCCAGGAGACCTACAGCGGCACCTGGCAGCAGTTGCTCTATCCCAAGGGCCACGTGCTGTCCACACAGCCGGTCGATCTGGCCTTCGCGATCGAAACCCAGGAGGCCGGCGCGGGCCTGACCTACCGTCAGCTCGCCGCCGACGACTGGCAGTGCGCCAGCGACACCCCCGTGACGGGCATCGTCTGGTGGGGCTCCTATCTTGGCTATGGCTACCAGCCTTGCGATTGCAGCCAGATGCCTTCGCCCCGCCAGCCAGATTATTTTAAACTCGCGATCTGGTCCGACGCCCCCGATCCGACGCCGAGCGACCCACTCACCTATAGCTATCCTGGTGAGAAGATCTGGGAATACACCGCCAAGGAGTTCGACGAGGTCATGGTCGGCTTCGACAAGCATCCCGAACCAGGCGAAACCGGCATTCACGGTTTCGAACCGGTCTTCCGCTACACCCTGCGCCTGCCGCGTGATGCCTGGTTCACGCAGAAGAATCCGCGCGATATCTATTGGCTGAGCATCGCGGCGGTCTACGAGGACCCGCAGTCCATCGAATACCCCTGGGGCTGGACGAACCACCCGCTCACTGCCTGGACCACTTCGGGCGCCCGCCTGCTGGCCCACTGGAAGTTCGATGAATCCAAGGGCATCGTCGCCGCTGACAGTTCGGGCCACAACAACGACGGGACCCTCGTCGGTAACGCCACCTGGAAGCCGGCGGCAGGGCAGATCGGCGGGGCGGTCGATCTCGACGGTCGCAGTGGCTACGTCCGCGTCGGGAACCCCAACGGACTGGATTTCGCGCCGGGTTCGTTCTCGGTCTCCGCATGGGCCTACCCGCGCGAGGTTCGCGGCCGATACCAGGCGATCATGGAATACGACCGCCGCAGTGCCGCAGGCAACCGCTTCGGATTGTGGATCGATACCAACGGACGCTTCCACTTCCGCGTCGGCCTCAAGACCTGGCAGACCACGCAGCGCCTGAATC
Organism: uncultured Pirellulales bacterium; assembly: GCA_964612985.1. Lineage (GTDB taxonomy): Bacteria > Planctomycetota > Phycisphaerae > Sedimentisphaerales > Anaerobacaceae > Anaerobaca. The sequence goes on from CAZTGH010000025.1 coordinate 17,868, forward strand.
CCAATCAGTGGTACTTGCTCACCGCGACCTACGACGCCTCCACGCGTCAGATGAAGCTCTATATCGACGGCGTTCTCGATGGCACCGCGACCCACTCCGGCGGCTTCGTCGCGCCGAAGCAGGCGACGCTGACCATCGGCGTCCGCGGCGACGAAACCGCGGAGTTCTTCAACGGTCTGCTCGACGACGTCCGCATCTTCAACGCTGCCCTCAGCGTCGACGATGTCCTGACGCTGATCGGCGCCGGGCGAAACGGCAGTGCCGTCGCCGGACAGTTGGATCCGACTGCCGCGACCGAAGTCTGGCAGTGGACCGAACTGCGGGACCAGACCGGCGCCCGCGAGGATCTCTCCTTCATGCTCTTTACCGACTCGGGACAGGCCACTGCGGAAGCCGCCGCCGGCGAGATCATCTCCGAGGATTGGCCCACGGAAGAACCCAGGAAGTAAGCCCGCCCGGTGCCTGGGCCCCATCTCCCGGGCCGCAGGCATCGGTTCACCATAGCGCAAGGGACGCCGGCATCAGAGGCCGGCGTCCCTTTTTGATTCCATCTCGTACTTCGCGGACTCGGCATCGGATTTTCCCGCTGTCCCATCCCGCCCGTTCGCCAAGTGAGCTTGCGTGCAGGGGATGCCACCCGTATCTATGCCAGGTCTGCTCTTTGTTTCCAGCTCTGAGAACAGGCTCATCCGAGCGCCTATATCGCGACGGTGCAGGCCCATTCAGAACCGACGCCGAGCCGCCCGCGTATGTTTATTTAAAGGCGTATTTGACAGGGAGGTATGTCATGGAAGATCCGAAGAACGACAATATGCTTCCGATGCTGTTTTCCGCCGCCGCTTGTATCATCGGTATGATCCTGGCTACGTAAACCGCAACCCTCTGCGGCACAGCACCGAGAGGCCGATCGCTCCATCGTATGGCAACCCTGATTGAAATCAGGCTCCTTTCGGGTTCGCACCAACCGAAAAAGACAGGACATAGGCAAAGGAGGCTGCGATGGAAGAGCGTTGTATCGGGTCAGATCCGTAAGAAGATCTTGCGACGGTACATCCACCATACGACCAGCCACAGGATCAGCAATACGCCAGCCCGCTCGAGAACGGGGACGTATTCGGCGCCGAAAACCGCGAAGATGTCCTGCCCCAGATGTCGGCGCAGGCTCTCGCGGACAAAGCCGCCCGAAAGTTGCCACAGGACGTAGAGCGTGATCGGGTTCAAACCCACCACCACGAAGGGAAAAGCCCATCGTTTCCACCGGCGCCATTCGATCACCGCGACGAAGGCGGCGAGCACCAGCGTGACCCAGCCGGCGCTGTAGATCGTCCAGGAGGGCGTCCAGATCCGTTTGACGATCGGACCCAGACCCGCCATCGCCAGGCCTTTGCCCACGACGATGCCTGCCAGGCCGAACAGGAGCAGGCGCTGGATTTTGCCGGGGATCGACCGATCGCTCTTCATCAGTTCCCCCGCCAGCAGACCGAAGACCATCGTCGCAATCGAGGGGATGAAGTTGAGCGTCTGATACCCACCCCTGCTGAAGAGGAATGGCTTCTCACGTGGAAACAGGTTGAGAAACCAGCGGTCGAAGGCTGCTGCGAAATTCGCGTTCTTCTCCCAGTGGGCTGCAAAGCCGCCCAGGAAAGGCCAGTCACCAGGTACGCCGACCGCCTGCCAGTCGAAATCCGCCGCCGGAAGGGGATACAGCGCAAACGCCAGCCAGTACGCCAGCAGAATGCCGAAGGCCGCCACCCACTGGGTGCGGGGTCGGGTGAACGCCAGCAGAAAGACGAACGGATAGCCCAGCCCGATCTGCGCCAATACATTGGTGAAGTGCCATTCGGTCCGCCGACTCCAGGCCGACGTAAGAAACACCGCCAGCAGCACCAATACCAGCGACCGCCACAGCGCATGGGCGAACAGCCTGGCGAAACCCTCGCCCCGATCGATCCGCTTGGCGAGCGACCAGGGCAACGACATACCCACCATGAACATAAACGCCGGCTGGATAATGTCCCACAGTGTGAATCCCGCCCACGCCGCATGCTCGGTCTGGTGTGCGACAAATTGCCAGACACCGCTGTCGGGGTGCTGTTGTGCCACGCGGGCCAAGCCCAGCCCGCTCGACGCCATCATCACCATGATCGCGCCGCGATACGCGTCCAGCGACACCAGGCGCTTCGAGGCGCCGGCCGGGGCGCCCTGGTTGGCCTGCGTGTCATGCACTTCCGTCATAACTGCATCCCTCTGTCCAATCCCGGTACGGTTCGGGACTTTCTGCGCTGTGCCGCAGGCGGGTCCCGCAGACCAGATACTACCACGTCGCTGGTCACGACGCGAGGCCCGCCTGGCGTGTCCCGCCGCTGCGATTCTGGCCACAATCCGAGCAATTATTCAAGTGAATCCGGAATTCCGACCCGATTTCCGTGCACGAAACGCAAGGCGGTGCCGTACAATTGCCCCATGAAAAAATACAAACATGCATTAGCTCTGAACCCCTATTTCGGCGATTCCACCGCCGCGATGGGCATCTTCCCGCCGACCGGGCTCGAATATATCGTCGCCAGTATGAAAGACCTCGTAGGCAAGGTGACCCTCCTGGACCTGCGCTATCAGAGAAAGTATCAGGCCCCGGAGGCGTTGAGCCGATTCATCCGCGACGAGATCGATCTGCTGTGCATCAGCGTGCGCTGGGAGACCCGCTTCGAACAGATCTGCGATTTCATCACGCAACTGCCGCCGGAAGTCACCACCGTGGTCGGTGGCTACAAGGCGACGCTGGACGTAGAATATCTCTTCGAACGCTGCCCCAACATCGATCTGGTCGTCCGAGGCGAAGGCGAAGACATCATCCGCGATGTCCTCAACGGCCTGCCCTACAAGGATATCCCGGGCCTTTCCTATCGCGACAACGGCAAAGTGGTCCACAATGAGAACCGTCCTCTGCCCGACGTTGCGACGATTCCCTTCCCCGATCGCTCGCTGCGGACCCACGACTATTGCCTGACGCAGCACGGCATCCGCCTCGGCCGACACACCTTCGACACGGTGCTCACCACGCGGGGCTGCCCGTTCAAGTGCAAATTCTGCACGTTCAGTCTCAATCCGCTCGGCCAGAAGCGCAGCTACACGGAGCGCCCCGTCGCCTCCGTCATCGAAGAGCTCAAGACCATCTCCGCCAGCATCGTGCTTCTCAGCGACGACAACTTCTTCACCAACATCAAGCGAGCCGAAGAGATCTGCGATCAGATCATCGCCAACAGGATCGACAAGAAGTTCATCGTGCAGGCCCGCATCGACGTTGCCAGGCACCCGCGCGTGTTGGCCAAGGCCGAGAAGGCGGGCTTTCGCGTCTTTCTGCTCGGCATCGAGTCGCCGCACGACCGCATCCTCGAACAGCTTCAAAAGGGCATCACCCAGCAAGAGATCCGCGAGGCGCTGGCGGTGCTGACGCAGTACGAGTTCTTCCTGCACGGCTACTTCATCTATGGCAACATCGGCGAGAGCGAAGAAGAGATGCTCTACATTCCGAAGTTCGCCAAGGAGATCGGCCTCGATTCCATCAGCTTCCAGAAATTGCGCGTCGAGAAATTCTCGCCTCTGAAAGAAGTCGTCGAATCCACGCCGGGATATCATTTTGAACGTATCGGCGGCCCCGTTTTCTCCGATCGCTACGGACGAAAGGAACTCAAGCAGATTCGTAACCGTATCCGCTCCGCCTTCTACGATCGGGCCCAGCTTCTGCACATCGCCCGCAAGGGTCATCGCATCGGCCTGGCCGACGGCAGGGACCTCCTGGCGGTTATCCCGTCTCTGCCCGTGCTGCTCTATCGGCTGGCCACGCGCAAGAAACGGAAGAAGTCTCGTCCTCGCACGCTGCGCCGGGCGGCTGCCCTGTAAGCAAGGGACCCGATCTGCCCGCGCGATTCACCGCGTGGGTCGGACCTGGCGTTCCCAGTCTTCCAGCATAGCCTTGAGTCGAGCCGCATCCTCCGGTCGGGCCGCGAGAAGGTCGTTCTTTTCACTGACGTCGCTGGCCAGGTCGAACAGATACTCCGTCGTCTTGTCGCCGCGTCGATCGCAAATGTACTTCAGATCGCCGTCGCGGACCGCGCAGCGCGTGCGATCCCCTCGCCGGCCTCGCCAGAAGAGCGTACGCCGCTGAATCGGGCGCCTCCCTTCGAGCAGCCTGACCACATCGATCCCGTCGAACGCCCGTCCTTCGGGCGGCTCCGCGCCCGCGATGCGTGCAATCGAAGCGGTGAAGTCCATCGTCACGCATACCTGATCGCTGACGGCGCCTCGCGCCACATGACCGGGCCAGCGAGCGATCCCCGGCACGCGAATACCCCCTTCGAACGTGCTGCCCTTGATCCCCGACAGCGGCGCATTGCGGGCGCTGCCGGTGCCGCCGTTGTCGCTGGTGAAGATCACGAGCGTGTTGCCGTCGAGCCCTTTGTCTTCCAGGGCTTGCAGGATTCGACCGATGCACGCGTCCATGCGTTCGATCATGGCAATGTAAACCTCGGGCGGCGCCTGACCCTGCTTCCACAGCCTCGAATCCAGCGGCAGGGGGTCGCTCTGCCGATCGTCGGGCCCCTGGAATGGCGCATGAGGCGACGTGTACGCCACGTATAGAAAGAACGGATCGTTGCCCTCTTCCTCGATGAAGCGGACCGCCTCGTCGGTGACCAGGTCCGTGAAATACCCTTCGCGCCGGACCGGCTGGCCGTCGACGAACAGGTTGTAGCCCGCAACATTGTCGAGGTAATGGAAGTAGTCCATTCCGCCGCCGATGCAGTAGAACGTCGTGTCGAAGCCATGGAGATGCGGCGCGAATTTCGCCTCATAGCCCAGGTGCCACTTGCCCGTGATCGCGGTCGCATAGCCGGCGTCCTTCAACAATCGGGCGATCGACGTCTCTGCAACGGGCAGACCGAGATCGTGGGTCTCGCGCAGCCGGATCGCATCGTCGTACCGCCCGACGTTACCCGTCCCGATCGCACATTCGAGCCCGCCGACCCGTTGCTGGTAGCGCCCTGTCATGAACGCCGTCCGCGTGGGCGAGCACTCCGGACCGTTGGCATAGCATTGCGTGAACCGCACGCCTTCATCCGCCAGCCTATCGAGGACGGGAGTACGAATGTCCTCTCTCCCGTAACAGCCCAGGTCGCCATAGCCCAGGTCGTCCGCCAGGATGAAGACGACGTTGGGACGTTGGGCCGCTGTCGCACCCCACGTGCGGTGTCCCGCAACGATGGACGCCGCGAGCACACCCCCTGCGGCCTTGAGAAACTGCCTTCGAGTCTGCATAGTCGAACCCCACTCTCTCAGTGACGTACACGCCCGTCGCATGGAATCCCATGATAGAGGACTTCCTCCGACGAGACAACGAGCGTCTCAAGCCGAACCGCAATAGTCCCCCCTCGATTCTCGCCAGGGTGGCAGCCTCAAACGCGACAGCGTTTGGGGATGGCCGACACCTGCGTACGCATACGATCCCCACATTCCATTTTCGATTCGCCAATTGCGGACGCAGGCCCTATCATGGCCATCGGTGAAGATCAGAAGTCAGACCGTTCGATACTCGCAGGAGGTGATTCCCATGAAACGGTTCATCCTTGGGGCTGTGCTGGTGATGGTCGTGCTCGCGGCGGGGGGCCAGGCCGCCGAGCCCTTGCCGACGTGGCGGGTAGGGCGTTTTTCCCAGAAGGACTTCTTCCCGATCGCGGTCTGGCTTCAGAACCCCGCCAATGCCCCGCGCTACAAAGCCGCCGGCATTAACCTCTATGTCGGCTTGTGGCGTGGTCCCACCGGAGATCAATTGGCTGTGCTGAAGAAGGCCGACATGCCCGTCATCTGCCACCAGAACGCCTTCGCCTTGCAGCACCTTGACGATCCGATCATCGCCGGTTGGATGCACCAGGACGAGCCCGACAACGCCCAGTCCCTCGGCAGGGGCCAGGGCTATGGCCCGCCCATACCGCCCGAGCAGATCATCGAGGGCTACCAGCGAATGCGGGTCGCCGACCCCACCCGCCCGGTGCTGCTGAACCTGGGCCAGGGCGTTGCCTGGGACGCCTGGCACGGACGAGGCGTGCGAACCAACCACCCCGAAGACTATCCCGTGTACGTCCAGGGTTGCGACATCGCCTCCTTCGACATCTATCCCGCCACGCACACCAGCCCCCAGGTGGCCGGCAGGCTCGAATACGTCGCACGTGGGGTCCAGCGTCTCGTCGACTGGACCGCTCCCCGCCAGGGCGTCTGGAACTGCGTCGAGTGCACCCAGATCAACCATCCGAGCCGCCAACCCACGCCGCACGAGGTGCGCTGTGAGGTCTGGATGGCCCTCATCCACGGCTCTCAGGGCCTGATCTACTTCGTACACGAGTGGCAGCCGACGTTCAACGAAGCGGCGCTGCTGGCCGACGCCGAGATGCTCGATGCCGTCACGCGGATCAACCGCCGGATCGAACAACTGGCTCCCGTCCTGAATGGCCCGACGATCTCCGAAGGCGTTCGGGTGGTCTCCGAGCCGACGGAGGCGCCCGTCGCCGTGATGATGAAGCGCCACGAGGGCACCACGTACCTCTTCGCCGTCGCCATGCGCGACCAGGCCGCATCCGCCCAGTTCCGCATCGCCGGACTCACCGGCCCCCGCACGGTCACCGTCCTCGACGAGGACCGGACGATCCAGTTGACCGACGGCGCCTTCACCGACCGCTTCGAACCCTACGACGTCCACCTCTACGAAATCCCGTAGTGGGCACGATCGCCGGAATCGCTACAGATAAAGGTTGCATCGCCCGCCCGGCATGCGTAGAATCCCCGCTTTGACCGCATATTTGGAAAGGACTGACGGATGAAATACGACGTAGCGGACCTGAAACTGGCTCCCGGCGGCAAGAAACGGATTCTCTGGGCCGACAACGATATGCCCGTGCTGGCAGCGATCCGCGAGCGCTTCGCCAAGACCAAACCCCTCAAGGGCATGAACGTCTCGGCCTGTCTGCATGTCACCGCCGAAACCGCCAACCTGATGCGAACGCTCAAGGCCGGCGGCGCCAACGCGGTTCTCTGCGCGTCGAATCCGCTCAGCACGCAGGACGATGTCGCCGCTTCGCTGACCAAGGACTTCGGCATCCCCGTCTTTGCCGTGCGAGGCGAGAACCGCGCCCTTTACTACAAGCACCTCAACGCGGCGCTGGACCACAAGCCCGTCGTGACCTTCGACGACGGCGCCGACCTGGTCAACGAGCTGCACATCAAACGCAAGAAAGACGCCGAGCGAATCATCGCAAGCATGGAAGAGACCACCACCGGCGTCATCCGTCTGCGGGCGATGTCCAAAGAGGGCAAGCTCAAGTTCCCGGTCATCGCGGTCAACGACGCCAAGAGCAAGCACCTCTTCGACAACCGTTATGGGACCGGCCAGTCCACGATCGACGGGATCATCCGCGCCACCGATTACCTGCTGGCCGGCAGCAACGTGGTCGTCGCCGGTTATGGCTGGTGCGGTCGCGGCTTCGCCATGCGGGCCCGAGGCATGGGCGCCATCGTCATCATCACCGAAGTCGACCCCGTCAAGGCCCTCGAAGCCGCCATGGACGGTTTCCAGGTCATGCCCATGGCCCAGGCCGCCAAGGTCGGCGACCTGTTCGTGACGCTGACCGGCAACAAGCACGTCCTCCGCGCCGAGCATTTCCGCGCCATGAAGA
>CAZTGH010000026.1:0-24995 GCA_964612985.1 uncultured Pirellulales bacterium
GAACCGACGCAACAAACCCGATCACGATGATTGCAGGTGCGCTTTGAGCCGAATCTCGGCCCCCGCCAGCGCCTGGGAGACAGGACAGGTTCTCTTGGCTTTGTCCGCGTGCTCGAGAAAGACTTTCTCGTCGATCTCTGGAACCGTTCCTCTGGTTTCGAGCGAAATCGTGGTGATTTTGAATCCCTGCTCGACCTGCTCGATGGACACCTCCGCATCCGTCTCGATCTTCTGCGGCTCGAAACCGGCCTCTTCCAGGCCATGGGCGAGAGCCATCGAGAAGCACGCAGCATGGGCGCCTCCGATCAACTCTTCGGGGTTTGTTCCCTGGCCGGATTCGAAACGCGACTGAAAATTGTACTGCCCCTGGAGGGCGCCACTGCCCAATTCTATGTTGCCGTTCCCATCCTTGAGTTTCCCCTGCCACGCCGCATGGGCCTTTCGCTTCGCCATCTGTTCCTCCCGTTCACAGAATCCTGCTCCTGGTGGATGTCACTGTCATGCTAGGCAAATTGACGCTGATAGCCGGCTTGTTGCGTCCATCGATTATAGGCCAACCGGATCTTCGGCAGACTAAGCCATTTGCTTGTTTGATATCGGGGTTTCCCTTGAAGTGTCCCGAGATCAGTCTGTTCGCGACGCCAATTCGTCTGCGCATGCATACAAGAGACGGCTCAGAAGAAGCGGGGGAATTAAACACGTGGCCAGGCAGGTCAGAACGATTGCCGAGAATATGTGCCTCGGAATCGCGCCGTCTTCCAGCGTGAGCGCCCGCTGAGCGATGATCATGGCCACTTCGGCACGAGGGATCATGCTGAGCCCCAGCAGCATGGAGGTCCGGCCATCCAGCAAAAATCGAGCTGGGCCGGCGACGCCGGCAAACTTGGTGAGAAAGGCCACGCCGGTGAGCACCAGGGCGGGCACCAGTGCCGAACCCATAGTGTCGAGGCGCATTTGCAGGCCGATCCCGATGAAGAAGAACGGGGTGAACACGTTGTAGATCGCATGGAAGGCCGTTCGGCTCTTGATGGATTCCGGATCTCTACTGAAGACGAGGCCCGCAAAGAAGGCGCCGATCGCCACGGAGAAGCCGAGAAGTCCGGCGACGGCGGCAATGACCATTCCGATGGCGACCACGGTCAATGTCTCTTCGGCCGCTGCTTCATGACGTTCAAGAAAACGCCTTGTCCGTTGCTCCGCGTAATGGGCGAAGAGTATGCAGGCGCCGCCATAGGCGAGCAGGGCGACTGCGAAACGCCCCGTCGTCTTTACCAACAGTGGGACCATGGTCGCGGCCCGTCCCTCGGTGACGGCGGGGGCCAGGGCAAACAGCAGTCCCATGAGCATGACGCCGGCGATATCATCGATCTCGGCAATATCCAGCAGGAGCTGCCCGGGCTCGCTCTCGATGGCACCGGCCTGGGTCCAGACACGGGCCGGCACGCCGATGCTGGTTGCGACCAGGGCCGCACCGACGACGAGGCTGGTAAACCAAGCCAGATGGAGGACCCAGTACGCGACCCCAAAGGCGAGCGCCCCGGCGACCACAATGCTGATCAACCCGATCAGCGTAGCCTGCCCGAGCTGATTCAATAGCTTCTTGATCTTACTCTCTACGCCGACGCGAAACAGCAGGGCGATAATGCCCAACTCGCTGAGGAAGTCCATCACCTCGTCCGTCCCTTCGGGGAGGAATGCCACGTGAGAATCGAGAGAACGCGCGGCAAAGCCGAGCAAAATATACACGACGAGGGCGGGGATATGGAGTCGCTGGAGGCATGGACGGACGAGTCCCGCGATCAAAAGGACCGCCCCCATCAGCGCTATGAGGATGCTTATTTCCGCATTCACTTGGAGGATCGACGATATATGAGAATTCTCTCCTGACCGCGGGCACCAACCGCCTCGGGCGCCCCCAGGGGGCATATCCTTCCTCCCGCCTTTTCTAAGACCGTTTCTTTTGCTGGCCCGTAGGAAGCGGCGCGTTTGTTATTCTACTTGGGTCGCGTCAATGGCACGGCTGCAGCCGGCTCGAGCGTTCGGAACGTGAAGGATTCCGTCAGATACAGCTCGACGTGCTTGGCGTCGTGATACTGATAGCCGATCGCCAAGTCCTGTCCGACGGTCAGTTCAAAATCTCCACCTCTTGCGCTCAGCAGAATCCCGCCAACGAGGGCTGGACACATGAGGATCTCCCCGTCGGTCATGTCTTTGATGACCTTGTACGGAGGATACCCCTTGTTATAGGCGGCCAGTCCGAAGTACTCATCGGGTCCCAGAATCAGGGTATATGGCCCACCGATTCCGATGAGAGAGATCATCTTCAGTCCGGCCGAAACCGCATCCGGATACGCCGCCGGGTCCTTGGGCAGCGGGACAGGCTTCTGGGTGACGGTTTCCGCAATCCCTTTGATCTGACCGGCACCAAACCCTGTGAATACCGCCGTATCCTCGAACCGGGCGATCTGCTCGGCCGCCTGCTGGACCGCATCGAGGTCGGGATCCTTACACCCGCGGCTGACATTATCCAGCTCGATGCGGTCGAGGGTGAAGGGCACGCGCAACTCGATAAGAGGCAAAAGCTCGCGGGTGCCCCATTGAACGCCAAATTCCGCCGGATTTTCGGCCAGATGGATCCGGCCCAGATCCACCGCGCCATGCTGCCAGCCGTGCGGCCCGCTGACGTCCACCACTCTGCGAGCGCAGAGATTCCTCTGAATCACTCTGGTGGCCTGTTCATCGATTTCTTCCCACGCCCGCTCCGTGATGGGCGCGAACTCCCGCTTCAGTAGATCGGTCATACTTCGTCATCCTTTCATGGAACCGATTCCCAGCGATGAACCGTTCGCTGCGGAAGGGGCATTGCCCCCGGAGGTTGCCTCTTCAGCTTGTTCCGCAAGTTCTTCGAGCTCAACGATCGGCTTGTCCTGGAAGAGATAGATCCGCATTTTCTCGTCGAAGCCGGGGAAATTTCGGCGCAGCCACTCGAGCAACATCGAAGCGTGCTCGATTTCCTCGTCACGATTATGCTCCAGCACCGAGACGAGCTCCTCATCGGTAGACACAGCAGCCCGCTGCTGGTACCAGATCACCGCCTCCAACTCTTCGATCAGGCTCGTGATCGCCCGATGCTGGTCGATCACTTCGGCAGGAAGCTGTTCGCGAGGTTCATGGTATTCCAAGGCCATATCCGGTTCACTCCTCTGTGTTCTTATGTTCTGTTCCGGTTGCCGGGGCAGGTCAACTGACCTTGATCTCCTTGCTCGATTCCCAGAGGCCGTGGATGTTGCAGTACGCCAGCGCGTGCAACACTCCCGGTTTCGTGATCTTCAGGTTGGTGATCGCCTCGTGATGTGTGTACACGGGCCCCTGGTCCGGCCCTTCGACGGATTCACCGTGGGCGTTGAACTCGACGTGCGCCACCTCATGGGGAAACTTGGCGCCCGCGGGGTAGTAGTACAGGCTGATCCAGCGGATGTGGTGCTCGGTCTTGTTGGGGTGAGCGACCTCTTTGCCCAATGTGACCTTCACCGGGAAGATCTCCTCGGCTTTGACCGAATCCGGACACTCAATGACGGGGACGTGTTTCTCATTCTTCCAGTCTGCCTGTTGAACGTGTTGGCTGAGCTCTTGCATGGCCGAATCTCCCTTTCTACAGAAGTTCAGTTCTTGCTTCCGAGAGCCGTCGCGACGATGACGGCACTCCCTTGCCCACGTCGTTTCGATCTGTCTGTCATGGGGTGACCAGGATGGCCGCGGTGGGGCATTCATCCGCCGCCTCCTGTACCGCTTCCTCATGCTCCGAGGGCACCGGATCCGTTTTGACTTCGGCGATCTCGCTGCCCATTTCGAAGACCTCGGGACATATTTCTACACAGCGTCCACACGCGATGCAATCTTCCGTGACTTGCGTCTTCATACCCGTGCTCCTTTCGTTCGTCGTTTCGACAGGGCCCTCCCAGGGCCCGTTGGGATCTTCCTCAAGGATTCATAAGAAGGGCTACGGGCTCCGGACCGGCTCACATACTCGCTCCAGCACCTCATAGGCGAGATGCTCGTCGCTCGTTCGAAACGCCAGGTCGCCTACCGAGAGGATACCGACGACCGTGCCTTCATGGTTGAGCACCACCAGGCGGTGGATCTGCTGGTCTTCCATCAGGCGGGCGGCCCGTTGTATGTCATCGTCCTCGTCGCAATGGGCGATTTCGGGTGTCATGGCCTCCTGGACGGCTGTGGCACGCGGGTCCATGCCGGCCGCAATCGCCCGAACCACGATATCCCGGTCCGTGATCAGTCCCACAGTCTTGTGTTCCTCAACGACCGGCAGGATGCCAATGTCGTATTCTCTCATCCGTTCGGCGGCTTCACTGATCATGGCGTCCGATTGAATCTGGCGGACGTGTGTACTCATAATCTCCCGTACCTTCATAGGTTACCTCCTTTCAGACATGCCTCCTCGGCAGGTCGGGTTCCGGCAAGACTCATCGTTGTTTCTGCACACTGATTCCCGATGCCATCCGCCATCCTGCCACGCTTTTCGCATGACGAAGGTACGCCCTGATCGCGTTCCTGCGTATCAGGGATTTGCCTGATCGGGCCAAGTTTTAGCCGCGATCCGACTGTCCAACGTTTACGAGCGGCAGGAAGTCCGGTTCAGCCGATCTCCTGGAAAATTGTAGGATATGACGCACAAGAACTCGGCCCAGAGACAGACGCTATCGCGGCAAGTCTTTCAGTGCCCCCAAATGCAGGAATTCCCGTACGGGCATTCCCGTCCGAGTTTGCGTAGAAACCGGCACCATATATTGCAGCGGTGTCTGGAAAGCCCGTTCTCGGTTCGAAAGATCGTGGAGCATGCATGAGATCAGACGGTGAATTGACCCACGTCGAGGATTATGAACGTCTCATTGGTTCGCAGGCGATGGAGCGGATCTGCACGAAGGCAGAGAGACTCCATGGATTCCATGTGGCGCACGTGAATTCCACCTATTACGGCGGGGGTGTGGCGTCCCTGCTCGGTTCATTGACCCTGCTGATGAACAGCGCGGGAATCAAAGCGGGGTGGCGCGTCATGCAAGGCTCGCCTGATTTCTTCAGTATCACCAAGAAGATGCACAACGCCCTCCAGGGCGGTGAGATCAACCTCTCGCAGCGAAAAGAACAGTTGTACGAAGAGATTGTCTATGAAAATGTAGTTCGCAACCACCTGGATCACGACATGGTTATCGTCCACGACCCTCAGCCGCTGGCGATGGTGCGTCATTATCAGAAGAGAGGTCCCTGGGTATGGCGGTGTCATATTGATCTGTCGCGGCCACACCCCGATCTGTGGAAGTACCTTTCCGCGTATGTCGAGCGGTATGACGCCGTGATTCTGAGCATTCCGGAGTATCGACAACATCTCGATACGCCGCAGTTGTTCTTCATGCCCGCGATCGATCCCTTTTCCATCACGAACCGCGAGTTGAGCGAAACTGAGATCCAGGAACGGCTCGACCACTACGACATCCCCACGGATCTGCCGCTAATCGTCCAGATATCCCGTTTCGATCGTTGGAAAGACCCGGAAGGGGTGATTGAGGCCTTCAAGAAGGCGAGAAAAGAGATCAAGGCCACCCTGGTCCTGCTGGGCAACGTGGCGACCGACGATCCGGAGGGGGTCCAAGTCTACGAGTCACTGTTGGACTCGCGAGAAGAACGCATCATCATCCTCAGTCGAGAGGATACGGCCCTGGTCAATGCCCTGCAACGGCGCGCCGCCGTGGTCCTCCAGAAGTCGATTCGCGAAGGGTTCGGCCTGACCGTCGCCGAGGCCATGTGGAAGGGCACCCCCGTGATCGGCGGAAACGCCGGGGGCATCTGCTATCAGATTGCCGACGGCGTCAACGGGTTCCTGGTTTCCTCGGTGGACGAAGCCGCACAGAGGATGGTTCAACTGATGCGGGACAGCGACCTGCGCCGGCAGATGGGCGCCAAGGCGCGGGAAAGTGTACGGGGTCGCTTTCTCCTGAGTCGGCTCCTGGAGCAGTATCTCGATATGATGAACTCCTTTGAGACGGTCTACTGTCTTCGAACGGATGGTGACGGAGGATAGAGGACATCGGGCCGGGGTGATTGGGACGGCCGGGCGATTTGCGCGGCCTCATTCAGTAATCACGAAGTGCAGATACAGGAAAACCCCGTGTTCCTGAGGTCGCCGATTCACGTATAGATAGCCGAACGTGACGGAGGTGCTGGAGTACGGGTGAGTAGAGTTCATACCATATCGATAAGAAGGGAGTCAGCAAAGATGGGTGCGAGCGAAACAGGCGCGGTAAAGACAGGCATCGCCAGCGTGCGACGGATGACGCTGGGTTCCATGGCCACACTGGCTGCCATCCTGTGGACCTTGACTGCGGCAACGGTTCCTTCGGCAGATGCGCAACGCCCGAAGATCGACGATGCGGACATTACAGCAGCCATCGTGGCCGAACTGACACGCGATGCTGCGGTTCAGGAGGACGGGATCAACGTAGAGACCGAAGAGGGTGTGGTCACTCTCTCCGGAGTGGTCCCTCATTTGCTGGCTCACGATCGGGCCATCCGCGTAGCGGAGAGCACCAGAGCCGTTCGTGCGGTGATTGATCGACTCGAAGTCCGGCCCGTCGAGCGTCCCGATGCCGAAATCAAAGCGGATGTGGAACAGGCTCTGCTGATCGATCCCGTCGCGGATTCCTACGAACTGGACGTCAGGGTGGACCAAGGCCGGGTGACACTGACCGGGGTTGTCGATTCGTGGGCGGAGAATCAAGTGGCGATGGATGTCGTCCGAAGCGTCAGGGGCGTGGTCGGGGTCCGTAGCAACATTCAGGTTGCAGGCACCGAAGACCGTGCCGACAGCGAGATCGAGGCCGAGGTCATGCGTCGATTGCGGTCGGATGTCTATGTGGACTCCGGTACCGTGGACGTCGAGGTCAACGACGGCAAGGTCGTTTTGAGCGGCGCGGTGGGAAGCGCGGCCGAGCGATCCCGCGCGACGCAATTGAGCTGGGTCAGCGGGGTCCACAATGTGGATGCCGGCGGTCTGGAGGTTCAATGGTGGATGCGAGACAAGATGCGAAGGGCGGGAGCGCCCGATCTTGCGATCTCCGATCAGGAGATCGAGAGGGCTGTCAAAGATGCCCTGGAGCGTGATCCACGCGTGGATGCCTCCGGGATCCACGTGAACTCATCCACAGGAGTGGTGACACTGGCCGGGACGGTGGACCATCTCGACGCCCGAAGAGCGGCAAGGCGGGACGCCGAAAATACCGTGGGGGTCTGGAAGGTCGAAGATCGACTCACCGTCCGTTCGGCCCGGGCGCTTTCCGAGGAACTCCTCCAGCAACGGGTGGAAGAGGCATTCGCCCGGGATGCTGTCCTCGAACCCTACCGATTGACCGCTCGCGTACGCGATCAGGAGGTACATCTTTATGGCGATGCGCCGACCTATCACGTCAGGGCTCGAGCCCAGGAGGTGGCGGAACGGGTCTCGGGAGTCGCCGCGGTCGTCAATGAGATCAACGTGACCTACGAGGCGACGACCAAGAGCGACCGGGAAATCAAAGAGGAGATCGAGGATCAGTTCTTCTGGAGTCCCTTTGTCGACGGAGGTGACATCGAGGTGGAGGTTGAGGACGGTGTGGCGACGTTGCGGGGGACCGTGGACAGCCCTCGCGAACTCAATGCCGCGATCGAAAACGTGCTTCAGGCCGGTGCACGGAGCGTGGAAAACAAACTGGTCGTCCGCGACGCGCCGACACAGCTCTACCCGCAGCGCTATTATCCGGATCTGTTCTGGGGCATGTGAAGCCCCGTCTATGACCCTGACAGAGAGCACCTGAAAGGAGAGAAGACATGCTTCGCAGTCTAAAAGGGCTTCGCGATTTCACGATCGGGGCCACCGACGACACCATCGGCAAAGTGCATTCATTCTTCTTCGACGGCCAAACCTGGGCCATTCGCTATTTGCTGGCGGATACGGGTACGTGGCTGCCGGGCCGCAAGGTCCTGATTGCGGTGACGGCTCTGGGACAACCGAACTGGGAAGGTCGGATCTTCCCGGTGGCGTTGACCAAGGAGCAGGTGAAGAAATCGCCCGATATCGACACGGACAAACCCGTGTCCCGGCAGCGGGAGGTCGAACTGCATCAGCACTATGGCTGGGCCCCTTATTGGGGGATGGGCTATGGCGTACCGGTCGGCGGCGTGCCGGCGCCTCCCCCCGTGGATGCGAAAGAAGTCAACGAGGCGGCCAAAGGAGACCCGAATCTGCGCAGCACACGAGAAGTCAACGGCTATCACATCCATGCTACCGACGGTTCAATCGGACACGTCGATGATTTCATCGCCAGCGAAGGCGACTGGATGATTCGCTACCTGGTGGTGGATACCAGGAACTGGCTGCCCGGCCGCCACGTGCTCATCTCGCCCGACTGGGTCCAGAGGATCAGCTGGGACGATCGAGCCGTCTACGTCGACGTCAGCAGGGAGAAGGTGGAGAACAGTCCGAGATACAACCCGTCGGCCCCTGTCAATCGTGAATATGAGATTCAGATGTACGATTACTACGGCCGGCCCAAGTACTGGGTGTAGTCCCGGGGAATGAGACGATGGTGGAGTCTGCATGTCCGTTCACAATAACGACATTGCGGGGATCTTCAACCAGGTCGCGGACCTGTTGGAGATCAAAGGAGAAAATCAGTTCCGCGTCCGCGCATACCGCAATGCGGCACGCACGGTCGATGGGCTGTCACAGAGTGCGTCGGAGATGGTCCGTGAAGGCCAATCGCTGTCGAAGCTTTCGGGGATCGGCAAGGATCTGGCGGGCAAGATCGAGGAGGTGGTGAAGACCGGAAAATTAACTCTCCTGGAAGACCTCAAGAGCGAGATGCCGGGCGAGCTCAGCGCTCTCATGAAAGTCTCGGGACTGGGAGCCAAACGCATTGCCTCGCTTCACCGCGAACTGAACGTCACCACGCTGGATGAGCTGGAGCAAGCGGCCAAGGACGGTCGGATCGGTCATCTGGAAGGATTCGGCAAGAAGACGCAGCAGAGCATCCTGCAGGAGATCGATCGGCTGCGCCACGAGGAACAGGGGCGCACGAAACTAGCGGTTGTTGAGCAGTATGCCCAGCCTCTGGTGGACTATCTCAAGAAGACCGAAGGGCTGAAGGATATCGTGGTAGCGGGGAGCTACCGACGCCGCAAAGAAACGGTCCGCGACCTGGACATCCTGGCTACCTGCAAAAAGGGTACCAGGATCATGGACCGCTTCGTGCATTACGACGAGGTCCGGAAGGTGGTTTCCCAGGGCAATACGAAATCCACGGTGCTGCTGCGCTCGGGGCTCCAGGTGGATCTGCGGGTGGTCCCTCAGGTCAGTTACGGCAGCGCCCTGCTCTACTTCACCGGATCGAAACAGCACAACATCGCCGTCCGCAAGATCGCCGTGAAGAAGAAACTCAAGCTCAATGAGTACGGCATCTTCAAAGGCGACGAACGTGTTGCGGGCCGGACCGAGCAGGAGGCGTACAAGGCCGTTGGGCTGCCCTTCATTGAGCCGGAACTGCGCGAGAACCGAGGAGAGATCGAGGCGGCAAAGAAGAAAGGCGGGTTGCCCAAGCTGGTCGACCCAAAGGAGATCCGGGGTGATCTGCACGTGCACACCAAGCGCACCGATGGGCACCACACCATCGACGAACTGGTCAAAGCCGCCAGAGAGAAGGGCTACGACTACATTGCCATCAGTGATCACTCCAAACGCGTCACCGTCGCTCACGGTCTGAAACCCAAAGAGCTTCGCAAGGAGATCGATGAGATCGATAAGGTCAACGGGAAGCTGAAAGGCTTCACCGTTCTGAAGGCCATCGAGGTGGATATCCTGGAAGACGGATCGTTGGACTTGCCCGATGGCGTTCTGAAGGAACTCGATCTGACGATCTGTTCCGTGCATTCGAAGTTCGGTCTTTCCAAACATAAGCAGACCAGGCGAATTCTCAAGGCCATGGACAACCGCTATTTCAGCATCCTGGGACATCCTACGGGGCGCATGATCAACGAACGGGAACCCTACGAGGTCGACATGGAGAAGGTTGTGAAGGCGGCCAAGGACAGGGGCTGTTTCCTGGAGCTCAACGCACACCCGGATCGACTCGACGTGAACGATATCCACTGCAAAATGGCCAAGGATATGGGAGTGAAGGTCGCCATCTCGACCGATACGCACCGCATCGACGACCTGGATTACATGCGTTTCGGGGTGAGCCAGGCACGTCGAGGCTGGCTGGAGGCGGACGACGTGATCAATACGCGTTCGCTCACGGATCTCAAGAAGCTTCTGAAGAGATAGGACGGAGGCCGAAGGCATCGAGCCATGGACTACAAAAGAAAGCCGAATACCCACTTCAAGAGCATCAGCGAGTTGAGCAAGGACGAGGCGCGCAGGCAGGCACGGGCGCTGCGCGAAGGCATCGAGTACCATGATTACTGGTATTATGTGAAGAACGCCCCGAAGATTTCGGATGCGAGCTACGACAAGCTTTTCCGCCGGCTTCAGGATCTGGAAGAGGCGTTCCCGGATCTGGCGACGGACGACTCCCCAACGCAGCGCATCGGAGCGGCGCCGGTGGATACCCTCGAGAAGGTCAAGCATGCCTCGCCGATGCAGAGCCTCCATGCGGTGTACAAGGAAGATGAAGTGGAAGATTTCGACCGGCTGGTTCGAGGCAAAACGGAGACAAAAACCGCCGACTACGTTGTCGAACCGAAATTCGATGGGCTATCGGTCGAGGTGGTGTACGAAAACGGCACATTGGCTCGGGGCGCGACGCGAGGCGACGGACAAACGGGCGAAGACGTCTCGCGCAACATCAAGACGATCCGAGCCGTTCCCCTGCATCTCCGCAACGACGGTCAGGACGTGCCTGATCTTCTTGCGGTGCGGGGCGAAATCTTCATGCCGAAGGAGGCCTTCCGGGAGTTGAACAAGCGACGTGTTGAAAACGGGCAGGATGCCTTCGCCAACCCACGCAATGCGGCAGCGGGAACGATTCGCCAACTCGATCCCGGCAAAGTGGCGGACACGCCGCTGGATGTCTTCTTCTACGAGATTCTGGAGATAGACGGGCAATCCTTCGATTCGCATTGGGACATGCTCCAGCAACTGCCGAAATGGGGACTCAAGACAGATCCGCACAACCGCCGATGCTCGGGTCTCAAGCAGATCAAGGAATATCACGCCAAGCTGTCTGAACAGCGTCATGACCTCAGTTACGAGATTGATGGGATTGTTGTCAAGGCCAACGACTACGAGACGCGCCGGAAACTGGGGACGCGCCAACGGAGCCCGCGCTGGGCCCTCGCCTGGAAGTTCGCACCCCGGCAGGAAGTCACCCGACTGACGGACATCGTCGTCCAGGTGGGACGGACGGGGATGCTCACGCCGGTGGCGCTGCTCGATCCCGTCGACGTCGGTGGGGTGACGGTCAGTCGTGCGACCCTGCATAACGAGGACGAGGTGCGGCGCAAGGATGTTCGTCCGGGCGACAAGGTGCGTCTCGAACGGGCGGGAGACGTCATCCCCGAGATCATCGAGCGGGTGCCCGAACGGGGCCGCAAACGCGCCGAGCCCTTTGCCATGCCGAAGAAGTGTCCCGCCTGCGGGGCCGACGTGTACCGCGAGGGTGCGTATACTTTCTGTCCCGCGTCCCTGTCGTGTCCGGCGCAGTTGGTTGGAAAGCTCACGCATTATGCATCCCGAGAGGCCATGAATATCGAAGGTCTGGGGGATGCGACCGCGGGGGATCTCGTGGACAAAGGCCTGGTCAAGACCATCGACGATCTGTACCGTCTCTCCGTGGAAGACATCGAACAGTTGGAGGGCTTTGCCCGGAAGTCCGCACGAAAACTCCACGGCGCGATCCAACGAACGAAAGAAGCCCGTTTGGACCGCTTTATCTACGCTCTGGGCATCCGGCAGGTGGGCGAGCACATCGCACAGGTATTGGCTCGTCATTTTCGTACGATGGAAGCTCTTCAGGAGGCCGATGTTGAGACATTGGCGGGCATTGAGGAAATCGGCCCCGAAATCGCGGAATGCATCCACAACTTTTTTCAGGAGCAGGAGAATCGCAACGTCCTGAAACAACTGTATGAAGCAGGTGTGCGGATCAAGCAGGTTCCGAGCGGAGAAGGCGGGGGACCGCTTGAGGGCAAGACGTTTGTCTTCACCGGAGAGCTGGAACGATTCTCCCGCGATGACGCCCGGCATGTCGTAGAGGACCTCGGGGCGCGGGCGACCTCGAGCGTCAGTGGAAACACCGACTATGTCGTCGTGGGTGAGAACCCGGGCAGCAAACTGAAGGAAGCCCGGAAACGGCACGTCAAGACCATCGACGAAAAGGAATTCGGGAAGCTGGTCGACGTCTGAGGAGAGGCCGCGATATGCAAGATACGAGGGCAGGGGAAATACGGCAGGATCTGCTGACGAAGCGCTGGATCATCTATGCGCCCGAGCGGGCCCAACGGCCGCATGACATGATGCGGAAGCCCGGGGACGTCGGTGAGTTGCCGGAGAAGGACGCCCAGTGCCCCTTCTGCGTTGGCAACGAAGAGATGATTCCTCCGGTGATCTTCGAATTGCCGGCGGCGCACAACGACGGCTGGCGGACCCGTGTGGTGCCGAACAAATATCCGATGCTCCATCCGGAGGTGGATACCCGCGGTGGAAGTCGCGGCCTCTATCCATATGCCAGCAACCATGGTCACCACGAGGTGCTCATTGAGACGCCGTTTCACAATCGCGACATCCCCTTCATGCATCCGCAGGAGGTCGAATCCATCATCGAGTCCTGTGCACAACGGTACGGTGTGCTGTACGGCAGTGACGAGACGATTGAGACCGTTCTTGTATTCCGTAATCATGGACAAAGAGCGGGCACCTCGCTGCGACATCCGCACTCGCAGATCGTCGCGATGACCCTCGTGCCCGAATCCGTGGCGCACCGTCAGCAGGTTGCGGCCGACTACTACCAGCGCAACAAACGATGTCTGCTGTGCGACATGGTCAAGCAAGAGCATGCGGACGGATCTCGGTTACTGGCGGAAAATGATGCGTTTGTTTCGTTCGTGCCCTTCGCGGCAGAGGTGAGTTGCGAGATCTGGATCGTGCCGAAACAACACTGTGCCGACTTCAGCCTGATTACGCGACGCGAAGAGAAGCAGTTGGCCCGGTTGTTGCAAGAGGGTCTCCAGAGACTGTACGACGCTTTGGATGACCCGGACTACAATTACGTGATTCGCAGCGGTTCGAGGCAAAAGACGTTCGTTTCGCACCTTCACTGGTATCTCCAGATTCGCCCCCGGCTGAGCACGCCGGCGGGCTTCGAAATCGGTTCGGGAATGACGGTCAATCATTCGTTGCCGGAGGAAGATGCGGAGAGACTGCGGCGGACGTAGCACCGGATTCTGCCTGGGAAAGGCGAGATAATGCCTGAGTTACCCGATGTAGAGACCTTTCGGAGATATGTCAACGCCACGGCGCTCCATCAGCGGATCGCGGCCGTCGACGTGCGGGAGAAACGCGTCCTCGACGGCGTGACCGCCCGCCGGCTTCAACGTGCGCTGAAGGACAGGCGCTTCGAAGCGACCGACCGGCGCGGTAAGTACCTGTTCGTCCGTACGGACGGCGAAGTCGTGCTCGTGCTGCACTTCGGCATGACGGGTTCCCTGGCATATGAGAAGGAGCGCAAACCGGGCGAACATGACTGCGTGCTTTTTGACTTTGAGGGCGGGTATCGTCTGGCCTACATCTGTCAACGTCTGTTGGGCAAGGTGACTCTGACCGAATCCACAGAGCAATTCACACGAGAGGAACAACTCGGGCCCGACGCCCTGGATGTATCGCAGGATGAATTTGCGGCGATCCTGAAGGGATCGAAGACGCCCGTGAAATCGTGCCTGATGGACCAGAAGCGCATTGCCGGAGTGGGCAACATCTACTCGGATGAGATTCTCTTTCACAGCCGTATCTCGCCCAGGCAAAAAAGCAACCTCCTCGAACAGACCCAACAGAAACAGCTCTATCGTCAGATGCATCGCGTTCTGACCATGGCGATCGAGCGCCAGGCCGACGCGTCGAAACTGCCTTCCTCCTGGCTTCTGCCTCACCGGGAGAAGGGTGAGACCTGCCCTCGATGCCGGGGCGAGATCACGAAGGGGAAGGTCGGCGGACGCTCCGCCTACTGGTGCCCGCGGTGTCAGGGCGACTGAGACACGCTGGACGAAGGACGATACGATCATGACGACCATGACAAAGGCGAATTCACGACTGAGTCAGCAGGTGTACGAGTTTGTTCGCAGGGACTTCGTGCCGAGGTTTGGCCTGCGTACGGAGGCATTCCGATCCAGTGCGAGGTGGAAGCCGTTTCGTGACCTCGGGACCGAACTATGGCTGGATTCAGGGAACCTGGATGACGTCGCAGACATATGGACCCGAGAATTCACCGGCCTGACGACGAACAATGCGCTGCTGAACAAGGAAATCCAGACAGGGCGGTACGATGACCTGATTCGGGAGGCGGCACAATTGCTGCGCGACTTTCCGGAACTTTCGGATGGGCAGCGGCTTCTCGAACTGGGATTCATCATCAATGCCACGCATGCCCTCCGTTTGGTCGAAGAATTCGATGCGCATGTCTCCGTCGAAGAGCACACGAATCTGGCGCACGACGTGGAGGGGGCCGTGGAATACGCGCGGCGCTATCACGCGATCTGTCCGGAGCGGTTCTACGTGAAGATCCCCTTTACGGCCGCCGGGATTCTGGCGACCCGCCGGGTGAGCCAGGAGGGGATTCCCGTCAACCATACGCTCGGGTTCTCCGCCCGTCAGAACTATGTGGTCGCCCGTTTGGCGCAGCCGACCTTCGTGAACGTGTTCCTCGGACGGTTGAACAGCTTTATCACCGACAATGGCCTTGGCAGCGGCGACTTCGTCGGTGAGAAGGCCACGCTGGCTTCCCAAGCGGCCGTGCACGACTTGCGGCAGTCGCGGGGTGTGCCGACGCGTCAGATCGGCGCCAGCTTCCGCACATGGGAACAGTATATCCATCTAGCGGGAATCGACGTCATGACGGCCCCGCCAAGCGTGGCCCGACAATGGTTGGCCCGAGGAAACCAGCTTGCGACAATCGATTCACGCGTGAACTGGCACTACGAGCCCGGCATCAAAGCAGGTACCGATCCCTCGCGTATTCGGCTCGACAGCCTGTGGGACATCGACGACCGGTTTCTCGCATGCGCCGAGGCAATCGAGCAGGAAGACCTGGACTCGCTCGAACCGGAGGAGTTGGTCAACTTCTTCCAGGCGCGTGGCTGTGCCGATTTCCTGACCCATTGGAGCAACTCCCAGATCGAAACGAGCCGGGGAGAGGGCAAGATCCCCAAACTCCGGAACTGGGCGGATTCACTGGCTGAGGGTCTGATCGCATTGGATAGTCTGATGAACCTGGCGGCGCTGAATCACTTCATCACGGCGCAAGAAGAGATGGACGAACATATACGGCAGGTGTGGAAGCGAACGGAACGATAACCCAGAAAGGCAGGTGCAGTTATGGCAGTGGAATTGCAGGAACAGAACGGCGGCAAGATCCTGGTGGTCCGACTCACGGGCAAGCTGTCCAAGGCCGACTATGAGTCCTTCGTGCCGGAAGTGGAACGACTGATTACTCAGTTCGGCAACATTCGCGTGCTGGTCGAAATGAACGATTTCCACGGCTGGGGAGCCGCGGCGCTCTGGGAAGACATCAAGTTTGACGCCAGGCATTTCTCCGATATCGATCGCCTGGCTATGGTGGGCGACAAGAAATGGGAAAAGGGCATGGCCACATTCTGCCGTCCATTCACCACGGCGAAGATCAAGTACTTCGACAAGGCAGACAGGCAGAAGGCGTACGATTGGATTGAGGAGGGTGTCGAAACTCCGGTCTGAACACCGGACAACCGACCCCAGGGACGATGGGGCGGATGAATCTCAATACCGCAGGATCGCACCGACGGGCGACCGGGAAGAGAGCTCCTCGCGATCGATGGCGTAGACATCGCCCCCTTGTGTGAGCGTGAATCGGACCGCCAGATCAAGGGGGTCCGATTCAGTGTCGGCGGTCTCATCCGGCTCATCCGTCCATGAGACCGTGGGATCGACCAGCAGCGTCTGTACGCGTCCTTCCCGTGCGGCTGGAAGGATCTCCTCCATCTGGTCCGAGGCCTTTCCGCTGCCGAGAAGGTCGTGGAACGTGCTCAGGCGGTCGCGCGAAATCCGCCCGAAGTAGGGTTCCGTGATGGCACGGGCCGCTTCGTAGAGTTTCGCTTCGTCCATGTGGTCGGGAGCGTCCTCGACACCGTCACCGAGCAGATAGCTGTAACCGGAGACGTCACGATACGTCGATTGGATGTATTCCGGCGCGACCAGAACCAGAGGGCAGTTGTCTCCACCGAGGAATTTCTCCACCCCGTTCCGGACGGCCTTGAGGTACTCATCCACAATGCGCTTCTCCTGGGTCCTGTCCGCGATATTCCCTTGCCCGTGGAACATGGCCGCCGTGCCCGCTGTTTTGCCGTGTGGGGCTGTGTGCGATTGAATATGCTCCTGCGCCTCGTCGTACTTGAGGAACTCATCCAGGTCTTTGGGAGTGTCTCCCAGAGGAACCTCATGCATGGTCCAGCGATCCGCCTCATAGAGTTTGGCCTGTCCCCGGCTCAGGGCGAGGACGCAGAAGCGATTTCGAGTACCCCACAGCGGAACCAGGGGCTTGATATAGAAGTGCGTTCCGATCCATGCCTGTTCCCTACATTCAATCGGCAGGGTCAGGGCCCGAGAGACATCTTTTGCGATGAACACGGCCAATCCCCGGTCGAGGTGCAGCCATACGGATCGGGTTTCCATCAGTTCCATTCCCTCGTCGATCAGCGGGTCGATCTTCGCCCCGCCGAGACGACGTTCCTCCAACCGTTTCTGGCAGTTGCGGAGCAAATTCTTGAAGCGAATGGGATCCTCTTTCGTATCCGTTCCATGCCTGTGCGTGGGCAGATAGATCGAGAGACAGACCTCGAATTCCATCGGGACCAGATCTTCCACGGCAGTGGTGCGGAATGGTTCTATCCTCATCGGTCTTCCTTTCCAGAGATCAAATCGGCTGCCGAAACCGTGGATGCCGGCTCGGTCACTTCTACGATCAGATATACGGCACGCCAGACATGAAATGGTGTGCGTGAAGGGCTCGGATGATCAGAGGAAAACCCTTGGCGGCCCTTTCCTGCGTCCCGTCTTGCAGGTCATGGCAGGGCTTCGACGGGAGCCAATGACTCGATCACCTTCTCCAGCGAACGCTCGACCTGTTCGGCAATCGGACGCAGTTCGGGGTTGTCGATCATTTGCATGGCTACAGTGGGGCGAATGGCGGCCACCACGGTCTTGCCGCTCTTCTCGTAGACAATGACATTGCAGGGCAGCATCAGGCCGATGTTCTCCTCGGCCTCAATGGCCTGGTGGGCCATCTTCGGGTTGCACGCCCCCAGAATGACGTATTTCCTGAAGTCGATACCGAGTTTCTCTTTGAATTTCTGCTGTACGTTGATGGTGGTCAGCACACCGAACCCTTCGTTCTTGAGATGCTTCTGTACCGCGTCCAGCACGGTCTCGAAACTCGCGTCCAATTCCTTGACGAAACCGTAGTCAATCATCCAAAGCCTCCTTCAATCTCTCGGCTTCTTCGACAACTCCCTCGTATTTCTCGTGGATCATCTTTCGATCGAAATCCCAGAACGCATCGAGCATCGCCTGCTGTTCGGATTCCGAGAAATACTCCATCACAGGCAGGAAGAAGTGCTTGTCTTCCTTTTCGATATGCGCTGGATAGAATTCCACGATCTTGCCCAACTCATACATCATGGTGGGCAGGGCTCCCTTATCTCCCTGCTGGTAACGCTGGTTGGCGGACGAAAGCTTTCCGACCGCCTCTCGGGCCCAGATGTGTTCCTGGACCAGACGCTGCATCATCTCCTCATGCTCCCTGGAGAGTGATTTGTCCTGCAGTTGGCGAAACAGGATATCCTCTTCCTTGCCATGGTGGGTCCGATCCGCATACATCCGGAAGAAATCGACTCCCGTCGCGATCAGATGCACGTTGGCCTGCTCGACCTCTCGCATTTGGTCCAGTGCGTGGCCGAGAAGGGCGACCATACGTTCGATCAGCCGATGTTCGATCATGAGTGGACCTGCGGGCTTCATCTGGACTCCTACTATGCGATGGTGCGTCGTACTGGACCCGGGCGCGGTCATGCGGCAGCCGCCAGTCCTCGCCGGATATGTGATCCGTATAGCATCGACCGTCGCGATGCCGATTAGAACAATCCTACTTCTATCCTAGGAGTCGCGATGAGCGGAGCAATGAGGACATCCCTCGCCAGGCTATGGGAATATCCTCGATGGGTGCCGGATTCAGGCTGGTCAGGGCTCGCGTTTGGTGGCACTACAGGGCAGGGCAGACGCTGCCTTTGTGTTCCGACCTCGTCTTTTCCGCAAAAATGAGGCGTCCCGGGCTATTTCCTATTCGATCGCTCTAGGTTCGGTTGGCCTACTATGCAGCTTCGGCTGCACTTCGGCCAGCATCATACGTCTTTACGTGTAAATCATTAGTCGTTTTATGACAAACATTTACGAGCACCCCTATGAGACTGTCGATCCAAAGGTTGAGGGTTCGAGTCCCTTCGGCCTCGATCCACCACACGAGGGCTGCCAGGCAGTTACGTGCGGCAGCCCTTCTTTATGCGCCGGTCCTGCGGATCGTGGATCGTGGAAGTACGTACAGGTTCTTTTGGATCGGCTACAAGCTATGCGAATCGGGGAACAACCCGGCATGGTGCGCAGCGTCCCTGCGGAGAGAAAGCCCTCATGAGCTGGAAGGACCGGGGCGTGAAGTTTACCGCAAGCGTTGACGGAGCAGCGGGATCAGAGTATGGTTCGGTTGGCATTCAAACGTGTGCCGGGAGCACTTGTCTGGCGGCTGGCACCTTCATGAAGCACGGATGAGGAGACAGGCCTATGGAGCTTAGAGGCAAAGTGGCTATCATCACCGGCGCATCGAGCGGGATTGGCGAAGGCGTCGCACGCGAACTGGCGACGGTCGGCATGAAGCTGGTGCTCACCGCACGACGGCGGAACCTGCTGGAGGAGATCGGCGCACAACTCCCAACCGACGTTGTCGTCATGGCCGGTGATATGGCGGACGAAGCCCTGCCGCAGAAGCTGATCGACACGGCCGTCGAGCGATTCAGCTCCTGCGACGTCGTCTTCAACAATGCGGGGGCGATGATCGTCGGCAAGGCCGAGGAGATCGACGTCGAAGCGATGTGCCGGATGGTGCGGGTCAACGTCGAGGCGGTCTACCGGCTGGCAATTCTGGCGATGCGCCACATGATTCGCCAAGGGCACGGATACCTGATCAACACGTCCAGTATCCTCGGCACCAAGGTGCGCATGACGACGGGGGCGTACGCCGGAACGAAATACGCGATTGAAGCACTGACGGAAGACCTGCGCATGCAGGCCGCCGGCACCGGCGTGCGGGTCTGCGCCCTCGAACCCGGTCTCGTCGAGACGCATCTCCAGGACCATTTTCCGGTCCACCCCAAAGACTCTCTGAACATCAGGAACCTCGTGCAGCCCGCGGATATCGGGCGGGTGATCCGTTTCCTGCTGGAGCAACCCGACCACGTGGCGATCCCTCGTATCCTGGTGGCCCCCTGCGACCAGGGCATGTAGGGGACACTATGGCACCTGAGAAGTTGGGGGCTTTCGAGCGGGCGCTTCGCAGCGAGATTCGCGGAGAGGTTTCTTTCGATGAGGTCACGCGGGGCATCTATGCCACGGATGCCAGCATCCACCAGATCATGCCCATTGCGGTCGTGTGCCCTCGGGACGAGGCGGACGTTCGAGTGGCCGTCGAGACGGCGGCTCGTTTTGAGGTCAGCATCCTGCCGCGAGGCGCCGGAACGAGCCTGGGCGGCCAAGCGGTCGGGGTCTCCATGGTGCTCGATTTCTCCAAATACATGAATCGCCTTCTCGAACTGAACGCGGCAGAGCGGTGGGTTCGAGTCCAGCCAGGACTGGTCCTGGACGAACTCAACGCCCAACTCGCTCCCCATGGGCTCTTTTTCGCGCCGGACCCCGCCACCGGCAACCGCGCCACGATCGGCGGCATGATGGGCAACAACGCCTCGGGCAGCAAGAGCATTCTCTATGGCAAGACCTCCGACCATGTGTTGGCCGCCAGGGTCTTGCTGGCAGATGGCACGGTGTTGGACCTGGAGGAGTGCTCGCGCGAGCAGTTCGATGTGCCGGCGGGCGAGCAGAATCGCGAAGCGGACATACGTCGACAATTCAAGCAGATCATCGAGGTCAACGCCGAGGCGATCGAAGCGCGATTTCCCAAGGTGATGCGCCGGGTCAGTGGCTATGCTCTGGACGCTTTCATCGGGACCGACCGATGGAACCTGCTCAAACTGCTCATCGGCAGCGAAGGGACGCTTGGCATCTTCCTCGAGGCAAAACTCAAGCTGGAACCGCTGCCCAGACACCGATCGTTGTGCGTAGTCCACTTCGCCCAGCTACTCGAAGCGATTCGCACGGTCGAGCCGATCCTGCGCCATGGGCCTTCGGCGGTCGAGCTCGTTGACGCCGACGTGCTGACGCGGGCCCGACGGAATCTCAGCATGGCATCCTCGTGCGGCTTTATCGAAGGCCAGCCGGAAGCCATCCTGGTGGTTGAGTTTTTCGGCCAGACGACTGGCGAAGCGGAGCAGAAATGCCAGACGCTCGCAAAGGATTTGGAGGATCGGGAGATCGGATATGCATGGCCGGTGATCGCGGAACCCAGTGAACAGGCCAAGGTCTGGGCCGTCCGTAAGAACGGGCTGGGTCTGGTGCTGGGAATCAAGGGCGACCGCAAACCGATCGCCTTCATCGAAGACGCCTGCATCCCGATCGAAGCCTGGCCCGAGTACGTGGATCGTATCATCCGCTTCTGTAAGGAGCGAAGCGTCCCGGTGGTCATGTACGGCCATGCCAGCGTGGGGACCATGCACATCCGGCCCGTTCTGAACCTCAAGGACCGCGCCGACATCGAACACATGCAGGCGATCGCGGAGTTTGCGTTCGGTCTGGTCCGGCAATATGGTGGCTGCTGGAGCGGCGAACATGGTGACGGTCGTACGCGCAGCCCTTTCCTGGAACGCTTCTTCGGGCCTGAGGTGTACGAGGCCCTTCGGCAGGTCAAGCGGCTCTTCGATCCGGACGGGCGGATGAATCCGGGCGTTATCGTAGAATCCAACCCGGTCGATCACAGCCTCCGGTACGGTCCTGAATATCGAACACCCGCTGAGCCAACCCATTACCACTACCGCGAGGACGGCAGTTTTGCCGCCGCGGTGGAGATGTGTACAGGGGTGGGCGCCTGTCGGCAGCGACGCGAAGGAACCATGTGTCCCAGCTATCGTGCGACGCTCGATGAAGAGCATTCCACGCGGGGCCGCGCCAATGCCTTGCGCCTGGCAATGACGAGGCAACTCGGCCCCGAGGCAATGACGAGCCGGCGGCTCTTCGAGGTGCTGGACCTCTGCCTTTCGTGCAAGGGGTGCAAGTCGGAGTGCCCGAGCAATGTGGACATGGCCCGGCTCAAGAGCGAGTTCCTCCAGCGCTACCACGACGCTCATCGGCCGGGCCTGCGCGAGGCCATGGTGGCACATAGCCCGGCGATGGCGAGGCTACTGGCGGGCCCGCAGGCGGCGCTGGTCAACTTCGTGCAGAGGACGGGGCTCTTCCGCAGAATGCTCGAGATGGCAGTCGGCTTCGATCGTCGCCGTCCCCTGCCCGCATACACGGAAATGCCTTTCTCCAGGTGGTTTGCGCGCCACGCCAAACAGCGCACTCTGTCGGACAGGAAGGTGGTGCTGTTCGATGACACGTACATGCGGTATCACCAGACGAACGTGGGGATTTCGGCGGTCGAACTGCTGGAGTCCTGCGGGTACGAAGTGGTCGTTGCCAACGCCGGGTGCTGTCAGAGGCCACGCATTTCGCACGGTTTTCTACGGGAAGCCAAGGTCCGGGGCAGCAAGACCCTGCGGAACCTGGACGAGTTTATCCGACAAGGACTGAAAGTGGTGGTCTGCGAGCCTGCGTGCTACTCGGCGTTGACCGACGATCTGCCTGATCTGATCGACGACGAAACGCTCGGACAGCGGATCAAGGCAAACGTGATGATGATCGATGAATTCCTGGCGCGTGAACTGCACGCCGGACACTTGCATTGTGCCTTCACCTCACCCTTCGACCGCATTCTCGTTCACGGGCACTGCCATCAGAAGTCGCTGTATGGTACGACCGCGATGAAGCATCTGCTGGACCGGGTCCCGGATCTGCACGTGAGCGAGATCGATTCCGGCTGCTGCGGAATGGCAGGCTCGTTCGGGCATGAGAAGGAGCATTACGAAATCTCCATGCAGATTGGCGAGGAGCGTCTGTTCCCTGCTGTCCGCAACCGGCCCGAGGGCACGATCGTGGTGGCCTGCGGGTTCAGTTGCCGCCAGCAGATCGCCGACGGCACCGGAGTCAAACCCGTGCACTGGGTCGAGACGCTGCGCGGCGCCGAGGACGGACAAACCGATGGAGGCGAACGGAGCCAGTCACCATGATGGACCTGAACGCCATCGATCTGATCGTGTGCGTCGCCTATCTGGCGCTCGTGTTCGGGCTGGCGCTGCGAAGCGCCGGCGACCAGCAGGACAACGAAGACTACTTCCTGGGCGGTCGACGGATGAACTGGTTCGCCGTCGGCGTCTCGATGTTCGCCACCAGCTTCAGTTCGATTTCGTTTCTGGGCCTGCCGCAGCGCGGGGCCTACCAGGACTTCAGCTTCTACCTGACGATCTTGTTCATCCCCTTGGTCATCACCCCGATCCTGTGGTGGATTTTCGTTCCCATGTTCGTAAGGCTGCGTGTCAGCAGCGGATACGAGTACCTGGGTCGGCGTTTCGGGCGGCCTGCCCAGCAAATCGGATCGCTCCTCTACTGCGTCTACGCCATCGGCTGGATGGGCACGATGCTCTACGCGGTGGCGCTGACCCTGCAGACCGTGCTGGGCCTGAGCGAGACGCAGTACTTCTGGACGCTGGTCGGTATCGGGGCTTTCGCTACGCTCTATACCGTTCTGGGCGGGCTCAAGGCGGTGATCTGGACGGATGTGCTGCAAGCGGCGGTCCTGGGCGGGGTGATCGTGATCGTGCTATTCCTGGCGGTAGGCCGGATCGATGGGGGCTGGTCCGGCTTCTGGTCCATTGCGACGGAGCGCGACAAGTTCCGGATGTTCCATCTCCGTCCCGATCTGCTGGCACCGGAGAACTTCACGGGACGTAACACCGTGTTCACCGCCGCCGCGTTTGGCCTGTTCATGTACCTGCCGGGGTATGCCGTCTCGCAGAATATGATCCAGCGCTACGTCTGTGCGGGCAGTCTGGCGCGGGGTCGAGGCGTTGTGCTGCTCAGCGCTGCGATCAACGCGGGGCTGGGCTTTCTCTTTCTGCTCATCGGCACCGCTTTGTTCGCCTTCTACAATCAGCCCGACGGCCTCGGCCTGCCTGCCGTCGGGGTCGAGATCGCCAGCGAGGATCAGATCCTGCCTTACTTCGTATCGACCCAACTGCCGGGCCTGGGACTGACGGGATTGATCCTGGCGGGCCTTTCGGCAGCGGCGATGAGCACCGTCGACAGCGGGATCAACGGCGTCACTTCCGTGATCGTCTACGACTGGTTGGCGGGTCGGCGGCTGCCCCTGCGGTTCAGCCGTGTGCTGACCGCTGCACTGGGCGTGATCGTGATCTGTGCGGCGCTGATCGCACCGGCGCTCGGCAGCACCGTGATCGATATGATCATGGTCATCGCGGGGACCTCGCTGGGGATGCTGCTGGCAATTTACCTGCTGGGGATGTTCATCCCGCGCGCAAACCTCGGCGGCGTCTTCATCGGATTCGCCGCCGGCTTGGCCTGCCTGGCAGTCGTTCTGATCTTCACGGATATTCCAGCATGGTGGCTCGGCGCCTTCACCATCGTCCCGACGTTCATCGTCGGAGCAATCGCCAGCTACTCTTTCCCTGCGCCGCCGGAATCCGCCTTGATGGACACACTGTTGCGAGGAAAGAGAGAGGACAAGCCATGAGAGTCGCGCGACGAAAACCACGGACCGCTCGGATCGGGATCTTCGGAGTGGGTTTTCACAAATATTGGCCCCAGTTCGACGGATTGCTCGACGAGATGAAGCGGAAGCTGGACGTTTTCGTCGATCGGGTGAAGGGCCAGGAGGTTCAGGTCACCTCCTTCGGGATCGTGGATGATGCCCCTTCGGCCTATGCGGTTCTGCCCAAACTCCGTGCCGCCGATCTCGATCTGGTATTCTGCGACATGCTGACCTACGCCACGTCGGCGACGTTTGCCACCATCGCACGCGGGCTCGATGTTCCGATCGTTCTCGCGGCGCTTCAGCCGCGTAAGGCGCTGGATTACTCCCAGGCGTCGACCTACATGCAGTTGTGCAACGACGACCTGTGCTCGGTGCCTGAATTTACGGGCGTGGCCATTCGGATGGGCAAGCCGGCTCCGCCGGTGATCCTGGGCACGCTCGATGATGATCCGGTCGCTGATGCGGAGATTGCGAAATGGTGCGATATCGCCAAGGTCCTGCACGATCTGAAACGGGCGCGGATCGGTCACTTCGGCCATCCCATCGAGCATATGCTGGACATGCAGACGGACCAGACGGCCCTGACTGCTGCCTTTGGCTGCCATATCGTCCAGACCGAGGCGGACGAGTTGCTGAAGCTTCAGGAGTCGGTCACGGCCGACAACATCGAGGCTAAGAAGGCGCAGA
>CAZTGH010000027.1:0-10690 GCA_964612985.1 uncultured Pirellulales bacterium
ACGCTGACCGGCAACAAGCACGTCCTCCGCGCCGAGCATTTCCGCGCCATGAAGAACCGTGCCACCGTTGCCAACAGCGGGCATTTCGACGTCGAAATCGATATTCCCGCCCTCAGGCAACTCAGCAAGAAGGTCACTCGTGGCGTACGAAACCACGTCGATGAATACGTCATCAATCAGCGTAAGAGCATCTATCTCCTCGGAGAGGGCCGATTGATCAACCTGGCCGCCGCCGAAGGCCACCCCGCCTCGGTGATGGACATGAGCTTCGCCACCCAGGCCCTCCAGGCCGAGTGGGTCCTCCGCCATGCCGGCAAGCTCGATGTCCGTGTCCACGAGGTTCCACTGGAGATCGAAGAGCAGGTTTGCCGATTGAAACTACGGACGATGTCGATTGCCGTCGACAAGCTGACACCGGAGCAGATCGAGTATCTGGCCAGCAGCGGTGAAGGTACCTAGCCACTCATCCGCGCGATGCCCGGGAGGGTGGTCTGCGTCTGGAATGCGGCTGTGGCCAGCCGGGCGTTCGTAGCCTTATGGAAATCAAAGAGACGGAAAAGACGCCGAAGGCTTCCAAGTCCTTCCTGGCCGTTGGTCCGACCTTACATTATAGCCACCGGAACGTCCAGCGATGCTGGCTCCTGGCGGTCGTGGCCTTCGGTATTACCTGCCTGTTCTGGTCCCGCATCGTCACCGGGACCTTCTGGGCCTTCGACCTCCAGTCCCAGACCGTCCCCGATTTCTGGCGCCTCAACCAGGCCACCCTCACCGGCGCCAGCATCTTCGAATACCCCTGGCAGATCATCGTCCTGGGCCTGCTGATGGGCGTCCTGGCGGTGGTGCCCATCCTCATCGCTCAACTGATGAGCTTCGGGCATTGCTTCATCTTCATCCTGGAGGTGTTCTTCCTGGCGAATCTGCCGGGATTCGCGCTGTCGCTCGTCGTGAGTTGTTTCTTTGTCGCCTCGCGCCCGTTCCGCTTCCGCTCGCGGATCATCGCCATCGCCCTCTGCACCGCCCCCCAGCTTCTCTACTGGGGTTTCCTGGGCTCGGGACGCGACATGGAGCCCCTCGAATGGGGCTTCTCCTTCGCCCCCTGGATCTGGGCGTGGATCGTCGGATTGACCATCGCCGGGCTGGTCCTGGGAATCGGTCACTACACCCGCTACCGCCCGGGTCTCAACTGGGTCTTCACCACCACCACGCTGCTGCTGGCCCTCGGCGTCTTCGAGTGGCAGATCGGCTTCGATGAGCTCGACTACCAGTTCTACATCGCCGAGAACAACCCCGAAGAAGTGGTCGAATTCCGCGATCACAGTCTCCGCGAGGCCCTCGATCGCACGATCATGGACCCGGCTACCCGCAAGACCCTGGCCGGATTCTTCCTGCCTACCGATCCGATCCCTCTGCGCGAGGAGCTCAAGACCGAGATCCAGATCCAACTGAGCCTCGATCGCTGGCCCACTTGGTTCGTTGTCCCCGATGAGTTGCAGTACCAGGAGAAGCGCGATTGGCTCAACGAGCAATACGACCGCTTCATCCACCCGACGAAATCGTGGTGGATGCCCGCCTGGCTGCACCGCGAGATCGTGGATCGCCGCTCCAAGAGCGCGCGGATGCCCATCGCCCTGTATTACCGAGCGCTGCTGAGCGAATACAGTCCGGATCTGCCGATGATCAAGCGCGACGAAATGCTGCATTTTTACAGCGATTATCCCCACGAGCGATCGGGCGAGCTTTGGTTCGGGCTCTATCGCGACTTTGGCTGGACGCCGGAATCGGCCGAGGCCCGCTGGCGCATCGCCAAACATCTGGCCGGCCGGGGCCGCTTCACTCAGGCCGGCACCTTCCTGGACCAGGCCCAGGCCATCGTGGAAGAGCAACTGGTGCTGGAGAACGGCCCGTCGGCCTCGGAATCGCTGTTCAGCGCATTCCGCCCGCCCGCCGAGACCGTCATGACGCAAGTCAAGCTCCGCGAGTTGCAGAGACGCATCCATGAGCTCAAGACGCTGATCGGCGACGAGAACCTCAAGGGCAGCGAAGGCGCCGCCGACCGGCTTGCCAGGTTTGTGATGCTCAACCCTCACGGCATGGAATACAGCCAGCAACTCGATACGCTGCTGGCCCTCTCCAAGTCGGGGGACGGCCTGCACGACAATCTCCTGCTCGCCAAGGCCAAGCTCATCGCCGACGACCAGCGCCGCTCCGAACGCCTCAGCCAGTTGAACCGCGAATATCAGCACGCCGACGGCGGCATGCAGGCCCTCTACGAACTGACGCGGCAGAAGATCCGACTCTATCAGCGCGAAGACGACTCGGATGTCGAAAAACGCAAATTCCTCGCCGAGGCCCGGGACATGCTGACCAGCTTCCTGAACCTCTACCCCGACAGCTTCTATGTCGAACAGGTCCGTCGCAACCTCGAAGATCTCCCCCGCCTCGACTAGGCACGACACGCGCAGGATCACAGCGGTAGGGGCGGTGCATGCCTCGCCCTCGATAGCATGCAGCATCCGCACGATCCTTGACCTGCCGGCGCGTGAAAACTAGGATGAAGCCGGAGGTTCCCTCAAGATCGTAGATGTCGCAATACACAGGAGATAAGGTCATGAAATTGTGGAACTTGACTCGGGTCGTCGTCATCGCGTCGCGGATCGGCCTGGTCCTTTGTGCCTGTGCGTTAGCTGCCCTTCGCTGGCAGATCCAATCCTCGCTGGATGAATGTGCCCGTATTGCCCAAGCCGTCCACCCGCACCACGGCGACAATGTCGCGGCCATGCTGGATTATGCACTGGCCCCGTCCCACTCCCGGCGACAGCGTAACCGCATGATCTGGGCCCTCGGTCAGGCGCGAGGCTCCCGAGCGCTTCCATTTCTCGAAAGCGCCCGCACGGGCGAGCCCTGCGACCACGCTGGCAGCCTGTGCCAGCAAGAACTGGCCAAGGCCATCAAGCTTTGTCAGGGGTGGACCCCGAATTTGCTCCGTCTCAACGTCTCTTCCAGCACGCTGGAGGCCGAATAGGGGCCATGCTCCGATCATCCGTCGTTTGTCGCCTGGCCCACCAAGCCACCTCAGAGGCAATCGCCTTACATCGATCTTAGAGAAAATAGGGTGCCGAGCGCGATCGGGAGGTCGTTCGATTTGACTTTTGTGGGGGCTGTGCTAAGATGGGATGGGTGGGATGGTTGAAGTCCGGCGTCTGCGCGGCATTGAAGAAGCGGCGAAGCGTCAGTCTACCGTCCGAGCAGAGTAGGCAGGGGAGTTGCGTTGATGGTGGAAGGTGACTTGGGGCATCCTCTGGTGATCATAGCGGTGGCGGCTGGCCAGGATGTGTTGACCGTCGATCTCTCACGCCTGGCCGACGAGTACGAAGTGGATATGATTCGATGCGAAGACGTCTACGCGGCGGTGGCCGAACTGGCCCTGTGCCGCGATCGCCGCGCGCTGATCGTCGGACGACTCGGGGAACTGGCGAAAGAGAAGCGTCGCATTTTCGGCATCGCCGCCCGGCACGGGGCGCGCTGCTGTGCGCTGCTGGACCCCGTGACGCCGGTCCAGCGAAGCGCCATCCTGGCCGCCATGCGGGCGGGCGTCTCCGTCGTCGAGACGGCCGTCGAGATCCGCGGTGTCCTGGCGGCCTGGCTGGCCGGAAAGGAAAACCGTTGCGCCGGACCGAACGTGTGCTTCGATGAAGAGTATCGCGCCACCGAAGACGAGTTGAACGCGTTGCTTGGACAGGAGAGCGATGAGTAGTCGACCCGACAGTTCATCGCCGAGATCAGGCCGGGGCAAGGTCCTGCTCACCGGTGATATTCGCGGGGCCTTTTTGGACGCCGACCGCGTGGCTCGCTACCCGTGCGACGTGGAGACCAACCTGCTCGACGCGATCGACGCGGCCGCCCGGGTCGACTACGACGCGGTCGCCGTGGTGATGAACGGTCTGCTTGCACAACTGGCGCCCGTCTTGAAGGCGTTGCGCCGCGTCACGAGGGCGCCGATTATCCTGCTGGCGCAGATGGTCGACGAACCGGTTGCCCGCCGTTTTGTCCAGAGCGAGCCGGATGGCCGCAAGCTGGCCGATACGTATCGGGTCTGTCCCTTGACCCTGGCGAGCTTCGGCGCACTGCTGAATGTCGACAAGGGCCCCACGCTCAAGCCTCCGCGGACTGCCCCCACAGCGACCCTGTGGGGTCCGGACGAATCGATCCCCTCGTCCATCGAGAAACGGCTTCGCTATCTCGAACGGCTGGCCACCACGGACGACCTGACTGGACTGAAGAACCGCCGATATATCCGCGAGTTCGGCCGCCAGATCATCGATCGCGCCCGTCAGAACGCCGGACGTGTCACGCTGCTCGTTTTCGATATCGACAATTTCAAACACTACAACGACGTTTACGGCCATTCCATCGGCGACCAAATCCTCAAGCAGGCCGCCATCCTCATGCGCCGCTGCTGTCGCCTCCACGATGTCGTCGGACGGATCGGCGGGGACGAATTCGCCGTAGTCTTCTGGGACGATCCCCACGCCATCTCCACCGAGCCCGCCGGCGACCGCCGCATCGCCGAGGCCGAGCATCCCAGCGAGCCCATCTTCGTCGCCCGACGCTTCCAGAACGAATTCGGCCATGCCGAGCTGGACCTGCTGGGACCCGAAGGCGAAGGCGTCCTGACGATCAGCGGCGCTCTGGCCCGCTTCCCTCGCGACGGCACCACCATCCAGGAACTCTTCGAAAAGGCCG
Source organism: uncultured Pirellulales bacterium (assembly GCA_964612985.1). Classification (GTDB taxonomy): domain Bacteria; phylum Planctomycetota; class Phycisphaerae; order Sedimentisphaerales; family Anaerobacaceae; genus Anaerobaca. The sequence continues at coordinate 4,744 of CAZTGH010000027.1, forward strand.
ATTCCGCCCTGCTGGCCGCCAAACGCAGTGGAAAAAACCGTATCTATCTCGTCGGCGAGCCAAAAAACAACATCGCTGACCTCCCTTAGCCGATATAGATCGTATGAGTCCATTCACGATCGACCCTTTGAGTTGGGAATCGCTGCTGTGCTGCTTCCTGTCCGCCTTCGCAATCGGACTGGAGAGGCAATTGGGCGGCAAGCCCGTCGGCATCCGCACGAGCGCCCTGATCTGCATTGGCACGTATGTTTTTATCGCCATGTCCCGAGACGTGTTCAATGAAGCCACCGATCCATCCCGCATCGTCGGGCAGGTGATCACCGGGATCGGCTTCCTCGGCGCCGGCGTCATGCTCGCCAAGGACGGAATCGTGGTGGGCGTCACCTCCGCCGCTTCGATCTGGATCCTCGCCGCGATCGGCGTAGTGGTCGGGTTGGGTCACCCCTGGCTGGGCGTCAAGCTCGCCGTCCTGACGGTCGCGATTCTCGTGGGCGTCAACTTCATGGAGAACACCTTTGAATTCCTCCAGCGGGGCGTCCACCACCGGTTGGGCAAACGCCCGGACGGTCCCGCGCCCGAATCCGCTGCACCCCCGAAGCAGAACGCCGAGTGATTCCCTGAGGCGATTCGTATGTCGAATCCACTACATACCATGGTAGAAAGGCAGGCCCGTAGCGGCTCAGCAGTACGCCTGCGCCACAGTCGATGGCTCCTGAGTCTGCCCTTCTTCGTGCTGCTCTTCGTCTATCTCTGGCGCGTCATCGATCCCGGCCTGATCTACTACGCCGCTGGCATGGTATCGGACCTTCCCGCATTCTTCCGCGGCGCCGCCTTCTTTCGCTCCTTTACCGCCTATCCAGGCGGACTCGCCGAATACATCGGAGCCTTCCTCGCTCAGTGGTTCTACTTTCCCTGGGCCGGCGCGCTGGTAATCGCCTTGCAGGCGTTCCTGCTGACCGTCTGCGCCGGGATCATCCTCGACGCCGCCGGCGCCTCGCGCTTCCACTGGGTCCATTTCGCCTTTCCCATCGGCTTGCTGATCGTCAGCTCGCATTACGCCTATCTCTTCGCCGCGACCACGGCGCTGACCCTCGCCCTGGCGTTTGTATGCCTGTACATCGCCATCGCCTCGCGATTGCGTCCCCTGGGTGCCGCACTCGCCTTCCTGGCGCTCTCCGCCTGCGTCTACTACGCTGCAGGCGGCAGCTATCTGCTCTTCGCCGTGTTGTGTGCCATCTACGAACGGCACCGCACGCGATGGGCCCTGACCGCGATCTACCTGAGCTCGGCTGCCGGGGTGCCCCACGTCGTCGGCGTCCTCCTCTTTCGCGTCAGCCCGACCATGGCCTTCGCTCTGGGCCTGCCCCTCTGGACCAGGACGGGATTCGCCATGCCCGACGAGGTCTTCTCGGTCACCATGGCGGCGCTGTTTCTGGTGCTGCCCGCGGCCCTTCTTCTCGATGCCCTGGCACGTCTGGCCTTGCATCATCGGTCTTCTGCCAAACCGAAGAAGCATCACCGCACGGGTCGCTCTCCTGCCCACGCCCTGGCTTCGGCATGGGCGCAGAAGCCTCTGCTGCGATGGACGGCTGGCTTCGTGATCCTCCTGGTGGCGACCGCCGCCGCGACCGTCTCCTGCGACGGGACGCGCAAGGCCACCTTCCAGGTGCACCGCCACGCATGCGAGAGGAAGTGGCCCGAGGTGCTCCGTGTCGCCCGAAACGCTGCCCTGAGCGTCTCGACGATCAATGCGGTCGACCGCGCTCTCTACCATACCGGTCGCCTGGGCTCCGACATGTTCGCCTGGCCCCAGCGCCCCGAAGCCCTGCTCGTCAGCGGACAGGACCAGGACATGACCTTCTGGACCAAGTTCGACACGCAACTGGACCTGGGCCTGATCAACATGGCCCATAAGAACTACACCGAATGCCTCGAAATCTATGGCCCGCACCCGCTGATCCTCAAACGCCTGGCTCTGGCGAACCTGGCCAAGGGCCACCTCGACGCTGCTCACATCTATCTCGGCGCTCTGAGCAAAACGCTCTTCCACGCCCGCTGGGCCTGCGACTACTTGGCCCGTCTTGCCGACGATCCGACGTTGACCACCGATGAGCGGATCGCGCAACTGCGCTCGGTTTGCATGGAAGCGGACTTCCCAACGGTTTTCGTGCCTGCCGAGCGTCAATTCCAGACGCTGCTGAACGAGAACGAGCACAACCGCATGGCCTTCGAGTACCTGATGTCCTCCTATATGCTGACAAGGGAGTTGGATAAGTTCGTCGCGAATCTGGGACGGGTCCATACGTTCGGTTACGGACCGTTCCCGCGGCATTACGAAGAGGCGATCCTCGTCTATGCCTACACGAAACGCCAACCGGTCTTCCTGCACGGGCGCGAGATCGACCCGCGTCTCAAGCAGAACATCGAACGGTTCAGTCGGACCTTCAACCGCTATGGCAAGAACAAGCAGGCCGCCCTCCGCGAACTCGCTGCTGGCTATGGCGATAGCTACTTCTTCTTCAATCTCTACGGATTGTCGGGGGTCAAGAGATGAAGAAACGCCTCCTCCAGACATCGATCGCCCTGGCCGTCGCGCTGGCAGCCATCCTCGCGTATGCATCCTACCGCCATGCGCTGGATGGTCCCGATTCGATCGATACGCTTCCACAGGCGGGCCGCCCCGCGAGAGTCCACCCCGACTACGCCGGTGTGGTGGCCCCTCCGAATATCGCGCCGTTGAACTTCATCGTCCGGGAAGAGGGCGAAGGCTTCTACGTGCGTATCGCGGGCGAAGGTGCTGAGGCGATCGAGATCGAAAGCCGCTCCGGCCGCATTCTGATTCCCGAAAGGCCGTGGGGCCGGTTGTTGCAGGCCAACGCCGGAAAGGACATTCACCTCGATATCTGTGTGCGGAACGCCGACGGTGCCTGGACCCGCTTCGAGCGAATCACGAACCACATCGCCTCTGAGCCGATCGACGATGTCCTCGTCTACCGCCGCCTCCACCCCGGTGCCGGCGCCTGGGGCCCCATCGGCGTCTACCAGCGCGACCTGACCGGCTTCGACGAATCGCTCGTCCTGGACAACCGCTATTTCGCCCATGGTTGTCTCAACTGCCATGCCTTCTGCAACAACCGTCCCGACACCATGCTGCTCGGTATCCGCAGCGCCGAATATGGCAGCTCCGCTCTGCTCGTCGACGGTGGCGACGTCCAAAAGATCGGCACCAAGTTTACTTACACCGCCTGGCACCCCAGCGGCAAGGTCGCCGCCTATTCGGTCAACGGGGTCAGCCAGTTCTTTCACTCCAGCGGACACGAAGTCCGCGACGTCATCGACCTCGACTCGCATCTGGCATACTACCTCGTCGACTCGCACGTCACCAAGACCGCGCCGCAGATCGCCCAGAAAGACCGCCTCGAAACCTACCCGACCTTCTCGCCCGACGGCAAGTACCTCTACTTCTGCAGCGCGCCGCTGACCTGGTCGCAGCGCAACGTCGTGCCCCAGGACTACGACCAGATCAAGTACGACCTGATGCGCATCGCCTACGACGTCGAGCGCGACCAGTGGGGAGAGCTGGAGACCGTCCTTGCCGCCCAGGATACAGGCCAGTCCATGCTGCTGCCGCGCATCAGCCCCGATGGCCGCTGGCTGCTCTTCTGCATGTGCGATTACGGCTGCTTCCCCGTCTACCGCCCCAGCAGCGACCTCTACCTCATCGACCTCGAAGCCGCCGCGCGGACCGGGCGCTTCGAATACCGCAAGCTCGAGGCCAACAGCGATCAGAGCGAGTCCTGGCACAGTTGGTCGAGCAACAGCCGCTGGATCGCCTTTAGCAGCAAGCGCGGCAGCGCCCCCTTCACCCGCTCGTACCTCGCCTATGTCGACGCCGAAGGCCACACCTACAAGCCTGTCCTGCTGCCCCAGAAGGACCCGACCTGGTACGATTCCTGTCTCTGGACCTACAGCGTCCCCGAACTGATCACCGCCCCCGTCAAAGTGACCAAAGAAACCCTGGCCCGCGCCGTCCGCAGCCCCGAGCGCATCAGCGTCCTCCCGCCCATCACCATGGCTACCCCGAAAGCCGACGCCTCGCCTGCCTCCGACCAGCCCTGGACCGCCGAACGCGAATAGCACCCCCGTAGGTCGTGCGTCCCCGCACGACGTCTCTCCAGCCGCAACGAAATCAAGCCTCCGTAATGACGCCGTCATGCCCGTTTGGAGCATTCGCATTTCGTGCTTCAGACTTGTTTCGAATTTCACACTTCGCATTTCGAATTTGCCCTCCCCTGGGTGGTCTCATCCGATTTGCCCTTGTCCCAAACATTGCCTTCTGGTATAGCCAAAGAGTTCGGTGGCCTGTCGCACCGCTCGTGCCCAAGTTCGGTTGCCAGGGAGGAACCCGCAATGTCCAGACGATGCAATATTCTTATCGTGATCCTCGCTCTCTTCGCATGCCTCGAGGATGTCGCCCTCCAGGCCGCCGTCTGGCCCAGCGGACGCGAAGCCATCCAGTTCCAGGCCCAGCCCTTCGACCTCCGCGACGTCAGACTGCTGGAGGGTCCGTTCCGCGACGCGATGCAGCGCGACCGAAACTACCTCCACGCCCTCGAATCCGACCGCCTGCTGTGGTACTTCCGCCAGACCGCCGGCCTGCCCACGCCGGGCGAGCCCCTCGGAGGCTGGGAGAAGACCGAACTCCGTGGTCATACCATGGGCCACTACCTCTCCGCCTGCGCCCTGATGTTCGCCGGCACGGGTGACGGGAAGCTCAAGGCCAAGGCCGACGCCATCGTCGCGCACCTGGCCAAGTGCCAGCACGCCCTTGGCTCAGGCTATCTCAGCGCTTACCCCGAAGAGCAGATCGACCGCGTCGTCGCGCGAAAGCCCGTCTGGGCCCCTTGGTACACCCTGCACAAGATCTACGCCGGCCTGATCGATATGTATGTCTACGCCGACAATGGCCCAGCCCTCGAGATCGCCCAAGGCATGGCCCGCTGGGCCCAGCGCCGCCTCGACCCGCTCGACCGCGACGCCATGCAGGAGATGCTCAACCACACCGAGCAGGGCGGTATGAACGAGACGCTCGCCAACCTCTATGGCGTCACAGGCGAAGAGGCCTGGCTCGACCTCGCCCAGCGCTTCAACGCCGACGCGTACAACAACCCGCTGATCCTGCACCGCGACGAGTTGAAAGACCTCCACGTCAACTCCTTCATCCCCAACATGATCGGCTCCGCCCGCCAGTACGAACTGACCGGCAACCCCACCGACCGCCACATCGCCGAGTTCTTCTGGAACAGCGTTGTCCACGGACGCACCTACTGCACTGGCGGCACCTCCGTCGACGAGCACTGGCGCAGCGACCCCTACCGCCTGGCCGACCAGCTCGACGCCCACACCCAGGAAACCTGCTGCACCTATAACCTGCTCAAGCTCACCAGGCACCTGTTCGCCTGGCAGCCCCGCGCCGAGTACATGGACTACTACGAGCGCAGCCTGATCAACTCGATCCTCGCCACGCAGGACCCCGACACCGGGATGATGATGTACTTCGTCACGCTGGCGTCGGGTCACTGGAAGTACTTCAACACCCCGCGCGACTCGTTTTGGTGCTGCACCGGAACCGGGCTCGAGAACCACGCCAAGTACGCCGACACGATCTACTTCCACCACGCTGACACGCTCTGGGTCAACCTCTTCATCGCCAGCGAGCTGAACTGGAAGGAGCAGGGCGTCACCGTCCGTCAGGACACCATCTTTCCCGACGACGCATCGACGAAGCTGACGATCGAAGCATCCCGACCGACCGAGTTCGAGCTGCGCCTCCGCGTCCCCGCGTGGGCGACACAGGGCGTGACGCTCAGGATCGATGACAGGGCCCATGTGGTCACCGCCCAACCTGGCTCCTACCTGTCGATCCGCCGCACCTGGTCTGGTCGGA
>CAZTGH010000027.1:10790-11892 GCA_964612985.1 uncultured Pirellulales bacterium
ACGATGGGCGTCGGTCGCCCCAATGACGTGATGCTCGTTCCCTACCACGAACTGTTCGACCAGCACTACGCCGTCTACTGGCGCCTGACCGATGAGGAAGGCTGGCAGAAGATCGAGGCCGAACGCAAAACCCGGCAAGAAGCGAAGGCTCGCGAAGAGGCGAGGCAAGCCGCCATCGAGGCCCGCCGGATCGACGCCGTCGACATCGGCGCCTCCGACTCCGAAAAAGCCCACCAGATGAAAGGCGAAAACTCCCGCACCGGAACCCACGCTCACCGCCGCTGGCGCGACGCCCAGGACGGATGGTTCGAATACCGCCTCCAGGTCCTGCCCGACACCCCCGTGACATTGTACTGTACCTACTGGGGCAGCGACGATGGCCGGACCTTCGACATCCTCGTCGATGACGCCCGAATCGCCACGCAGAAGCTCACCGGCAGTCAGCCGGGCCAATTCTTCGACGTCGACTACCCGATCCCCGCCGATCTGACCGAGGGTAAGTCGTCCGTCGTCGTCCGCTTCTCCGCCCACGAAAACAGCATCGCCGGAGGCCTCTTCGCCTGCGCCACCCTCAAACCCGAACCGTAGGGTGGGTTCTCAACCCACGCGTCAAGGTGGGTTCGCAACCCACCCGTTCACTCGCAGGGTGTACACCGCACAGCAATCCCCTCACGCGCGCATGTGTCGCGACAGAGCGAGTATCGCGACACCCAGCCCAACCGTCAGCGGACCTTCCAGGATCGTCCAGAACGCCGGCAGACCCAGCAGCGCATCGAGGACCGTGACACCCACGCCGCCCGCGACCGCGACAACCCCGAGCAGCCGGATCAGCGGCAGATACCGCCGGAGATCCCGCGAAACGAATAGCAGGATCGCCCCGACGATCGCGTACATCGCCGACAGCGTCCGCGTCAGATAGCTCAGCAATGCCGTGTACTCCAGTTCGCCCATGCCGATCGCCGCATGAATCTTCTGCATCCACGCGAAAGGAGCGAACACGAACACGACCGCACCCAGCATGGCCACGCCGGTCAGCCGCAACAGCACAATCAGCAGCGTCTTTGCCTTCATGACCGTATCCCTGCCGTATCGAACCCGCCCG
>CAZTGH010000027.1:11902-16286 GCA_964612985.1 uncultured Pirellulales bacterium
CCGTTCAATCATGCCCCCTACGGATTGTCGGCCGTGATCACGCCCACCTCCGCTGCCGACATCCACGGATTGCCGTCCACTTCCGCCCGCCCGACGAAACGCACGTATCGTCCCCGCGCCGCCCGCTCGAATCGCACCGTCTGCTCCATCGGATTGTTCTTGATATTGGCGAACGATCCCTGCGCGGCAGGGCGGCGCCACCGTTGCCCGTCGCGCGAGACATAGAACTCGTACTCCACCACGGTCCCGTTGCTCTGCCCGTCCTGACGCGGCAGATACGTGAAGCCCGCCAGTGTATGGCTCTGCCCCAGATCGATCACGATCTCGTGCGGATGCCCGGGCGCTGCGCCCGACCACTGCGTGTGCCAGATCGTCTTCGGATCGCCATCGATGGCATTGCCCGCCGCTTCGTTGGGCGGTTGCTCGCTCGATACGCGAACCACCTTCCACCCTGCCCGCCCGATATCGAACGTGGCGCTCGCTGCCGGTCCCGTCGTCCCGTCCGTCGGATCGACCGCAACGGCCTTGACGGTCCCGCCCTTCGGCAGGCGGATCGGACTCGTGTAGATAGGCGAGTCCTTCCCAGGCTCACTGCCGTCTGTGGTGTAGCGAATCACCGGACCCGCCGGTTCGCAGTAGACCGTGACATTCCCCTGCCCGTCCCGGCTGAACTTGGGCTCGCTCAGCCTCACCGCCTCGAAGTACACCCCCACATTGCTGATCGTCGGACACACCCGACTGTCGAGCACGCGAACGCGAATCTTCTCGCTCGTCACCGTCTGCGTCCGACAGATCCGCTTGTGCCCCACGGTCCGACCGCTGCCGATCTCCCGCCATTCGCCATTGGCCATCACGTCGACCGCGAACCGCTCGATCCGCTGTCCGAAATCCTGAATCTGCTCCTGGAACATCACCCGATTGAACGTCTTTTCGCCCGCCAGCGTCACGACCAGCTCCGCCTGCCTCGTCCCCAGCGGCGCCATCCAGCACGAATCGAGATCGTCGTCCAGCGCATTCGACGCCTCGAAGCCGACCCCACGCGTCGCCGAAGCGGTCGCCTTCGCCCCCTCGGACAGATCGACCGCGAACGTCTTACCCAGGATCTGCCCGACCTCCTGGAGCACATGACAGTCCCGCTCGGCAAACAGCCCCTCCCGGTTGGGCGGAATGTTCAGCAGAAACACCGTATTGCCGCCCACCGACCGGTACCAGATGTCGAGAATCTCCTCGGTGCCCTTGACGAACTGCTCCTCGTCCCGCCAGAACCAGCCCCGCCGGATCGACGTGTTCGTCTCCGCCGGATACCAGTGCAGATACCCGCCTTTGCCCGCCATCTGCGCCAGCTTCGCCTGGCTGGCCAGGTCGGTGTCCGTCATATCAGGCCAGTCGAATTCCTCCGGCTCTACCGGCAGCGGGATCGCGTTCCATTCTGCCTCCCGCGTGCCGCCCCCTTCGTTGCCGCACCAGCGGACGTCGGGCCCCTTGCCGAAGATCACCGCCTCCGGCGCCAGCGTTCGGATCAGTTGGTACCACTGCGAATGCGTATACGTCTGCCCGCCCTTGCGCTTCGGATGCGCCCCGTCGAACCAGACCTCGTAGATCGGCCCATACTCGGTCAGCAGCTCGAAAAGCTGGTTCATAAAATACTCGTTGTAGTCGTCGGCCCGAAAGGTGAACGTTCGTTTGTCCTTGAAAGGCCGCCCCGGCACCGCCCGCGGAATCGTCCGCTCGGTATACTCGCTCAGGTTGCCATACAGCCCGTTCGCACTCTCGATCTGATACAGATCGGCAGGCGACAGATACACCCCCACCTTGATCCCGAACCTCTCACACGAATCCACCAGGTCGCGCAGCACGTCGCCCTTGCCGTCCCGCCAGGGACTCGACGCCACCGAATGATCCGTATACCGCGTCTGCCACAGGCAGAACCCGTCGTGATGCTTCACCGTCAGAATCACCTGCGTCATCCCCGCCGCCTTCATCATCCGACACCACTGGTCCGTATCCAGCTTTGTCGGATTGAAAATCTTCGGGTCCTCCATTCCCGTACCCCACTCCCGCGCGGTAAACGTATTGACCCCGAAATGCACGAAGCAGATGAACTCGCCGCGCTGCCACGCCAACTGCCGCTCCGAAGGCACCACCCGCGCCGCCTTCTCCACGATCTGCTCTGTCGTATCCGTCGGGCCAACCGCGACCCCATTGCGATACACCTCATCCGCCCAGATGCCCCGCGATGCCCCAACGATTACGAGGCCCACCACCGACGCCATAACCCAACACCGAACCACACCCATACCCTTCATACGCCTTCCTTTCTCGAAGTCAAATAGCACCCCCATTCTACGCCCATCCCCCTCACCCGCCAACCCCCAGCCCTCGGGGGCATGACCGTTTCTGCGTTGCTCGCTTGGGCACACTGTAGAAGCACGAATGTCGAAATCCGAAAGCCCAAACACGTCCCAATGAGCCAGAATCCAAGCTCCAAACGCCGAGATGACAAATGGATGCCAGACCGATTCCAACAGGGGCGATCAGGACCCGTGGCCCGAATCGGCCACCAGTTGCCGGCCTCACCCACGCGCCGGGCGGCCGACAAAAAGCCTTGTGCTCCGGGCGGCAGAGGGGATAATAGGGTCTTAACGGAGTTGGCGGCCTCGGTAGGGTGAACGTTCCCGTTCGCCTTTTTTATCGTGCGGGGTCGCACGACCTGCAATGGACCATCAGATGGCTGCAAGCAAACATCAGCAAAGTAGGAGAAGACCTGCCATGAGCGAAGCCACGAATCACACCAGCACGCGGCGCGAGTTTCTGAAAAACACCGGCCGGGTCGCCGCCGCCTCGGCCCTGGCGACGGGGATCAGTTCGAGCCTCTACGCCGGCAGCAACAATACCATCCAACTGGCCCTCGTCGGTTGCGGCGGACGAGGCTCCGGTGCCGCCGCCGACGCCATGAACGTCAAGAATCAGGGGCCGATCAAGCTCGTCGCCATGGCCGACGTCTTCGAAGACCGCCTCTCCAGCAGCTACAAGAACCTCAAGGCTGGCCACGCCGACCAGGTCGACGTCCCCGACGATCGCAAGTTCATCGGCTTCGACGCCTACAAGAAGGCCATGGACTGCCTGCGTCCGGGCGACGTCGCGATCTTCGGGACGCCGCCGGCGTTCCGCTGGGTGCACTTCGACTATGCCGTCCAGAAGGGTCTGCACGTCTTCATGGAAAAGCCCGTCACCGTCGACGGCCCGACCACCAGGCGTATGATCGAGTTGGCCAGGAAGGCCGATGCCAAGAACCTCAAGGTCGGCGTCGGACTCATGTCCCGTCACAGCCGGGCCCTCCAGGAACTGGCCAACCGCGTCCACGACGGCGAGATCGGCGACATCATCCTGATGCGCGGCTACCGTATGCACGGCCCCATCGGCTTCTTCGCCTCGCTGCCCAAGCCCGACGACATCAGCGACCTGCTCTACCAGGTGCGACGCTTCCACAGCTTCATCTGGGCCAGCGGTGGCAACTACAGCGACTTCTACATCCACGTCATCGACCATCTCTGTTGGATGAAGGACGCCTGGCCTGTCAAGGCCCAGGCCCTGGGCGGTAGGCACTACAAGGAGAGCCCCGAAGGCATCCAGTACGTCGACCAGAACTTCGACACCTATGCGGTCGAATATACCTTCGCCGACGGCACCAAGATGGACTTCGACGGACGCTGTATGGACGGCGCCACCCAGATCTATTCGAGCTACCTGCACGGCAGCAAGGGCTCGGCGATCGCCTCCAGGAGCGGCGACTGCGGCCTGCCCTCCAGCATCTACAGCAACCAGAGCCTCGACCGCTCCGCGATGACATGGCAATCCAGAGTTGCAGGTGACCAGAGGAATCCCTACCAGAACGAGTGGAACGACCTCATCGACGCCATCCGCAACGACAAGCCCTACAACGAAGCCGAGCGCGGCGCCATCGGCAGCATGGTCACCTCGATGGGACGCATGGCCGCTCATACCGGCGTCGAGATCACCTATGACCAGATGCTCAACTGCCCGCACGAGATGGCCCCGGACCTGGACAAGCTGACGTGGAACTCGCCCGCGCCGCTGAAATCCGACGCCAAGGGCCGATATCCCGTCCCACAGCCAGGCATTGTCACCGATCGCGAATACGCCTGACCAAGACGGCAACCGTAGGGGCGAGGCATGCCTCGCCCTTGCATGGTCATTACACACCAACGAAGTAGGAGACCCACCATGAAGCACACCGTGAGCCCCCAGACGTCACGCCGCCAATTCCTCAAAGATACCGGTCGAGTCGCCGCGGCCACCACCCTGGTCGCCGGACTCAGTTCCAGTCTCTACGCCGCCGGCAACGATACGATCAAGGTCGCCC
>CAZTGH010000027.1:16296-24929 GCA_964612985.1 uncultured Pirellulales bacterium
GTCGGTTGCGGCGGACGCGGCACCGGCGCCGCCCAGAACGCGCTGTCGGTCAAGAACGGCCCCATCAAGCTCGTCGCCCTCGCCGATGTCTTCGCCGACCGCGTCGACCGCAGCTACAAGGGCCTCCAGAACTCACGCGGAGACCAGGTCGACGTCCCGGACGACCGCAAGTTCATCGGCTTCGACGCCTACAAGAAGGCCATCGATTGCCTCGATCCCGGCGACGTCGTGATTTTCGGCACCCCGCCCGCCTTCCGCTGGGTGCACTTTACCTACGCCATCGACAAGGGCGTCAACGTCTTCATGGAAAAGCCCGTCACCGTCGACGGCCCGACCACCAAGCGCATGATCGAACTGGCCAAGAAAGCCGACGCCAAGAACCTCAAGGTCGGTGTGGGCCTCATGGTCCGCCACTGTCGAGGTCGTCAGCAACTCAAGGAACGCCTCGATTCGGGCGAAATCGGCGAGATCCACACGATGCGCGCCTACCGCATGGGCGGCCGCGCCGCCACCCTCGGCCCCAATACCGGCGGCACCAGCGATCTGCTCTATCAGGTGCGAAGATTCCATAGCTTCCTCTGGGCCAGTGGAGGCCTTTACAGCGACTACTACATCCATCAGATCGACGAATGCTCCTGGATGAAGGGCGCCTGGCCCGTCGAGGCCCGCGCCTTTGGCGCTCGTCATTATCGCGGCAATTCCGTCGATCAGAACCTCGACAATTACTCGGTCGAATACACCTTCGCCGACGGAACCAAGTTCTTCTATGGCGGTCGCCACATGAACGGGTGCGAGAACGCATTCAACAGCTTCGTTCATGGCACCAAGGGCTCGGCAGTCGTTTCGACATCGAGCCACACGCCGGGCAAGGTCCGCACCTACAGCGACCAGAATATGGCCCGCGAGAATCTCATCTGGCATTTCCCGCAACCCGAGCCCAACCCCTATCAGCTCGAATTCGACGACCTGATCGATGCGATCCGCGCTGACCAGCCCTACAACGAAGTCGAGCGCGGCGCGATCGCCAGTATGGTCACCTCGATGGGGCGCATGGCCGCCCACACCGGCAATGTCATCACCTACGATCAGATGCTCAACTGCCCGCACGAGTTCGCCCCCAATGTCGACAAGTTCACCATGGATTCGCCCGGGCCCCTCAAAGCGGACTCCGAAGGCCGCTATCCCGTGCCCCAGCCGGGCGTTCTCAAGGACCGTGAGTACCAAGAATTCGCCTGAGGCGATGTAACGACGTACGATCCGCCGCTGGCTCGCCTCACTCGCGACCAGCGGCGTTTTTTTGAACGTCTCAGTTTGAATGAAAAGAGCTTCTTGAAATAAAGATTCTTGGGGACCGCCGGGCCGACATGCGACAGAACCCGTTTCTGGGAAAACCCCTGAGAAATCTCAGTCATGTTTGCACTTTGAAAACAATGACTTCAGCCGCTACCCTCTCGGCAAAACCGATTGGGCAGAGGCTCAAATTAGGGACAACCTGGGGGTAATCTGGGCCTCTAGGGCCCCGAGCGGTTTTGCCGAGAATAGACTCGCTGAAGTCCTCCACCTGCAAATGATTCCATAGAGCCTGGAAAAGGAGCCATCATGAGCACGCAAGCCGATCCGCACAGCACCAAATTGCTACAGACCGAAGACGGACAGTCCTCGCGCCGCCAGTTCCTGGCCCAGGGCTCCCGAGTGGTTGCCGGCTCGGTGCTGGGCAGCGTCGCCCTGTCCTCCCGCGGCTACGCAGGCGAGGACAACACGATCCGCCTGGCCCTCGTCGGCTGCGGCGGACGTGGCAGCGGCGCCGCCTCCAACGCCCTCTCCTCCCAGACGGGACCGACCAAGCTCGTCGCCATGGCCGATGTGTTCGAGGACAAGCAAACGCGGTCTTACAACGCCCTTCGTGAGCAATTCGGCGAGCGCGTCGATGTGCCCGACGACCGGCGTTTCATTGGTTTCGACGCGTACCGCAAGGCCATTGACTGCCTCCGCCCCGGAGACGTGATGATCCAGGCGACCCATTCGGTTTTCCGCCCGACCCACGTTGCCTACGCCGTCGAGAAGGGGATCAACGTCTTCATGGAAAAATCCTTCGCCCCCGACCCCGGCGGCACCCATGAGATCCTCCGCCTCGGCGCCGAAGCCGAGAAGAAGAACCTCAAGATCGGTTGCGGCCTGATGTGCCGACATTCCTCCGCCCGCCAGGCCCTCATCGACCAGATCCGCGACGGCGCCATGGGCGAGATCCCCCTGATCCGCGCCTACCGCATGGACCCCGGCGCCCGCATGGGCCCGTTCAAAGGCGGTGAAAGCGAGCTGCTCTGGCAGATCCGCCGCCCATACTTCTTCGTCTGGGTCTCTTCCGCCTGGTTCATCGAGATGATGATCCACCAGGTCGACGAGTGCTGCTGGATCAAGGACGCCTGGCCCGTCGCTGCCGAAGGGCTGGGCGGATGCGAGCCGCGAAGCAACGATTGCAGCCAGAACGTCCACACCTACGCCATCGAGTACACCTTCCCCGACGGCACCAGGGCCTTCGTCAACAGCCGCAACCAGCCCAACTGCCGCAACGAGTTCGCCACCTTCATTCATGGCGCCAAATGCGCCGCCCAGTTCTCGGGCAACGTCCACGCCCCGACCGTGCAGATCTACAAGGACCAGCGCACCGCCCGCGACAACATCGCCTGGCGCCCCGAAAACGAGAAGGTCAGCCCCTATCAGGTCGAATGGGACCGCCTGCTGACCGCCATCCGCCAGGATAAGCCCCACAACGAGGTCAAACGCGCCGCCTACACCAATCTGGCCTCGATTATGGGACGGGCCGCCATCCACACCGGCCAGATCGTCACCTGGGACCAGATGATGGCTTCCAACTTCAAATTCTGCCCCGACGTCAACTTCACCTTCGACAGCCCCGCCCCCGTCCGTGCCGACGCCGAAGGACGCTATCCCGTCCCAATCCCAGGGCAATGGTCGGAAATCTAGCCATGGGTGGCAGCCTCAAGGCGAAGCCTTGGGGATGGTGCATACGACGGGTGGTACCCTCCAGCGAAGCTTGGGAACGACTCGGGTGCGTCCGGAATACGCCGGCACTCGAGTCCACCGCGTGCGCTTTGTCATTCCGACTGGAGCGAAGCGGAATGGAGGAATCTGGCGCCGAATGGACTGTAGTCTGGGTTTCGCGGCCAGATCTCTTCGCTTCGCTTTGTTCCGGTCGAGATGACAAATGGAGGGCAAGGCAGTCCCAACAGTGCCGATCACAGGTTGTGCCCCGAATCCACCGCCATATGCCGACAGCATCCTTTGCTGTCTGCGCCTTGAATTTACCCCGCCCGCACGGTAACATAGCATCCGCAAACGCAATCTATAGAAGGCCCTGATTCGATACCTGAAAACCGGTCCAGCCAGGGCACATCGAAGGAAGGAGACACTATGGCACGCTCGAACGAATCCGAGGGCAGCTTGGGCACTACGCGGCGCGACTTTCTCAAGACCTCGACCGTAGTGACTTCAGCGGCGATGGCCTCCTCGCTGGGCCTGGGCGCTCGGGTCTTTGCCGGTGGCAGCGATATCCTCCGCATCGGCATGATCGGCTGTGGCGGACGCTGCTCCGGGGCCGCCGCCGAGGCCCTGACCGCCGATCCCGGCGCCAGGCTCGTCGCCATGTGCGACATCTTCATGGACCGCGTCAAGCAGAAGCGCCGCATCCTCAAAGAGCAGAAGGGCGATCAGGTGGCCGTCGACGACGACCACTGCTTCACCGGTTTCGATGGCTACAAACACGTCATCGAAGCCTCCGACGTCGTGCTCATCGCCAACGCCGCCAAGTTCCACCCGCTCCACACGATGACCGCCGTCAAGGCGGGCAAACACGTCTTCGTCGAAAAACCCCATGGCATCGACCCCGCCGGCATGAAGCTCATGCAACAGGCCGTCGAACTCGCCAAAGAGAAGGGCCTCTGCCTTGTCTCGGGCCTCCACAGCCGTTTCGACACCCGCTATGCGGAAACCGTCCAGCGCATCCACGACGGCGCCATCGGCGACGTGATCTCGATCGAGGAGAACTTCCTCCGCGCCCCCTACGTCATCATCGAACGCCAGCCCGGCCTGACCGAACTCCAGTGGCAGTGCAGCACCCAGTATCATTTCCGCTGGCTCTCCGGCGACGACGTCCCCCAGTCCCTCGTCCACAACCTTGACCGCTCCCGCTGGGTCCTCCGCGAGGAGAACCCCGTCAAGTGCCATGGCCTCGGCGGACGCTCCTCCATGACCGATCCCATCTATGGCGACGTCTTCGACCACCATTCGGTGATCTACGAGTTCGCCAGCGGCGTCCGCATCTACGCCTTCTGCCGAACCACCGATGGCTGCTACAACGATTCCTCCAGCATCGTCCTCGGCACCAAGGGCAAGGCCGATATAACGAATTATCGCATCTGGGGCCAAACCAACTGGCGATCCTCCCTCCGCTGTAATCCGTATCAAAGAGAGCATGACGTGCTCTTTGCCGCCATCCGTTCGGGCGAGCCGTTCAACAGTGGCGATTACATGGTCCCCAGCACGATGATCACCATCATGGGCCAGATCTCGTGCTATACGGGCAAGGAAGTTACCTGGGAACAGATCAATGCATCCGATTTTTACTACCCGCCAAGGGCCGAAGAGTGCCGCGACGATATGGACCCGCCCAGCAAACTGGGCCCCGACGGCAGCTATCCCGTCCCGAAGCCGGGCTTCACGAAAATGATATGAAAAGACATGACATCGTGGGAAGAATGACTTCATCCACAGATCATTCAAGAGAGCTTACAGACATACCGGGGCCCCAGACGACCCTGAAAACAAAGCATAGAACGAATTTCCGTAAAACGCTCTTAAGGAGACGAAGGTGAACAGCAGCAAGAAACAATGGCGTATCGGTGCACTGGCGATCTGTATCCTAGCGATACTGGCGACTGTCGCCGGCGCCGAAGACCAGCTCCCCAAGAAGTACACCGAGACCATCACCACCAAGACCGGCGCCGAGCTGTCTCTGGACATGGTCCTGATCCCCGGCGGCACCTTCACCATGGGCAGCCCCGCCGACGAAGCCGACCGCAATGACGACGAAGGCCCCCAGGCCAAAGTGACTCTCGATCCGTTCTATCTCTGCACGACCGAGACCACCCTGGAATGGTTCATGGCCTACTACCAGGAAACCGGCACCGCCAAAAAGGAATTCGTGGAGGTCCAGGAAGCCCAGAAGAACGCTCAACCCGCCGCCGATGGCGTCAACACCATCAGCGGTCCGACCCCCGTCTATGGCGATATGACCATGGGCTACAGTGTCAAGCATCCTGCTATGGGCATGACCTGGCACAACGCCATGACCTTCTGCCGGTGGCTCTCGCAGAAGACCGGCAAGCCGTACCGCCTGCCCACCGAGGCCGAATGGGAATACGCCGCCCGCGTCGGCAGTACCACGCCCTTTGGCTGCGCCGCCGATGCCGACAAGGTCGGTGATTATGGCTGGTTCCAGGACAATTCCGACTTCGGGCCCGGCGCCGTCGCCACGAAGAAGCCCAACGCCTGGGGCCTCTACGACATGCAGGGCAACGTTCGCGAGTGGGTCCAGGACCTCTATCAGCCCAATGCCTATGCCGCGATGGCCAATACCAAGAACCCCACCGGTCCCGAAGAGGGCAAGGTGCACGTCGCCCGTGGAGGCTGTTACGACAGCCCCGCCGCCGAGCTGCGCTGTGCCGCCCGCGCCTGTGAACAGGACTGGTGGCGCATGAACGATCCGCAGATCCCCAAGAGCAAGTGGTGGCTGCCCCAAATCGATTTCATCGGCTTCCGCGTCGCCTGCTCGGTCCCCCAGGACACCAAGTGACACGAACCATGATGGATTCATGCATTCCATTTGTCGTCCCGAACGGAGTGAAAGATCCGGCCCGTGAATGAGAACCGCTGCTCATCCCACGGCCGGATCCTTCACGAAGCGCAGGATGACCGAGTCGTCTCATCGGTTTCTTTTCGGACCGTGTGACATCGCATAGGAAGGCAATACCATGAAGTGTCGAGTCGGACTGATTCTCATGGCGTCAGCATGGTTCGCAGCCGGCTGTGCCTCGCTTTCGCCCCAGCCGGTCGTGCAGTGGTCGCCCGAGCAGGCCAACGCCTGGTACGCCGAAAAGCCCTGGCTCGTGGGCTGCAATTTCACGCCCAGCACCGCCATCAATCAGCTCGAAATGTGGCAGATCGACACCTGGGACCCCGAGACCATCGACCGCGAACTCGCCTGGGCCCAGAAGCTCGGCTTCAACAGCGTCCGCGTCTACCTGCACCATCTGCTCTGGGAGCAGCACGCCCGAGGGCTGCTCCAGCGGATGGAGCGATTCTTGGACATGGCCGACCGCCATCGCATTGGCGTGGTCTTCGTCCTGCTCGACGGAGTCTGGGACCCCTATCCCCAGATCGGGCCGCAGCCCGAACCGATCCCGCACATCCACAATTCGGGCTGGGTCCAGAGCCCCGGCGTCGAGATCCTCCGCGACCCCAACCGCCACGACGAGCTCAAGGGCTACATCCAGGGCGTCGTCGGTCACTTCCGCAAGGACCGCCGCGTCCACGCCTGGGACCTCTTCAATGAGCCTGACAATCGCAACGACCCCGCCTATGTGAAGTTCGAACCCGAGAACAAAGCCAAGCTGGCGCTGATGCTTCTGAAGAAGGCCTTCGATTGGGCCCGCCAGGCCCGTCCCACCCAGCCGATCACCGCCGCCGTCTGGGCGGGCGACTCGTCGCCGGAGAAGCTTTCGGAGATCAACCGCTTCATGCTCGAGCAGTCGGATATCATCACGTTCCACTGCTATGGTCCGCTCGACGAGGTCAAGCGCCGCGTCGAATCGCTTGAGCGCTTTGGCCGACCGATCCTCTGCACCGAGTACATGGCGCGTCCGACCGGCAGCACCTTCGCCGCCGTCCTGCCGTACCTCAAGCAAAAGAAGATCGGCGCCTACAACTGGGGTTTCGTCGCCGGAAAGACGCAGACGATCTACCCGTGGGACTCCTGGACGAAGGCCTACAAGAGCGAACCCGACGTCTGGTTCCACGACATCCTGCGCCCCGACGGCACCCCCTTCGACGTCAAAGAAATCACCCTCATCCGCCGCCTCACCTCCCCGTAGGAGGGGCAGCATCGCGCGGTGGCGGGGCAGCCTTGGTCAGGTGGGCTGGGCAGCAGCCGGGATGGATTTGCGTGCCATGCTCCCGAAGGCTGGCCCAGCCTTGTCATGCTGAACGGAGTGAAGCATCTGCCCCCTCGCCCACCAGTCGTATCGTGGCAGGGTGGCGGCCTCAAGCCCGAAAGGCTTGAGGATGGTCGCATGCGACACTGGACACCGAGTCCGGCACCGCTACGGAAAAGGAGAACCAGCACATGGGAACGATCGAACAGGGCGTCCAACAGGCCATCGACAACTGCCTGCGCATCCAGCCGGGCGAACGCGTCGTCGTCATCACCGATCAACCAACTCGCCAGATCGGCGATGCCCTGCGCGCCGCCGCCGAGAAGATTGCAGGCAACGTGACCTTCTTCGTCATGGAAGACTTCGGACCCCGACCCGTCCGCTTCCCCGATGCCATCGCCCAAGCCCTCCAGGTCACCGACGTCAGCATCTACGCTGCCCAGGGCGCCGAAGGCGAATTACAGACCTTCCGCCGCCAGATGCTCCAGGTCATCGACGCCCACCCCAACATTCGCCACGCCCACATGATCGGCATCACGCCCCAGATCATGTCCGACGGCATGTGCAGCGACTACGCCGAGATCCAGCGCGTCAGCAAGTGGGTCTACGAAAAGGTCAAGGGCGCCAAAGAGATTCGCGTCACCACGCAGAAGGGCTGCGATTTCACCGCCCGCTTCAGCCCCGACCTCAAGTGGCTCATCAGCGATGGCGACATCCAGCCTGGGCGCTGGAAGAACCTCCCCGATGGCGAAGTCTTCACCTGCCCCCAGACCCTCGATGGCCACGTCGTCATCGATGGCTGCCTGGGCGACTACTTCACCGAGCGCTACGCCTCGCTGGCCGAGACACCCGTCATCCTGGACGTCCGCGACGGTCGTGCCCTCCGCGAGAGCCTCCGCTGCGACAACGGGCAGCTCCGCCTGGAACTGGACCGCTACGTCTTCGAGACCGACGAAAACAGCAACCGCGTGGGCGAATTCGCCATCGGCACCAATACCGGTCTGACCCACCTGATCTACAACCTGCTCCAGGACGAGAAGTTCCCCGGCATCCACATCGCCTTTGGCAGCTCTTACCCGCACAAGACCGGCGCCACCTGGGACAGCACCGCCCACGTCGATGGCGTCCTCATCGCCCCCAGCATCTACGTCGATGGCCAAACCCTCATGGACCAGGGCCGATTCTGTTTCGATTGAACCTGAGGAGGATTTCCCATGTCGATTCAATCTGCACGCATCCTCGCCGTAGCCCTCTTCCTGGGCTCGCTCGCGTCCGCCGCCGAGAAGGCCGACCTCGCCTTCCACCCGAGTGAGAATGGCCAGTACACATTCGACACCGGCGTCCTCCAGGGCGTCTTGCAGCCGGGCGGCAAGGCCCAGGGTCTCGCCGCCGTCGTCCACGTCC
>CAZTGH010000028.1:0-24500 GCA_964612985.1 uncultured Pirellulales bacterium
TTCGAGGAACGCATTTGCAGCACCGCTTCCGGCGCCATTACGTCCATCCAGGCGGTCTACGTGCCGGCCGACGATTTTACCGACCCGGCGGCCGTCCATACGTTCGGGCACCTGTCCTCGACGATCGTCCTTTCCCGCAAGCGGGCCAGCCAGGGGCTCTACCCGGCCATCGACCCGCTGGAATCGCAGTCCAGCATGCTCAGCCCGCAGATCGTCGGCGAGCGGCACTACCGGATCGCCCAGCAACTGCGGAGTACGCTCGCCAAGTATGAGGAACTGAAGGACATCATCGCCATGCTGGGGTTGGAAGAGCTCTCGCAGGAGGATCAGAAACAGGTCTATCGTGCCCGACGACTGGAGCGTTTCTTGACGCAGCCGTTCTTTACGACCGAGCAGTTCACCGGACACGAGGGCAAACGTGTGGCTCTGGACGACGCCCTCGACGGTTGCGAGCGCATCCTCAACGATGAATTCTCCGACTACCCCGAACGGGCGCTGTACATGATTGGAACCGTGGACGAGGCCAAGAAGAAATGAGACTGCGTATCCTGATCCCGACCCAGGTGCTGGTGGACGAGGAAGTCAGCCAGGTGACGATGGAATCCGAAGACGGATCGTTCTCCCTGCTGCCCGGGCATATCGACTACGTGGCGACGCTGGTGCCCGGATTGCTGATGTACCGTATGAGCAACACCGGTGACGAGGTCGCGGTGGCCACCGACGAGGGAGTCGTCGTCAAGCAGGGGCATCGCACATTCGTTTCCTGTCGCCATGCGGTAAAGGGACGCGGCCTGGAGGAATTGGCACGGACGGTGGAAGAAGAGTTTGAGTCGCAGAACGATCAGGAGAAGAAGGCGCAGACGGCGCTGGCGAAGATCGAGGCGGACTTCGTTCGCACGTTGCTCCAGCACGAGCGGGTATGAGTATGCCGGAACCGATGGAAGATCGCTATCGGCGCCAGTTTGCCGAGAAGATCGCGCGGAAGCAGCAACGACGGGCCCGCGGACGGCGCCAGAAGAGACATGCCGCCTGGTTCGGGTTGGGCGTCTTCGGCGTCGTTGGCTGGTCGGTGATGATCCCCTTCCTGATCTGCCTGGCGATCGGCATCTATATCGATGCGACCTGGGAGACGGGCATCTCCTGGACGTTGACGTTGTTGGTCGTCGGCGCGGCGCTCGGGGCGCTCAACGCGTGGTTCTGGGTCAACAGGGAACGAAAGACGATCGAAGAGGAGTCGGAACGTGACTGAATGGCGTCAGATTTTGCTCGGTGTGTCTGCGGGACTGCTGATGGGCCTCTTCTTCTTCGGCGGCTTGTGGCTGACGGTCCGACGGGTCACCGTACCGTGTCGTCGCCCCATGTTGTTTGTATGGACCAGTTTCCTGACCCGTGGCGCGGTTACGGCGCTGTGCTTTTATGCCTTGGCGCGCTGGGGCGGATGGGTCGCCATTCTGGCGAGCCTGGCAGGGATGATGCTCGTGCGTTCGATACTGAGCCGTGCCGCACGACCGGACAGCCGCCGAGGTCGGGTCTGTTTGGAGCGGACGCCATGAGGGTCACCCCGGACCAATATATCTATTGGGAGAGCGGATTCTTCCAACTCAACGCCACGCTGGTCTTTACCTGGGGCGTCATGGCCCTGATGGTCATCGGGGCCTGGTTGATCACCCGGAATCTCTCGACGGGCCCGAAGATTTCACGTTGGCAAAACGTGCTGGAAGTTGTGGTTGGATACGTACGTGGGCAGATCCGCGAGATCATGGATGCCGACCCGACCCGCTATACCTACTTCATCGGCACGCTGTTCCTGTTCATTTCCATCTCGAACCTGCTCGTGATCGTGCCGGGCTATCAACCCCCGACCGGGTCGCTGTCGACGACCGCGGCGCTGGCGATATGCGTGTTCTTTGCGGTGCCGATCTACGGAATCTCCGAGCGGGGCGTGGTCGGGTATCTGAAGCACTATATCCAGCCGACGGTCATCATGCTGCCGTTTCGGATTATTTCCGAATTGTCGCGGACGCTGGCGTTGGCGGTGCGACTATTTGGAAACGTCATGAGCGGGACGCTGATCGGTGCGATCCTGCTGTCGATTGCGCCGTTCCTGGTGCCCATCGTGATGCAACTGTTTGGATTGCTGATCGGGCAAATCCACGCGTATATCTTCGCCGTGCTGGCGGCGGTCTATATCGCGTCGGCCACGCGCGTTTACCGCCGGGAAGAATCGAAAAAAGAGAGCCAGTCTCAGGAGGACCACGAACATGGATAGTGCAACGATCATCGGAATGAGTTCGATTATTGCCGCCGGGCTGACGATCGGCATCGGCAGCATCGGCCCGGCTATCGGTGAAGGCATGGGCCTGGCGCGCGCCCTGGCCGCCATGGCGCAACAGCCCGACGAAGCGAATCGAATCTCGCGGACGTTGTTCGTCGGCATGGCGATGGTCGAATCGACGGCCATCTATTGCCTGGTCGTCTCCGTGATCTTGATCTTTGCCAATCCGTTCTGGAACCACTTCATCGAACAGGCCGGAGGTTAGCCATGGAGATTGATCTGTTCACATGGGGTGCCCAGATTGTCAACTTCCTGATTCTGGTGGCGCTGCTCCGTCATTTCCTCTACGGGCGGATTGTTCATGCCATCGACACCCGCCAGGAGAAGATTGCCTCCCGCTGGGACGACGCCGAACGAGAAAAGCAGCGAGCAACCGAACGGATCCGCGAATACGAGCAGAAGCGCGACGAGATCGAGGCAGAGCGACAGAAGATACTCGCGGAGGCAAAGACCGAAGCCGAGGCCCGCAAGGACGAGATGACGAAACAGGCCCGTATGGAGGTCGATGCAGTGAGATCCCAGTGGCACAAGGCAATGCAGCAGGACAAGCAGTCGTTTCTGGATGATCTGCGGCAGGCGGCCGCCTCCCAGGTGGCCAATGCGCTACGCCATGTGCTGCGCGAGTTGGCGGATGCCGACCTGCAGGGCCAGACGGTACACCGGTTCCTGGAGCAGTTGGACGGTGCGCAGGGACAGCGCGTCAAAGACTTGGTCGCCGCGACGGGCCCCCTGACAGTCAAGACCTCGTTCGAGCTGACCGAAGAGCAGCAGGGCCGCATACGGGACCGGGTCCAAGAGACGGCGGACCGGGATGTGGATCTCGAATTCGCCACGTCGCCTGACCTGATCTGCGGGATCGAGCTGAGAGGCGACGGACGCAAGATCGCCTGGTCGGTCCAGGCGTACCTCGACGAATTGGATAAGAACGTTGGACAGCGATTGGAACGGCGGCGTTGGGGCAAGGCCGAAGAAGAATCCGAATCGTCTGATGAAGACGATGCGCAGGAAGAGGAGAGGCAGGAGCAGCCGCAACATGCCGAGTGAAGACCTCCACACCATGGTCGCTGAGTTGACGGACGATTTGACGCGCGCGTTGGATGAGACCGAGGTACAGCTTGCGCCGAGGGAGTTCGGGACGATCGATTTCGTGGGCGAGTCCATCGTTCGCGCTCGAGGGCTGCCCGATGTGCAGACCATGGAGCTGGTGCGCCTGCCGGGCAACAGCTTTGGCATGGCATTCAACCTGGAGCCCGAGGGCGTTTCGATCGTGATGTTGGACCGCATCGCGGGCATCGAAGCCGGTGAGGAGGTTCAGCGGACGGGCCGGGTGCTCGACGTGCCGGTGGGGGAGGAATTGCTCGGACGAACCGTCGACCCCTTGGGCCGCCCGCTCGACGGCAAGGGAGGCGTCTCTACGTCAGAACGACTGCCCATCGAGCGGCGCGCCCCCGAGATCATGGATCGGGCCCCCGTGACCGAGCCTTTGCAGACCGGCTTGCAGGTCGTCGATGCGCTGATTCCCATAGGCCGGGGTCAGCGGCAGTTGATTGTCGGCGACCGCAAAACGGGCAAGACCGCGATCGCTCTCGATGCGATGATCAACCAGCGGGACAAAGGCGTCTACTGTATCTACTGCGCCGTCGG
The DNA here is from genome assembly GCA_964612985.1 of uncultured Pirellulales bacterium. GTDB lineage: Bacteria > Planctomycetota > Phycisphaerae > Sedimentisphaerales > Anaerobacaceae > Anaerobaca. Next base: position 3,980 of record CAZTGH010000028.1, read on the forward strand.
CCAGCGCAGCTCGGCGGTGGCCAAGGTCATCTCCGATCTCGAAGAGCACGGGGCACGCGAGCATTGCATCGTCGTCGTGGCGACCGGAGAAGACTCGCCGGGCCTGAACTTCGTTGCTCCGTACGCGGCGATGTCGATGGGGGAGTACTTCCGCGATCGTGGCGACGATGTGCTGCTCGTTCTCGACGACGTCACTCGTCACGCCTGGTCCTATCGCGAGCTGTCTCTGCTGCTGCGCCGTCCGCCGGCACGCGAGGCCTATCCAGGGGATATCTTCTATATCCACTCGCGATTGTTGGAGCGAGCGACCCACATGCGCGACGAATTCGGAGGAGGCTCTCTGACGGCCTTGCCGATCGTCGAGACGCAGGCCCAGAACATCTCCGCCTACATTCCGACGAACCTGATCTCCATTACCGACGGTCAGATCTATTTATCGCCGGGGCTGTTTCAACAGGGCGTCTTGCCACCGGTCGACGTGGGCAGGTCGGTTTCGCGCGTTGGCGGCAAAACACAGCTTCCGGCCTATCGTAGCGTTGCCGGCGACCTTCGGCTATCCTATTCCCAATTCGAGGAACTCGAAGCCTTCGCTCGATTCGGCACCCGACTCGATGAGGAGACTCAGAAGACGCTCGCCCGAGGGCGCCGCGTACGCGAAGTGCTCAAACAACCCCGTTATCAACCCTTGTCTGTAACCGATCAGTTGGCGGTCCTGGCGGCAGTCACCGGCGGGGCATTCGACAACATTCCGGTCGAGAAACTTGGCAAGAGCAAGCCCGAGGTGCGCCAGGCGGTCGAACAGGAGCGCCCGGAACTGCGCGAGCGTATCGAGTCGGGTGAGAAACTTACGGACGAGGATACCCAAGGCATTGCCGATGCGGCCGGCAAGGCCGTCCAAGACCTGAAGGAACCGCAGACGAATGAAGACGCTCCAAGGGCTCAAGAGACAGATTGACAGCACCGAAGATCTCGGCTCGGTGGTCAGAACCATGAAGGTGTTGGCGGCGGTCAACATCCGCCAGTTCCAGCGCGCCGTCGAGTCGCTGGGCGACTACCGTAAGACAGTCGACATGGGGTTCCAGATTCTCTTGAAGAACAGGCCGGAGATGCTGGCCGGACTTCGCGACCTGCAGGGCGATCGCGCCGGCGCGGTTGTGTTCGGCTCGGACCGCGGAATGTGTGGGCAATTCAACGAGCAACTCGCTGATTTCGTGCGGACGAGGTTGGAACCGTTCGCGGAACGCCGGATTCTGGCCTTGGGCGACCGAGTGGTTCCGCGCCTGGAGACCCGTGGACAGAAGGTCGATGCCAATCTGCCTCTGGTCAGTTCCCTTTCCGCGGTGGTCCCTCTACTGCGCGAGGTAGTGATTCACATCGAGTCGTGGAGGGCGGAGGACCGGGTGGATCGGGTGTTGTTGTTCAACAATGAGCCGACCTCCGGCGCGTCCTATCGCCCCCGCATGCTCCAGTTGTTTCCACTGGATCGGCAATGGTTTTCCGCTCTGATGGACGAGCCTTGGCCGACACGGTCGTTTCCGATTCACACCATGCTGTGGGGCCAACTGTTTGCATCCCTGGTCCGCCAGTTCTTCTTTGTGGGGCTCCACCAGGCGCTGACCGAATCGCTGGCCAGCGAGAATGCCGCGCGCCTGGCGGCCATGCAGGTTGCGGAAAAGAATGTACGCGATCAGTTGGAGGAGATTCGGACGCAATACAATCGTCGTCGGCAGAGTGCCATCACGGCCGAATTGCTCGACATCGTCTCGGGGTTCGAGGCGCTGGTCTCCGATCGGTAGAGGGGAGCCTTCCCGGCAAAGGTACAAAGACCTGAGTAAGTTGGTAGTGCGTGTCATGATAAGGAGATGAAACCATGTCTATCGCCAAAGTAATCGAAATCAGTGCTGCCTCCAACAAGAGTTTCGAAGACGCCATCGAACAGGGCATCGCCCGCGCGTGCGAGACCGTCAAAGACATCCGCGGCGCATGGGTCAAGGAACAGCAGGTCCGCGTCGACAATGGCAAGATCGTGGAATATCGTGTGGATATGAAAGTGACGTTCATCCTGCATGGTAAGAAGTAGGGAAGTGAATAGAAAGACGCCATGTGGTTGAAATGGCTTCCGTGGAAGTATCTGGCGCGCCGGGTCGCGCGGGCACACGGATTCGTCGATCCGATCGGATTGCTGTCATACGTGCAACGCTTCGCCCAACCGTCCGAAGTGGCGGTGCCGATGGAATTGTTGCGGGCGGGGATGGCCTTCCATGCGCGCGGCTTCATCAACAGCCGAGTGATTCAGCAGAACCTGGACTGGGTCTGGCCGGCATGGATTCACCGGCAATTCGACCCTCGATCCGACTCGTTCGTTCCGCGCGCATTTTCGCTGACGCATGTGAACCTGACGAGCCGAAACTGGACGGCGATCGGCATACCCGATTTCGACGGGTTACCCATCGTGGACCCCCATGGCCTTGTCACGCCGTTTTGGGACGGGTGGTCTCTGGACGCCTGGGTGATCGCTGACGGAGAGCATCGCCTCATTCCCTCGAGGCTTAGGGCGGTGGTTCAGCGTCTGGATCTGAGGGGCACAGTGGCGATAGAGACCTTCTCCAAGGATGCGGATCTGTCGTTGCGAGCTCGCGCCGAAGTCCGATGCGATATCGAACCCACCTGTACGCTGACCTGGCGAGGGGCGGCCGACGTGCCTGCATGGCTTGTCGTCTCGGCACGGCCCTGCAACCCGGAGGGGATCAGTTTCATTCACGAGATCGCGCTGACGCCCGAACGCGACGGCTGGATCCTCGACGACGCGAAGCGCGTGGACTTCGGTGAGCCCGTAGATGCTCACGTGACCTCGGATTACCACCAAGGCGACGTCCTGGCATCTGTGGGAGCATCCGGATGTGAGTCGAGGCACGCCGATGCAACGCGGTGCGACGTCGGCATGGCCACCGCAGCGGCGGCATTCCGGATCAGTGCCGGAGGCAGTCGAGAAATCGAGGTGCGGGTGCCTTTGGTCGGCAAGAAGGCGGCCGGCGGTCATCGTCCCGAAGTCTCCGTTTCCTGGACCGACCACCTCGCGCCGACCTGCAGGCTCGAAATTCCCGACAAACACATGCAGTTTCTCTACGAAGCAGCGTTGCGGACGCTGATTCTCCATGCCCCTCGGGACGTGTACCCGGGGCCTTACACGTACAAACGATTCTGGTTTCGCGACGCGGTCTTCATTCTCCATGCCATGCTTTGCGCCGGGTTGACGGGGCGGGCGAAACGGGTCATGGATCGGTTCTTTCCGCGGCAGAGTCCCACGGGCTATTTCCATTCGCAAGAGGGGGAGTGGGATTCAAACGGCCAGGTGCTCTGGCTCTTGCACCGTTTTTGTGAACTGACCGGCCGCGCTCCCCGGCAGGCGTGGCTCGGGCCAATCCGGAGGGCCTGGCATTGGATTGCCAGGAAACGTGTATCCAGAAAGGGCGGCGCGCCGCATGCGGGCTTGTTGCCTGCGGGGTTTAGCGCCGAACACCTGGGCCCGAACGACCACTATTATTGGGATGATTTCTGGTCGGTAGGGGGCCTGCATGCGGCGGCCAGACTGCTGAGAGCCCTGGGGCGTTCGTCGGAGGCCGATCTCTGTGAGGCGGAGGCGGTCGATCTCCGGAATGCCATCGATCGCAGTCTGGCGCTTGCGCGGGAACGGCTGAACCGCTTCGCCATGCCGGCCTCCTGCTATCGGCGCCTCGATTCCGGTGCCGTCGGCTCCCTCACCGCCGGCTATCCCCTGCAATGTCTTCGTGCGGACGACCCGCGCCTTCTCGATACCATGGACTATCTTATGGCCGACTGCACGGTGGAGGGCGGCTTCTTCCAGGACATGATCCACTCGGGTATCAATGCCTACTTGACCCTTCACATGGCGCAGGTGCTTCTCCGTGCCGGCGATCGCCGATTTGGGGACTTGCTGATGGCCACGCGAGATCTGGCTTCGCCGACCGGTCAGTGGCCCGAGGCGATCCATCCGCGCACCAAAGGCGGCTGCATGGGCGACGGGCAACACGTGTGGGCCGCGGCGGAGTGGATCGTGATGATGAGGAATTGTCTGCTTTACGAGGAGACGCATACGAATCGGCTGATCGTCGGAGCCGGGATCCTGCCGGAGTGGTTGGAGGAGGGCCAGCACATCTCTATCGGTCCAGCGCCGACCTCCTGGGGACCGGTCCACCTTTCCGTGGATTGCTCGAAAGACGACGCCAGGGTTCGCTGGGAGGGAGACTGGTTCGAGCGATCGCCGGAGATAGAGCTGCGACTGCCGAACAGCGAGCCAAACCTCTTCCCGCCGGATGGTCCAAGTGTGGCGCAGATTTCCCTGAATCGCCATTAAGGGGCCAACGTGTTACCTTCGGCCTTGTTCAAGGCGGTGTGCCGAATGCTCTTGAGTATCTGTCCTACAGCCGGAGGAACAAGACTGAGGAGTGCCACCACTACCCATTCCGACGGCCCCGGTCCGGACAACGACAGCACGCCTGATAGCCCGGGCAGATAAACGGAGGTCACGAGCAGTCCGCTGCTGAACAAAAGGGCCGCCCAGACATAGCCATTCGTGGTGACTTCGTTGTAAACGAGGCCGCTGCCGGTGTCCCGCATGTTGAAAATGTGCCATAGTCGTCCGAACGCCAGCGTAAGAAAAGACACGGTAACCGCCTCTTCATGGCTGGCATCGAGGACACCGGCGGCCAGCCAGTAAGCGCCCGTTACGGGGACCATAATCAGCCCGCCGTACCCGAAAATCGCCCACCAGTCCCGACGCCTCAAGACCGGCTCCTGGGGATCGCGAGGAGATTTGTTCATGATATCTTCGCTGCCCTTGCCGACCCCAAGAGCCAGCGCAGGAAAGACATCATTGATGATGTTCAGAAACAGAATCTGGAGTGGAAGAATCGGCAGGGGCCAATTCAAAAGCGACGCCAGGAAGACAACCAGGATTTCGCTGGCGTTACCCGAGAGCAGATACAGTACGAACCGGCGGATGTTGCCGAAGATGATCCGTCCTTGTTCGACCGCCACGACAATGGACAAGAATGCGTCATCCTTCAAAATCATATCGGCGGCATCCCGAGCGACCTGGGTGCCTCGCTGGCCCATGGCGACCCCGATATCAGCCTTCTTCAGCGCCGGCGCGTCATTAACGCCGTCCCCGGTCATCGCGACGATACCTCCCGCCTGCTGGTGCAGATCGATCAAGTTCAGTTTCTGCTCGGGGCTGACTCGTGAGAAAACGGAGGCTTGCACGAGATGCTCACGATCCTGATCGGTGAGATCATCGGGGGGTTTGATCCGGGTGCCCTCAATCGCCTCGTTCTCTTTGCTGTCCACCAATCCCACCGCGTGTGCGATGCTTACGGCGGTGGCCGTATGGTCGCCGGTGACCATTACGACGCGTATTCCCGCCTTCCGGCAGCGGGCGAGGGCGTCGGGTATCTCTTCGCGCGGTGGGTCCAGCATGGCCACGAGACCCAATAACGTCAGATCCTCGTACGGCTCGGCATCGACCGATTCGGTGGTCTTTGTCGCTACGGCCAACAAACGCAACCCCTGCCCAGCCAAGGCCAGGTTCTTCTCGTTCCACTGTTGTTTCTCATCTTCCGTTAGGTCGTGAACATCGGAGTCGATCTGTATCCGAGTGGACACCTCGATCACCGCCTCCGGCGCGCCCTTGACCATGACCCGGTAACCGCCCTGATCTCTATTGAATGTCGCCATCATCTTGACGGAAGGATCGAACGATTCTTCTCTCTCTTCCGGGTATTGCTCTATCAGAGAGCTCCGATCAAGTCCTGCCGCCGCGCCCGCTTCGAGCAGGGCGATCTCCAACGGATCTCCGACCGCCGCATCATCGTCGTGGCCCAGTGAGGCGTTGTTGCACAGGACGCTCGCCTCCAGCAAGGACGCGAGCACGGCGCTCTGGTCCGGCTCGGCCGCTTTCCCCTCGCGAAAGAATGCCGAGGAATCGTCGGAGCGATCTCTTCTCTCGTAGTCCCCATCGCCGAGGGCCAGACGTTGCACGGTCATTCTGTTTTCCGTCAACGTTCCCGTCTTATCCGTACAGATGACCGTCGTGCTGCCAAGCGTTTCAACCGCTGCGAGGCGATTGACCAGGGCATTTCGCCTGGCCATGCGCACCATGCCTCGCGCCATGGCTACCGTGGCCACGATGGGCAGGCCTTCGGGGATAGCCGCGACCGCAAGCGCGACGGCCGTCTTGACCATGAGGTATGTCTCTTTGCCGCGCACGATCCCGACCGCTGCCACGACGGCCAAGACCCCCAGGGTTACCCACAGGAGGCGCCGTCCCAGGGTTTCGAGCCGTTTTTCCAGAGGCGTCTGCTCGTCTTCGGCCTCTTCGACGAGCGATGCGATCCCGCCCAGTTCCGTTTGCATTCCGGTATGGGTAACCACACCACGGCCGGAGCCGGCCGTCACGGCGGTGCCCTTGAACAGCATGTTCCTGCGGTCCGACAAGGCTGCGTCGTGATCCACCGGCTCGATGTGCTTGCCCACGGGCACCGATTCACCCGTCAACGCCGATTCATTTGCCCGTGTCTTGTTGGCCTCGAGAAGTCGCAGATCGGCACTGACGAGATCCCCCCCCTCGAATATCACAATGTCGCCCGGGACCAGATCGGTGCCCGGAAGCTCCTGGAGATTCCCTTGGCGAATCACCTTGGCGGTGATCTCTTCCATACGTCGCAGCGATTCCATGGATTGTATGGCGCGCCTCTCCATGAAGAAGCCGATGAGTGTGTTGATCAGTACGGCTACTGAGATGGCCACTCCGTCAACGGTTTGTCCCAACGCGAATGACACTGCTGCGGCACCGACAAGAATGAGCACGATGATGCTCTTGAATTGGTTTACGAAGGTGCGCAAAACGCTCTGACTCTGCTTCTGGCGCATCCGATTGGGACCGTAGCGCTTGCGGCGGCGTTTCGCCTCCTCCGGCGACAATCCTTCTTCTGCCGAAACGTCCAGCTTCTCCAGGACTTCTCGACTGGCCGCAGCCCATGGCGCTTCGATCGGTGGGGTTCCTTTCTTTGTGCCTGGTTTCATCGCATCCGACGCAATTGGACCATCGTTCATACGGCCACAGGCTTTCCCTCGTGTCTGCGAGATCCACTCGTGCTCCAGGTGACCTGTCGCTCGGACAGACACTACGTGCGCCCCACCAATCCGGCAAGTCAGGAAATCACACCGCCGGAACCAGCAATTCCCTTACCGGTATTGGTGAATCGGTAACCCGACGGTGCCGTACATATCTCCGTACTGCAAGTTGGGATCGACGGAACCGTGAGATCCGCGGTACGAGAGCCCGCACGTACGAGAGTATCTGAGGACGAGAGATATGACACGGAAGGTGGTCGAATCGACGTCACTGGTCAAGTGGGGCACGATCGCGTTGGTTGTCCTGACCCTGGGGTGTGAGTCACCCATTCACGATACCGGACCGGATGCGAGAGCAGATTACGAGTGGGGAACGCTGGGGGCGACTCTTGAGTATCCTCTGAATTTGGCATTTCCGGCCGCCAAGCAAGCTCTGAGGGAGTTGGATGTGACTATCCTGGTGGACGAGCAAGATGATCTGGCCGGACAGTTGCTGGCACGAGATGCACACGATGAGACGATCACGATCGAACTCGAGGCGTTGCCGAGGTCGCGGACACAGATGAAGATTCGCGTCGGGTCGTTCGGGGATAAGAACAAATCGAGCGTCATTTTCAACCGGATCATGGAGAACCTCCGCTGAGACGCTCGCGCAGCATTGCTGCCAAGGGATACCAATGGAAAGCAAGGTGAGCTATGGAACGCATACTGGAAAAAACCGTCAAACTCGCAAGTGGCGCATCGATGCCGGTCCTGGGACTCGGCACGTGGAAACTGACCGGTTCCACGTGCGAGCAGACCGTCCGGAAGGCGATCGACCTGGGATACCGACATATCGATACCGCTGAAATGTATGGCAACGAAGCGGAAATCGGCAAGGCGATCCGAGATTCGGACCGGGGACGCCTCTTCATCACATCCAAGGTCAGCAGCGCCAATCTCGGAAGTTATGACGTGGTCAAGGCCTGTCATCAGTCGCTCGATCGTCTCGGCACGGATTACCTGGACTTATACCTCCTGCACTGGCCCAATGACGCCATCCCGCTCGATCAGACCATGGAAGGGATGCAGAAGCTGGTGGCCGAGAAAAAAGTCAGGAGCATCGGAGTGAGCAACTTCGATATCGACCGGATGCAGGAGGCGATCGCGGCATCGGAGGTTCCGATCTGCAACAACCAGGTGGAGTACCATCCGTTTCGGCCGCGACATCAGATCCCGGAATTCTGCCGGGCTCGTGGGATTACGGTCACCGCATACTGTCCGCTGGCGCGTGGAAGAGCCCTCGAGGATCCGACGCTCCAGGAAATCGGACGCAAGTACGGTAAGTCCGCCGCTCAGATCAGCTTGGCGTGGCTGCTGAAAAAGGGAGCCCTCGTCATTCCAAAGGCGACCTCGGAGGACCACCTCCGAGCCAATGCTGATCTGGACGGATGGGATTTGTCCGACGAGGACATGGAGACCATTGATGGGATGGGCGTCGAACGGAAGCTTGTAGACGTGCATTACACATAGCTGCCAACCGATGTCTGTGCAGGCTGGTATTCCTGAGGCGATTTCGGTGACCGCCTTCAATTGAATCGTTCCTAGACGAGGGGTTCGGGGGAGGGATCATCCCACATGGCCAGTGCCGAGAGAACGATGATTCGCCTACTGAGCAGCAACTCGATGCCCAAGTATGTGCATTCCCTCGAATGTGGTTTCCATCTGTATCCACGGCACCGCATGGCCTATGCACTCTTTCGTGAGGCAGCCTCCTCTGAAGGCTCTGATACGATGACCGAGAGCGAGCCAGACCAAGCTCTCACATGCAGGCATTCCCTGAAAGAGTCTGCCGTTCTTCTACTGTTGCTGCAGTAAACCACTGGGGCAGCGAGCCCAATCAGAGATCTCCCTAAAGGCCGTTCAGCAAAACCCTACATTGCGCTGTTCAAAATATTCGTACGTGAATGCGAGATCGGATGCCCCGACAGGCGGCGGGAAGAATCGAAAGGCGCGATCCGCTGGGGATCGTGTGCCAAAGACATGTCCTCGCCAAACCGGCAGGACATCGTGGTGATTCGGGGCGGTGTCCTCTCGGCTCGAGAGAGAAATGGAATCGACTCAATCTCGTTGAACCGGGACGCCATAATGGACGTGATTCATACAGTGGCGATTGTCGTCAGCCACGCGCGACTGAAGAAGAGTCGGAAAGAATAGGGACGACTGCCATGGAGAGCAATCATGCTGCGAAACGCCGATAGCTTACGGGGATTTCACCTGCACGCCCGAGACGGCAATATCGGATCCATCGATGATCTCTTCTTTGACGACGATTGCTGGAAGGTGCGCTACGTGGTGGTCGATACCAGTCATTGGTTGCCGGGTCGCAAGGTGCTGTTGATTCCGGAGATCCTCGAACCACCGAACGACGATGCCAAGGTGGTCTCCACCGACCTGACGCGCGATCAGGTCAAAGGCAGTCCGGACATCGACACGGACCAACCCGTCTCGCGGCAGATGGAGATGGACTTGTTCGAATATTATGGATGGTCCGCGTATTGGGGCGGAGGCCATGGCGGCTTCACGAATCCGGTGATGGCGGACGTGGACCCGGAGAAGCAAGAACTTTCGGGCGCGAATCCGCCCGGCGATCCGCACTTGCGAAGTGTCCGGGCGATCGGTCGCTACTCGATCGGAGCCGAAGATGGTCAGATCGGCCACGTGAAGGATGTCATTCTTGATGATGCCGATTGGATCGTTCGATATCTGCTAGTCGACACGCGGAAATGGCTTCCGGGTCGCGAGGTGGTCCTTTCGACCGAGTCGGTCGAACGGATCCATTGGAAAGGAAGGTCGGTTGCGGTCCATCTTTCGAAAGAGCAGATCAGGAACAGCCCGGTGTATCGTCCCGGCCAACCCATTGATGAGCCGCACGTGGCACGGCCTCATCACCATCCGGAGCGATGAGGGGATCGAAATACTCGACGGACAGAGAATCGCAGAAATGACGACAGAAAACGGCGCTTCTTCGCGAGCAGCGCCGGAATAAGGAGCGCGACCATGCTGATTGGTCATACCGAACTCAAGACGTATCAAGTCGTTTCGGCCGAAGGCGAGATCGGCCGGCTGGTGGATATCGTGTTTCCGCGCGGCCAGTGGTCCGTCCGGTACCTGGTTGCTTGGTCGGACGCACTCGATCGAGAGATCGCTTTGCCGCCGTCGCAGGTCATGAGGCTCGATCGACCGGGGCATGTGCTGGAGGTCGATGTCCGACGAGACCGGGTCGAGGCTAGCCCGGAACTCGATTTGACCCGACGCATCGAGCGCTATGAGGAAGAACAGCTCTATGAGCACTATGGGTGGCCCCCGTATTGGCTCCAAGAGGAGAACGACGTCACCCCGATCGGCATTCTCTCCGGCGAGCAGGAACAAACCGGGCCGATCGACGAAAGAGAGACGGCCAGCCCGGAACTGCAACTGGCGAATGAAGTGATCGGGGCCTACGCCGTGCACGCGAACGAGGGGCCGTTCGGGGTTCTTCAAGACGTGCTGGTCGAGAGCGAGACGTGGATGGTGTCCTATGTGGCGGTCTCGGCACCCCCGCGAGAGGGCAGCGTTCTCGTCGAGACGGACCGCATCGAGAGAGTGGATTGGATCGCACAAGAGATGTACGTATCTCTGCCGATTGCGACGCTTCTGGAGGGGCCGGCGTATGATCCGAATGAGCCTTTGAATCCGGAACTGGAGCGAAGCCTGCACGAATATTACGACCGGATCAGCAGGACGGTGTGACAGATGCAGTCAGGAGAACCTGGGCAGAAAGGGGTGTTCGGCATGACGATTGCGGAACGGACCAGCGAGGACATCAAGAAGGACGTGGTTGACCAACTCTACTGGGACGATCGTTTGGATGCTTCGGACGTCAAGGTGGAAGTAGTCGATCGTACGGTACGGCTCTCCGGCAGCGTGCCGACCTATACCGCGCGTCAGGCGGCGGAGAAAGATGCCTGGCTCATTGGCGGGGTCACGTCTGTGGACAACAAGCTGGAGGTGGTGTATCCGTCCGGTTTCCGACAACCGGAGGACAGCGATCTCCAGGCGGATCTCTCGACCGCACTGGGCTGGGAGCCGGAGTTGCGGACCGCGGACATCGATGTCTTCGTTCGCGATGGATGGGTCACCCTGACCGGCTCGGTAGACGCCTACTGGAAGAAATTGCGCGCCGAGGAACTCGCGTCCACGCTGGTGGGCGTCAGAGGCGTCCGGAACGAGCTCTCCGTAGTTCCATCCAACCGATACGGAGACCGCATGATCGCCAGCAGCATCGTCTCGGCTTTGGAACGTAACGTCCACGTGGAGGCCGATGAGGTGGACGTTACGGTGGAAGAGGGAGTGGTGACCCTCTCGGGGAGCGTATCCAGCCTGCCGGCATTTGAAGCGGTCCAGGATGTGGCGGCGCACACGACCGGGGTCCTGGCGATTCGCAACGAGTTGACCATTCGCTGATGACAGTCGAATGAACCGAAGAGGCTGACCCGCTGCGATGTCAGGGGGCAGCCGTTTGCAGAAAGGGGCTATTTATGACAACGACAGGGATCAGAACATTCGACCACTCCTTGGATACGACGAGACAGTGGCTGTCGGCTTTGCAGGAGCAAATGGGTCTGGAGGATCAGCAGGAGGCGTTTGTCGTCCTGCGCGCGGTGCTCCACTCGCTGCGAGACCGGCTGACGGTGGCTGAGACCGCTCATCTGGCGGCCGAGTTGCCCATGCTGATTCAGGGCGTCTATTATCATGAATGGACGCCGAAGGACAAGCCAGAGAAAATCCGCAGTCGGAATGAGTTTCTCGAGAAGGTCGACGAAAAGCTCATGGGCCAATACGACGCGGAAGAATCGCTGCGAGCGGTATTCGCCTTGCTGGAACAGAAGATGCCCAGCGGCGAACTGGACGATGTAAAAGGCATCTTGCCGGCGCCGATTCGCGAAATCTGGTCCTGAGATCCGAAGGGAGAGCGAGACATGCTGCGACGGCCGCCAAACATCCCGGCCCTTCGTTGGATATCCGCAAGGGTGCTGGTGCGTACTTCTCCGGTATGCGCCGGACGCCTTCGAGTTGGCTTCTCTGACAAGGGTATATCGACAGAACATGACGACGAGGACAGGGGAATGTCGATGCATGATGTTTAGAAGCGCACGGTTACGAGTGGTACTGTTAGGATGCATCCTTGCGTTGAACGGCTGCCGCGAACAATCGGGTCGGGAGGAGGGCCGGGAGAAGCGCGTCGTTGTAGAAACAGCCAAAGCGGAACGCGAGAAGATCGATGAAGTACTCACAAGAGTAGGCAGTGTTCGCGCGACGCACACGGTGGCGGTCCGGCCCGAGATCTCCGGGATCGTGCGGCAGATCCACTTCAAAGAGGGCGATCGGGTGGATGCGAACGGCCTGCTCTATTCGCTGGACGACCGGAAGCTCAGAAAGCAGTTGGCCGCTCAGCAGGCGGCGCTGGAGGCGGCCCGGTCGCGCGCCGAGTTTGCCTCGCTCATGTACCAGCGCTACAACCAGCTTGTCGAAGAGGATGCGGCGGCCGCCGCTGAACGGGATCGACGGGAAGCAGAGTCGGAAGCGGCCCAGGCGGAGATCCACCGTTTGCAGGCTGAGATCGCGCTACGCCAGGAGCAGCTCCAGGACACGGAGATCCGTTCGCCCATGAGGGCTGTCGCCGGAGAGAGCCTCGTGGATGAAGGCGACTTCGTGGCTGTGGCGGAGTCGCTGACGATGCTGTATTCCTTGTCCTCGGAGGTGCGGTTCGCGGTTCCGCAGGAATATACGTCGCGTGTATCACTGGGGCAGGACGTTCGGGCCACGGTGGCCGCGTATCCCGATGAGTCCTTCCATGGAGCCGTGAACTTCGTCTCGCCGGGAGTGGATGAGCGGACTCGTACATTTGTCGTCAAAGCGGAGCTGAACGACTCGGACCAGCGATTGAAATCCGGAACCTTCATGACCGTGGATCTGGTCCTCGGCACCGAAGCAGACCAACCGGTCATCCCGTCGGTGGCGCTGGTGGCCACCCAGACGGGATACATCGTCTACGTTGTCGAAGATGGCGTGGCGCATCGCCGTTCGGTCGAGATCGGTTTGCGCCGCCCGGGTGCGGTGCAGATCCTGGGGGGAGTGCAAGAGACGGATAGGGTCGTCACCTCAGGCCAGATGCGCCTTACCGACGGAGCCAAGGTCCGGACCTCGTCGGATCCGAATGACGCTAGCGACTCTGGGGAAGGGGCAAGGGACCACACTGGGACGGACCGGGGCGCCACCGGCGGGAGAACCGCCCGATGATCTGGGACTTTTGTATCCGCCGGCCGGTCTTGACGATCGTCATTTTCCTGGTTGTCGCCATCTTTGGGTTGTATGGCTACCTTCAGATGCCGGTCCGTGAAAATCCGGATGTGGAGTTTCCCATTGTTAGTGTCAATGTAGTGCTGCCGGGAGCCGAGCCCGGGGTGATTGAGACGGAAGTCATTGAGCCGCTCGAGGAGGAGATCAACACGATTGAAGGTCTCAAAGAACTTCGCTCCATCGCACGCTACCAGGTTGCCACGGTCACGGCCGAATTCGAACTGTGGCGAGACATCGATATCGCCACCCAGGATGTGCGCGACCGGGTCAACCGCGCGGGACGGGAACTTCCGGATGGAATTGAGGCGCCGATCGTTCGAAAACTGGATCCGGATGCCCAGGCCATCATGTGGATCGGCCTGACTGGGGACGAACGCTGGGACGACGTTCGTCTGACGGAATATGCCGATGAGACGCTTCAGGAACGACTGGAGAATCTGCGCGGGGTCGGCCGTGTTCTCATTGGCGGCGCTCGTCGCTACGCGGTTCGTATTCGCATCGACCCTGCCCGCTTGGCCGCTCACCATCTTACCGTTCAGGATGTCGTGGCGGCAATTCGGGCCAACAACGTCGATATCCCCTCCGGGCTGGTGCGGGGTCCCCAGCGGGAATTCCTGGTGCGGACGCTGGGCCAGTTCCAGACGGCCCGTCAACTGAATGACCTGGCTGTTACATACCGCGACGGCGCCACCTTGAGAATCCGGGATGTCGGTATGGCCCTCGATGGCGTGGAGAACGATCGGCAGACGGCGCGGTTTGGCGGAAGAACTGCCGTCGGCCTGGGGATCGTCAAACAGAGTCAGGCCAACACCATATCCGTGGCCGACGCGGTGCGCCGCCGCATGTCCGAATTGGCCCCTTCCTTTCCTCCCGGACTGGAGTACGTGGTGGCCAGCGACAACTCGGACTACATTCAGACCAGCATCAATGACCTATTGTTCACGGTGTTTCTGACCACCGGCCTGGTGGTTGTGGTCGTGCTTGCTTTTCTGCGCACTCTCCGAGGCACGTTGGTTACGGCTCTGGCAGTGCCCACCTCGCTCCTTGGCGGGCTGGCCGTGATGCTCGTTCTGGGTTTTAGCATAAACACGCTGACGATGCTGGGCCTCATTCTCGCGATTGGAATCGTAATTGACGACGCCATTGTGGTGGTGGAAAGCGCATACCGACATCTGGAAGAAGGTGCTGACCCTCGACCCGCAGCGAGGGTGGGGACCACCGAGGTCGCCTTCCCCGCGATTGCCAACTCGCTGTCTCTGGCCGCAGTCTTTATTCCGGTCGCCTTCACGTCGGGTCTGATCGGACGTTTCTTCTATGAGTTCGGCTTGACCGTCGCGGTCACGGTCTTTGCCTCGACATTCACCGCGCTGACCTTGACGCCCATGTTGGCCTCCAGGCTTCTAAAGCGAGCCGAGAGACCGGGGCGGATGGCCCGCTGGTCGGAGAACGCCATCGGTCGCGTCGAAGGCTTCTACGGTCGATTGCTGGCGGTGGGCATTCGTCACTCCGTACTTACCCTCCTTGCAGCCGCAGCGTTGCTTGTCATCGGAGTGCTCTTTGCTTTGGGTCTGCCCACCGAATTCACGCCCCAAGTGGACCGTTCGCAGTTTGTGATCGATTTCGAGACGCCGGAAGGAGCCACGTTGGAGGAGACGGATGCCTTCGCGCGGCGGATTGAGGACTTGCTGTCCGCTACGGAGGAGGTGAAGCACTATTTTCTGGCGATCGGCTTGTCGCGTGGAGGGGGGCCGGGCCGGGTCAACGAGGGGATCGTATTTGTCAGGCTCCTCCGCCGTGGTCAACGGCAGCGAACTCAATCGCAGGTGGCCGAAGAACTCCGCCAGCGTCTGGGTGATGTGCCGCTGGGGCGAGCGTACGTATTGGAGACATCGGCGGGCGCGATTCAGGCAGAGGCGCCCGTACAGGTCGTCCTGCAGCATTCAGATATCGATGAGTTGGCGCGCCAGAATGAAGCGGTGATCGCCTGGCTTCAAGAGCGCCCCGCTTTCACGGGTGTCAACTCCGACATGAAGCTCAACAAGCCGCAGATTGCGGTGCGAATCCGACGGGATAGGGCATCGCAGATGGACATCTCGGTAGCGGAGATTTCGAATACGCTGCGGTATCTGCTCGGTGAACCCGATGTTTCCGAGATAGAGCGAAACAGTGAGAGATACAAGGTGATCACCGAGATTCATGACAAGGGTCGGATGACTCCCTCGGCGATCCTCGAACTATACGTTCGCAACCGCGCCGGCGAACCGGTGTCTCTCGAAAATGTGGTGGAGATTTCCGAGACCGCCGGCCCGAGCGAACTGCATCATTTCAACCGGCTTCGCTCCGCCACCATATCCAGTTCGCTTGCCGCAGGGATGACTTTGGGAGAGGCGCTGGCCGAAGTAGAGAACCATCTCCAGAGCACGCTGCCTGAGGAGTTTTCGTATGCGTTTACTGGCGAAAGTCAGTTGTTCGTGGAGTCGTTTCGCAATCTGATGATCACGGTGATCTTCTCAGTGGTGTTCATCTATCTGGTCCTGGCGGCCCAATTTGAATCGTTCGTGCAGCCGTTTGTGATTCTGCTCAGTCTGCCGTTGGCGTTAGTCGGTTCGGCCGCAGCATTGTGGGCGGTCGACATGCCATTCGGTATCGTGGCTTTCATCGGCCTCATCATGTTGCTGGGCATGGCGACGAAGAACGCCATCTTGCTAGTCGACTACACCAACGTGCTTCTGGCACGAGGGCACGACCTCATCGATGCGGCCAAGCGATCGTCACGCGTTCGCTTTCGACCGGTCATTATGACCACCTTCTCCACCGTGTTCGGTATCTCTCCGATTGCCCTGGGATACGGAGCCGGCGGGGAAGCACGCGCGCCGATGGGAGTGGCGGTTCTGTTCGGACTGTTGGCAACGACCTTTCTCACTTTGATCGTGATCCCGGTGGTGTACATTCTGGTGATTCGTTCGGGCGCCACTCTCCGCGATCGCCTGAAGCGCAGTTCCTGAGTCCGTCTTCCTCTGTATGGGGGTCTCATGCATCTGGTACAAATCACGTTTCACTTCGAATTCTGGGAGAAGATCGAGGCGATTCTTGATGAACGGCGGACGGGGTGGTACGTTCGCTTCCCCTCCGTCCAAGGCAAAGACCGCGATGGCAAACACGATAACACCCAGGTATTTCCTGGTTCTCTGTCCGTCGTGCAGATTCTTATGGAGGATGACCAGATCGACGATCTGATGAAGCGACTGGATGGCTTCCGTGCGAAACGTCAGGCGCACCGACACCTGGAAGCGATCATCCTTCCGGTGGTTCGGCGACTATGAAGCAGGGACAGCCGTCCGTCGGTCTCGGGAACGCGCGGTAAGCATTCGGCGTAGGGGGAAACGGGAGATTTGCCCCCACTGGTCACTGGCGGTCCGACGTATACACGTACACTTGAGAATGCAAACGAAGAATTGGCGGCCTATTGAAAGGATGAAACGATGGCAGATCGAATGCGCGGAGTTTCCAGGCAACGAGTGGGATTGTCGACCGCTCTGACGTGGTTGGCGTTGACACTGTTTGTCCTGTGCCCGACAGCGCTGGCGCAAGACACCCAGGGCATCGAGACGTTGGAACGCATGGCAGAGGCGTTTGCCTCGGTGGCCGAGAAGGCCTCGCCGGCGGTGGTAGGCATCAGGGCGGAATGGACGGTAGAGCGGTCGGTCGCCGCCGTGCCGGGTATGCCTGAAGATTTTTTCGAGTTTTTCTTTCGGCGAAGAGGCCCGGAACAGCAGCCCGAGCAGCGGCAGCGTCGCCAACGAGCACAGGGTTCCGGCTTCATCCTTTCCAGTGATGGTCATATTGTTACCAACAGCCATGTCGTCAGTCAGGCGGAACGGGTCCGGGTGGACCTGCGAAACGGGGTCACGGTGGATGCCGAGGTGGTTGGAACCGACCCCGAATCCGATGTTGCAGTCATCAAGGTGGATTCGAGCGATCTACCCACGTTGCCGCTGGCGAACTCGGAAGACCTGAAGGTAGGCGAATGGGTCCTGGCTATCGGCAGCCCGCTGGGGCTGAGCCATACCGTCACCGCCGGCATCGTCAGTGCGAAAGGCCGTAGCGGGTTGCGCATCGCCAGCTACGAGAACTTCATCCAGACCGATGCCGCGATCAATATGGGCAATTCGGGCGGGCCTCTGGTCGATCTGCGAGGTCGGGCGGTCGGGATCAATACAGCCATCGTCGGTCCCGGCGGGGGCAATATCGGCATCGGGTTTGCCATCCCGATCAACATGGCCAAGGACATCGCCGATCAGTTGATTCAGACCGGGACGGTCGAGCGAGGCTACTTGGGCGTGGTGCCGCAGGAGTTGACAGCGGAAATGGCAGAGGCCTTGGGCGTGGAGGACGCCAAAGGCGTGATTCTCCCCCAAGTGACGGAGGGTTCTGCGGCGGATGAAGCCGGCCTGCAAAGGGGCGACATCGTCCTTCAATTCGATGGCCAGACCGTCGAGTCGGCGACACAGTTTCGCAACCTGGTGGCAGAGCGCAAGCCCGGTGAGCGGGTCCGCATGGTGGTCCTGAGAGACGGCTACCGGGAGTCGTTGACGGTGACCCTGGATCGGCGGCCGTCCGTGGAGCAGATGCGAGGGCAAACGGAGGAAGAACCTGCGGACCGAGGCAGTCAGCGTCTCGGGTTGGCGGTGCAGAACCTCACGCCCGATCTGGCGCAGCAGTTTGGATATGAAGATCAGACGGGGGTCATTGTGACGCGAGTGGTTCCAGGGTCTCAGGCGGCTGAGAAGGGCGTTCGTCCGGGGTTCCTCATCGAGGAAGTCGAGCGGCAGAAGGTCGCAAACGTCAGGCAATTCGAACGTGCCGTCCGGGAAGGCTCGGATGACGGGCAGCTCGTATTGCTGGTCAGCAATGGCCAGAGCAGTCAATACGTAATTCTCAGTACCTCCGAAGAAGAACGCTAACGGATTTTGGACGCCTGCATGGAATCTGCAAAACCGCGCGTGGGACAGGTTCCACGGCAGAGTGAAAGGAGCGCATCGCATGTGGAAATCAGCCTGGTGGATCGTTGGGGTCATCCTGATACTGGCCGTGGCGGGTTGCGACCAAAGGGATGGGTCCGAGGAGGCGGCCTCGCCAGAGGCCGAACGTATGAGAGAGGAAGCTTCTGAAGCGGTGGATGCCGCCAGGGATCTTGCCGATGCGGGCAAGGACGAGTTCGCTCGGCTGATGGAGACCAATCTCAACCGGCTCCAGGACGAGATGCAGGAATTCAGAGCCAAGGCCGAGGCAAAAGGGGCCGAAGCCGAGGCGGAATTCGAACAACTGAAGACGCGGTTCGATGCGGAAATGGCCGCAATCAAAGAGCAACTGGAGCGGGTGAGAAGGGCCAGCGGCGACGCCTGGGAGGAGACGAAGGACGCTGTCGAGCAGACCTACGGAGAACTTAAGGAAATCTACAACGAGGTCGCAGCACAGTACGAGTGAGAGCCTGCCTTCCGCGTTGATGCGGAACGATGGTGACGCGCAGGAGCGTGTGCAACAAGTCCAAAGAGAACGAAAATCGAGTGAGGTGAGAGGTGTTTCTCGAAGTGGCCAAATCACCAGGAATTGCTCATCTGTCGTACATTCTTGGCGATCAGAATGTGGCGGCTGTGGTGGACCCTCGTCGGGACATCGAAGTCTACCTGGAAATCGCGCGAGAGCGCAACTGTGCCATCACGCATATCTTTGAGACCCATCGGAATGAAGACTACGTAATCGGTTCGCTTCCGCTGGCCGCCGCGACCGGGGCGGAGATTTACCATGGCCGTGCTCTGGATTTCAAGTACGGTCAGGCGGTCTCCGAGGGCCAGCGTTTCGAGCTGGGGGATCTGTCCCTGAAGGTGCTCGAAACGCCGGGGCACACGTTTGAGAGCATCTCCATCGCCGCATTCGATCGCAGCTTCGGTGAAGATGCCGTCGGAGTCTTCACGGGAGATGCGCTTTTCATCGGGGACGTGGGGCGGACCGACTTCTTCCCGGATCGCGCCGAAGAGGTGGCTGGCCTGCTGTATGACAGCCTCTTCGACAAGCTGCTGCCACTCGGCGATCAGACCATTCTCTATCCCGCTCATGGCGCCGGTTCCGTGTGCGGGTCGGGCATGGCCTCGCGCGAATTTTCTACGGTCGGCTACGAACGCAGGAACAACCCGCGTCTGCAGATGGGTCGGGATGAGTTCATCCGGTTCAAAGTGGCCGAGCACCACTACAAGCCACCGTACTTCCGACAAATGGAGAACCTCAATCAGTTCGGGGCACCGCTTCTGGAGCGCCTTCCGTACCCGCAGCCTGTCGACGCCGATCAGTTTGCCCAGCGGATGCAACAGGGGATGCTGGTACTCGACACCCGGAGCCCGGAAGCGATCGCGGGAGCGTTCATTCCCAACAGCCTGACGATCCCGCTGAATATGATCCCGGCATTCGCAGGGTGGTTCGTGCCGTACGATACGCCTATCGGTCTGGTGGTGGAATCCAACGACCAGGTGGAGCAGGCGGTGCGCCACTTGATTCGACTCGGATACGATGATGTCTCCGCCTATCTGGAGAGTGGCTTGCATGAGTGGGAGATCGAGGGTCGTAAGTACGATCGGATTCCGACGATCCATGTTCGCGAACTATCTCGACGACTGGACGCGCATGAGGACCTGGTGCTGCTGGACGTCCGTGGCGAAGAAGAATTCCAAAAGGGACATCTGCCCGGTGCGATAAACATTTATATCGGTGAACTGCCGGACCGTATCGGCGAGGTGCCGACCGGCAAACCGCTCGTGACCTTCTGCGGAAGCGGGCGTCGGGCGGTGATCGCGGCGTCCTTCCTGAAGAACCACGGTTTCGACGACGTCAGCAACTGTCTCGGCTCTATGGCGGCCTGCTCGGATCTCGGCTGCAAGACCGTTGAGGAAATGTTTGTTTTGAGTGTGACAGACACCACCGAGAGAACAGCCGA
>CAZTGH010000029.1:0-24333 GCA_964612985.1 uncultured Pirellulales bacterium
AATCGCTGAGCTTCTTGGCATAATTGCGAGAGAGCGTTCGGCCGTTGCATTCCAGGAGATCTTCGCAGATTGCGTCGGCTCCGAAACGAGCATACTTGCCCGAGACCATCTGGCTGTATCGCGGGGTCGAATTCAAGATCATCCGTGCGTCGTGTTCCAGCGGCACATACGCCCGCCCGCCTTTGCAGGTTTGGTAGGTATGCCGTCTTACCTGGACCGGTCCATAAGGCGTTTCATAGGTTTGGGGGGCATAGTCCTTGACCGTGTGCTTGACGCCCTGGATACGGATGGGTTCGCCGTGGGTGTCGAACTGTTTGATCATCGGGACCATGGCGACTTGGCCGGCTTCATTGAGCGATTGCTGTAAGGCCTGCTCATCCGTAAGCATCTGCCCGGTTAGTTCGACGGTCAACTGGATGGTCACCCGATTGTCCTTCTGTTCGATGAGTTTTGCTGGCATGGCATGGACTCCTTTGGTAGCTTGATTCAACCATGCCTGAATTATCGGACACACAGGAGGAATCCCTGGAATTAAAACAGCATTTAAAGCGAGTACCCCCGGGTCTCGGACTGGTGGTCCTATTGCAGATCACTTGCCCTCGAAAGAGGGGGCTCCTAAACCCTTGCTATTTAAGGTGGTTACAGGTGCCTCTTCTTTTCCGTTGCCGGCAATGTCCCTCGCTGCACCAATTTGCACCAGTTTCTGGCACAGTCCACGGGCCGTGGCCTCTCGGGCGCGGTCGACCAGATCGTCTCGGACCTTCAGGTAATAGCGATGCGTGGTGGCGAAGTTGGCGTGGCCGGCCAGGTGCATGACCTCCAGTTCGCTGAGCCCCTCGGCAAGCCAGTTGCAGATCGCCGTCCGGCGGAGATCGTGAAATTCGCCGTGATCGAGGCCGGCGCGAGCGAGGATCTTGTTGAAGTGCCGGTTGAAGAGGGGAAGGGGCCGGGGCCTTCTCAACGAGAGAGGCCGCCGTACCGGCCACCGGGCGGGCCCCGAGCCGATGAACGGTTGCGATGATGTGATCCGCGTTCACCGTCGCTCGTTGGCGGGCCTGGACGATGGCGTCCCGAACCACCTGCACCGGGTATTCGGCCAAGAGCTGCAGAACTCGAACGTACTTGATCACGCCGGAGAACAGTATGTCCATCTTCTTCCAGGAGGGCGATCCGAATTGGACGCTGACCGAGCACGGGCATGCGGCCACGGAGGTCTTTGAGACCATGCAGAGTTGTGACCCTGGTGTGCCCTATGCGCCGGTCGCCATCGTGTTGGACCATTACGCTGGCTACAACGCCTAGCAGGGTCGACCGTGGGGGATTCTCGAAACCACCCCGGGCGATCTGGAAACGCGGGATCTGTTCCAGCACCAGTTGTTCCCCGGTTCGGACCATATCCACACGCCCGCCGATCCGTGCAATCCGGAGAAGAGTTACTTACGTCCGATGCCGTATGGGGAGATGTTCGATGTGATTCTGTCGAATGCCGGACCGGACGTGCTGACCTCTTACCCGGTTCTTCTGCTGGTAGGGGACCACCAATTGGATGCCCAGTTTGTCGCCAACCTCTTCGATGCGCTCCGTGCCGGTGGTCGTCTGCTAGTGCACGAGCGTCATGTCAAAGCCTTGGGCGAGGACTTCCAGCATCTGAACGGCACCGGCGCCGTGGAGGTGTTGGAGGCATGGACCAATCCCGCTACGGATCGACCGGCGGCTATTTCGAATACCCGTCTGGCTCGGTTGCGGGACTCATTGTTGCCGGTCCGTTTGGAAGGCGATGCGGTACAGTGCCAGATCAATCGCACCGCCTCGGGCTGGAAATCGAGATCGTCAACAAGCGAGGCGTCACCAAGACGCCCACTCAGCCGGCCGTCGTAGACGAAAGCCAGATCGCCCGTGTTACCCTGACACCCTGCGTTGCTGTCTCCGGTGCCTCCCTGCTGCGCAGCAGGCGGCCTCTGCCTCAAACGCCTCCGTTTCGCTGCAAATCCCTGCCGGCGAAACTCGTTTTGTCCAGTTTGACACAGGCCCTGACGTCCAGTAGGACAGTCACAATCTTCCTGTTGCCGATTCCTCGGCGGGTAGGCGTAGGACGCATAGGCCAGTGTGGCAATGTACTTATCGGGATGGGTCTTGCGGAGTTCCCTGGCCACCTCATTGATGAAACTGAAGATATAGTAGCTGCTGCTGGCGTTGCTGAAGAACCCATGGCCGCGTTTATCGGCCCTGCTGACCGTGAGCATCTGCTGGCACCGATCACACTGGCACCAGGATGCGTTATCATCCGGGACGACCGCGAAATAGTCACCCATGGCCTTCAAACCTTCGGGCAGTCCCTTGCCGTCGAAATAGTCACGCGCCACCTGGGCGACCTTCTGAATAAGTTCGGGATTCGTATAGCAGACCTGGCCGCCCTGGCCTCGGCCCTTCGCCTGATACACTGGATCGTTGAAGATCGACTTCACCGTGGCGCGGTGAATCGTGTGGTTACCGGCCCATTTCTCACCTCCGACGCGCAGACGCCGCCAGTAAAGGTTCAGTTCATCGGCATTGGGATGGTTCCACTGGACACTAATGATCGGCCAGGAACCGCCTGTGGCGTGGACATGTTTCAAGTCACGCGAGCGCCGAATCGTGCCGCCGGAGACTGTCAGTGTTGTCTGAGAAGGCAGTACGATGTTAAGTTCGGTGGGGCCGTACCAACGGACGTCGCAGTATCGCTCCAGAAAATCATAGGTGGCGTAACAGGTTCCCTGATCGTCGAAGAGGCCGGGGAGCGTGATCGGCTTGGGCCCTTGGTGACTTTGCCCGGTAGCCGTGTGATAGTCGATCGTATGGCGATACGATGCGAGCGTATCCCTATAGGTAGACCGTCCCAACTCAGCCAGGTTCTCTGGTGTATCGTGCCTGTCGCGCCCAATCAGGACGATCGCATCGGGTCGGATCTGGATAAGATACTCCAGAGGCTCAAAGTCATCGGTTGTAATACCCAAAACTCGCGTCAGTTGGCTTTCCCCGACTAGGATTCGAGTACAGGTTGTCTCCATGCGGTCTGTCTCTATCGGCAAAACAGCGCCCGTGATCTTCTGGATATGATACTGGAGTTCCAGGGCCGCCAGATGGGCCGATGAGGTGGGGTGCTCTGCCGTCACAATGCAGGCGGCTGGTTCGCCGCCCCTAACCAGTGTCACCGTTGCAGGTTCCATTGCCCTAGTTGGGGAAACGTTCAGGCAGAACGCCACGAGAAGTACTGCCGCTGCTGTCTTCTTCAAACTCACGGGATTCTCCTCATATAGTTCAGTTGTCAGTTTGTTGATGACCTGTGACTTCTACTTCTGTTGAAGAAGGTCTTAATTGATGGTTTTAGATCTACATGTACTTCTGACGAATGATGCAGATCCGTCCATCGGGAGAAGATCCTCAGGGCGGAGAAAGACCCCTTGCCGCCTGTGAAAAAATCTGTGATGCTTCTGATTTTTCTTATTGACGTTATAGGGGGCAGGGGCAAGGGGGAAAACCCTATCGGCCCGGGATGCCTTCCAGAGCGGCTGGTCGGCATGGACCATAGGGCCCGAACCTATAACGGGGAGTAGACTATGGCAAAACCGCATATCCCACAACCACAAAACGTGCGGCAGATCACCGGCTCGTTTGCCTGGATCGATCATCGCTTGTTGCGTCAGGGATATCTCCAAACCATGACGCACCAGGAGATGGCCCTGTATCTGTTCGTGGTCCTGGCGGCAGATCGCCACGGGGTCAGCTTCTATCGCAAGGAAAAGATCTGTGACCTGGTCGCCCTTGATTTTCAGCAGTTCGAGGTGGCACGGGACCGCTTGATCGGCGCCAAGCTGATCGCCTTTGAGCGGTATTCTGCCTTCTCGCCGAACGGGTACTACCAGGTGCTCCCGGTGGAGAAAGCGGGTCCTGCCCGCCGGCCGTCAGAGATCGTTCAATTGACAAAGGGCCTGTCCCAGAAGTGGCTGGCCGGTGTTTGAATCTTGTACAGGGAAAACGGCAGCAAAATTCTCCTTGAGGCACAGGCCTCGTACGAAAGACCGCTGCTCCCTGGCCTTGCCGGACAGCCGCTTATGAGCTGGTGGGAGACCCGATGCGTCGGGGACGCTCCGGATCACGTATGAGGTCGCGGACCGTGAAGGTACAGGGAAGATTCCCGGACGAATGTAGAAAGGAATATACCGATGCCAGAGCACAAATCCTATCGCCGATTCTGTGGCCTCGATGTCGGCAAGAACACCCATACCCTGTGTATCATCGATGCCCAGCAAAACACCCTGATGCCGGCCCGATCGTTCCACAACGACCGAAGAGGGTTCCAGATGCTCCTGGAATCCCTCCAGCAAACAGGACGCAAACACACCGTCCTGATCGGCATGGAAGCTACAGGACATTACTGGTACAGTCTGCATCACACCTTGACCCAACAGGGATACACGGTGACGGTTCTCAACCCCATCCAGACCGCGCGACAGGCCAAACGGGAGATCCGAAAGCGCAAGACCGACAAGCTGGACGCCCAGCGCATCGCCGTGTTGCTCAAGAACGGACAATACCGCTCGGCCCTGATTCCCGGAGAACTGGCTATGACCTGCCGGCAAGTCACCCGCCTGCGCTATCGGTTGGTGCGACAGCAGAGCCGGCTCAAGCAACTGGTCCAAGCCTACCTGCATCCCGTCTGGCCGGAATATGAAACGCTGTTCGCCAATCCCTTCAGCGTCACCTCCAGAAAGCTCCTGGCCGAAACGCCTGTCCCGGCGGACGTGCTCCAGTGGGACCAGGAGCCCTTGCGCGAATTCCTCCGCAGGGCTTCCCGCGGCAAGCACGGCCCGCAACTGGCTCAGAACATCCACCAGGCCGCAGAACAGTCCGTGGGAATGCAACGCGGGTTACCGGGTTCCCGTCTGGCCATCCAGGTCCTGCTCGAACAGATGGACAACGCCGAACCCTTGCTCAAGAAACTCAAGGAACAGATCGAATCCCTGGCCCAACAGATCCCGGCGTATCTCCACACCCTCCCGGGCAGTACGACGCGATCGGTCGTGAGCCTCTATGGCGAAGTCGATCCGATTGAGACCTTCCAGAGCCCATCACAACTGGTGGCATTTGCTGGCTTGGATCCCCATGTCTACCAAAGCGGACAGTACGATGCCCCACGCCGACGCATCAGCAAACGCGGCAGCCCGTTCCTCCGTCAGACGGTCTGGCAGATGGCCTATCGCGCCGTCTACCAGGAGGGGGATCTGCGTCGGTTCTGGCTGCACAAACGCGCTCAGCAGAAGCACCACCTGGCCGCCATAACGACCGTCGCCGGCAAGCTCTGTCACATCATCTGGCGAATCATGACCGACGAGCGAGACTATCTCCCCGATCGTCGGTCCTCACAACCCTGAGGAATCTTCACTTATCAAAGAGCACAAATGATCGAATTCTTCTACTACAACCTTGACTGCCTATAGCTGGTCTTTCTTTGCGTCGATTGTCGCCATTATGCACTTTGTATCGTCCCAAACTCAACCTTCAATCTGCTCAACTCACTGGCTCGATGGCCCTGTCTTCCGGATGGATGTTGTTGTCGCAGCATTGACGGCAACGCTCTGTGCGATGATGATAGAATAGAGACCCTGCATAAGGGGCGGAGTTGGCAGTGGTAGACTGCCTCGGTGATGGCTAAGCGTCTTGCGACGCTATAGGTTTCCTCTTCTCTGGAGAAGCGGATGAGAGCAGTGGTGTACGAATCATTCGGTGGTCCGCTTTGGATATCACAAGTCGCCGACCCGGCCGTTCCTAATGACGGTCTTGTGGTCAAGGTGGAAGCGAGCGGGATCTGTCGCAGCGACTGGCATGGGTGGTTAGGACACGATCCGGATATCACCGCATTTCCTCACGTACCGGGCCACGAGTTGGCCGGCACGGTTGTTGAGGTGGGAAGGAACGTTACCCGCTGGAAGCAGGGCGATCGAGTGACGCTACCTTTCGTGTGTGGTTGTGGAACATGTCCCCAATGCCTCTCTGGAAATCATCACATCTGTGACCGCCAATTCCAGCCAGGCTTTACGGGATGGGGCTCTTTTGCCGAATATGTCGCTGTGCGATATGCCGATGTGAACTTGGTGCGCTTGCCTGAGGAGATGAGTTTTGTCACCGCTGCCAGCCTGGGATGTCGGTTCAGCACATCTTATCGAGCGCTCGTTGCCCAAGCTCAGGTTGTACCAGAGCAGTGGGTCGCCGTCCATGGGTGCGGTGGCGTAGGACTGGCGGCGATCATGATTGCCTATGCCCAGGGGGCCAGAGTCGTGGCCGTCGACATTGATGACGAGGTGCTGCAACTGGTCAAGTGGCTGGGCGCGACCGTTGCGATCAACGCGCGTGCGCATGGCGATATCGTTCAGTCGATCCGCGAGATTGCCGGCGGTGGGGCGCACGTGTCGATTGATGCGCTTGGTAGTGTAGCGACGTGCAGCAACTCGATTCTCTGCCTGCGCAAACAGGGACGTCATATTCAGGTCGGTCTGCTCGCTGGTGATGATTACCTGCCGCGCATTCCCATGCACGCAGTGATTGCCCGGGAACTCCAGATCTACGGAAGCCATGGCATGCAGGCCTCTCGGTACAGTGAGCTCTTGGAGATGATCGTATCCGGCAAGCTGGATCCAAAGGCCATGGTTGGCAGGACCATCCCCTTGGAGGATGTCCCGCAGGCCCTGGAGGCCATGGGGGGCTTCGGCGGTATTGGGATCACGGTCGTTGATCGATTTTGAGGGCCAGCTTCTGAGGGATTATCGCTTGCCGGTTGCTTCTCTGGGATGGCAACTGGGGCATCCGCATTGAAATCACAGGGGCGGCATGATATCGTTCTTACTCTGGTGACGACGTTGTTGAGAGTCCTTTCGGAGATGCACGATGAAGAGAGCCAAGCTCACATTGGTCGCCACAGCGTTGCTGGTTGTAGCCCAGACGGTCTCGAGTCGGTCTGAGATATTGCGTCTCGAAGGGGTGACGGTGACTCCGCATTTGCAGTCACGGGCCATGCGCTATCGTAAGGAGACCGACTTCAGTCTGGGTGCGAGGGTGCAACTTTTTATGCACAATATCTCCAGTTCGTTGGTATCGCTCGCACCCGACACGGGTGTTCGCTTGCGGGGTCGGACACCGCAGGACCTGTTGGGTGCGGATGAATGGGCTTGGTACGACTTCCCGGATGCTTGGAAGAACCAGGCGCTTACGCTGCCTCCCGGAGCACTGACGGTCTGGACCTGGAACGGCAAACGCGCCGAATGGGGAGCAGGAACCAACGCGGACATGACAATCAGATGTCCCGTCAGCGATGAAGCCGCCATCCAATGTCAGGTTTCTATCGAACAGCCGGATGTGTGGTTGTCTGCGGTGACGTTCCTGGGGCAGAGCGATAGCCCGTTTCCAGATCGCCTTGTCTTTCACATTGCCAATCAGAAGAAGGTTCCGTTGCAGGTGGAGTCCTGCCGGCTGTGGCTGCCGGACGGCAACGACACTTGGCGGATGCTGTTGCCCCAAGAATGGACCTCCGATCTTGCCACGTTCCCCGAGGATGGCACGATTCCCGCCGGGGCTCGAGGAGGAGCAATCGTCGCGACGGGGACTTTTCCGCTTACCTACGCGGCCCTGGAGGTCCGCCTGCGCGACCCAAGCAACGATTCTGTTACACTATGGGCACATCTACGCATCAAACGCGAGGTCTTTGATATCAGCGGTGGATGGGTCAGTTCGAAAGTCAATGGACGCAGCACACTGACGTTTGAGCCCTATCTGAAAACGCTTCGGCGTATGCACATCAATACTGCGCATATCGGTGAGGTTGCCGGCTATACGGACAATGCCGATCTGTATGCCCGTTATCCGCTCAAGCGGTTCAATAAACTCGCCGATTTCCATCGCTATGATGCCGAGGCCATGTTGAACCAGATTCACGCCGTCGAGTTTCTGGGTGAACCGCAGTACGGCGGCGGACGCCCCGTTCCTCCGATGGAGGTTTGGCGCGAACTGACTCTCTATCAATCCACCCGATTGGCCACTACGGTGACACACAGTGAAGAATGCATCTGGCGGTTCTACGCAGGACTGTCGGACTATCCCCATTACGACGCCTACCGGGCCTGCGCGCCGTCGCCGGATTCCTGGCGGCTGTACGAGCGGTGGGGGGGCGAGCGTATCCGGTGGGGAGCGCCGCTTGAGACGATTGGGGACATGACGCGAAGCCTGCGGGAACTGAATCGTCCCATGCCCATCGCATACTGGTCGCAGGGGGCTCACAGTGGATGGGACCGGTATGGCGGACGGCAGCGCACCTCGCCTACGCCGCAGGAGCTTCGCGCTCAGGCCTATCATGCCCTGGCTGCGCGCATCACCTCACTCTACTGGTTCAATCTGAGTCTGAAATCGATTCTCAAGTTCCCCGATCTCATCGAGCCAATCGGCATGATTGGACGTGAGGTACGCATGTTGGAGGACTTCTATCTTGAGGGGGATGCGACATATTACGAGCGTCTAACGAAAGCTGGTCGGCCGGACTGGGATCTGTCGGTCGTCGCCGGTCCAAGCGGAGCTGTCCTTTTCGCTCTGGACCTGGCCTATCGTCCGGACCCGGAGAAGAAAGTCTTCACTTTCGATCCTCCGCGCGATGCGGAGATCAGCTTTCCGCTTCCCACCTATCTGCGTCACCCGGTCAACGTACTTCTTGTCAGTGCCAACGAGGTCAAATCGGTTCCTTTCGATGTGACGCCGCAAGGTGTCCGAATCAAGGGGCAATTTGGGGACGTCAACGTATTTGTGGCAACGCGCCATAGTGGGGTCCAGAAAGAGCTGGAGGATCGGCGCGAAGCACTGGCGGCATTTGAAAACTCTTTGGGCTTTGATCCGGCGCGAAACAGCGCCGATCTTGAACAACTCGGATCGCTAATGAAAAATTAGCATTCTTGGGGACAAACAGTCCGGTGCCATGTCGACTGGTCTCTACGCCAGCCCTTTTGAAGGCCGAGAAATCCACCGGAGCAGCCGATCTACGTCCGCAGAGGAGAACAGAGTGCTGAGGCAATGATGCGCCACTTCTTTTCGTACAAGAGCAAGTCAAACGCGCGTGTCGGCTGCTGATTGCCCGGCTCGAATCGATTTTCGTTCAGCTACTCTTGCCTGGGTACTTGAGTGTGGCCAGCGCAGTCTGTAACGCTCTGCGCGCCTGAGCTGCAGACCCGGACACATGCTCAAGTGGGTACTCCTCCATGGCATCGTGCTGCATCTCATAGAATTCGCCGCTGCTGTAGAGCTTGTAGCGTTGGGTGCGCACCCAGGCCGTGCCATCCCTGCTTTCGGAAAAGGCGAAGGTGCGTGCCACATTTGCGCGGCGGCCGAATAACGTTGCCGCAAAACTCACGCCATCAATCTTGTGGTCGATTGTGGCCCCACCGATGTTCGCTAAGGTTGGCAGCCAATCACTGAAATCCACCAGTCTGTCCGTGACGCTGCCCGCCGCGATGTGCCCCGGCCAGTTGACGATGAGTGGCACGTTGGTTCCGGTATTCAGAAGCGTGCCTTTGCCACCGGGGACGCGCTGGCCATGGCGAATCGAATAGACGTTCTCATACTCGTACTGGCGTTCCTGGATATGGCGTAGCTTGGAACGTCTGGCCGTGCCGTTGTCACCGGTGAACAAGATGATCGTGTTCTCGCGCAGCCCCAGTTGATCAAGCTTCGTCACCAGTTGGCCCACCATGGTATCCATGCTCTCAATCATTTCGCTGTAATCCATCCAGCGATCCTTACCCGGTACGTATGGCACCTCTGTGGAGAGGTCGTTGGTCACATCGTGCGCCAGGGCCATCGAGTAGTATGCGAAAAAGGGTTTGCGCGCGGCGTTACTCTTCTCAATGAAGTCCTCGAGAAAACCCACGTACAACTCCGGCCCGTACTGTCCCTTCGTACCTGGGCGCACGTGCCCGTTTTCGTAGATCATCGGATCGTGATACCGCGCGCCCTCGTGCCAGCCGAACACGCTCCAGGCGTCAAAGCCGAGCCGCGCTGGGTGCTGAGGGTCCTCTTTCAGTAAGGCCAATTGCCACTTGCCGGCGATCGCTGTGGCGTATCCGGCCCGCCGGAGCACGTGTGCCAGAGTGTGTGGTTCTTCCGTCTGGGGAAACGTGCCCCAGTCTGAGTCGAGTCGGAAGGGGTATTTGCCTGTCATCAGGCAAATACGCGTGGGATGACACACCGGCATGCTGAAGCAATAGTCAAAGCGCATCCCGCCCTTCGCCAGCGCATCGACATGTGGTGTCTTCCAGCGCTGCCCGCCGTAGGCGCCAAGGGGTTCGCAGCCCACGTCATCGGCCATAATCAGAACAATGTTCGGCTGGGCCGGGGCCGCATATAACGACACATCGCCCGACGCGGGTTTCGATTGGACCGTGTTGGCGGACAAACCGAACTGACCCAGCACCAATCCTGATGTGGCGAACCCCAGGTTTTTGAGGAAATCCCGTCTTTTCATAGCCCTGTACTCCATTGTACCGTCTTTCAGTCCAATAGGCGGAGGGCACCACTGTCTGTCCCGTGATTATATTGCGCATGAAAGACGGTGCAAGGCCAAAGGAGGACTCACGGGAATCTACCGGTGCCTGCGTGCTCCGTCGATGTCGTCCTTCAGATCGCCAGGGGCTACGGAATACTGACCCGATCCGACAGGTGGCGACGTTGGAACCGAGCGGGTGTTTCGCCGGTGGCATAATGAAAGGCCCGTGTGAAATACTGCACGTTTTTGAACCCGCAGTCGCGCGCCACCTGTTTGATGGGGGCATTTGCCATCGACAGTTGTTGCCTGGCTCTGGCAATCTGGATTCGCCGGATTTCCTGGTGGATGGTCCGCCCAGTGACCTCTTTGACATGTATTTGTAGCGTCGTACGCGGAACCTCTACGTGCTCTACGACATCCATGACATCGATAGGACGGCAGGCATGTTGTCGTATGAAGCGCAGGGCTCGAATGACTTCTTCGCGGCTGGTGGCCAATACGTCCGTGGATTCTCGTGTCACGACGCCCAAGGGTGTGATCTCCGGCAGGCGCTTCGCTGCGCGCTTGCCGGTCATCAAGCGATCCAGAAGGACCGCGGCCTCATACCCGACCTGTTCGCTATTGAGATCAATACTGCTAAGGGGAGGAATGGACAGGTTACAGGCGTATTCGTCGTTCTCGCAGCCGAGCACGGCGACTTGGTCCGGCACGGCCAGACCGACGCGCCGGCAAGCATCCAACACTTGTAGGCCGCAGTCGTCGTTCGTGGCCAGAATGCCGGCTGGCAGTGGCAGGGATAGCAGCCATCGAGCGATACGATCCTGCTCCTTTTCCCACGATGGTGGACGCGGGGCACGGCGTCGCAAGGTGAATGGTCGGCAACGGCATCCGGCCCGTTCAACGTGTTCTATGAACGATTGCTGTCGCACATCGAATCCCAGATGATAGCCGCGTCGATACCCGCAGAGGCCAAACTGTCGAAAACCTCGTTCCAACAGGTGCTCGGCGGCCAGACGGGCTACCGCCTGGTTGTCGGCGCCAATGAACGGAAAGCCCAAATTCGGCAGCGTGCTGCGCAGATTCACCACGGGAACGCCCACCTTGTCTATGATGCAGG
This sequence comes from uncultured Pirellulales bacterium, assembly GCA_964612985.1. GTDB lineage: Bacteria > Planctomycetota > Phycisphaerae > Sedimentisphaerales > Anaerobacaceae > Anaerobaca. The sequence continues at coordinate 11,673 of CAZTGH010000029.1, forward strand.
CGGTGTTTGCGTTGTCGATGCGGGCGATAATACCGTCGCCTTTCCACGTCTTGATCCACGGAGGCGGTGGATCACCCAGACCTTGAGGCTGGAAGTAAGTGGACCAGCGGCCCTGCTCGCGATTGTAACGAGCGATACCCCGTATGACACCTCGGCCGTAAGCCCGAGCCGTCTCCACCAGAATGGCCACGTGACGCACCGGTCGGCCCTCCAACGTTCTCTTGAGCCACAAGGTCTTGCCCAAAAGTATAATATTTTTGTCATTTATTGCAATAGACCACCCTTACCGATGGGGTCCTTGGTCTTTACAATGGTCTTTGTCTTCGATTACTGGCTGGCGACATTGAATCAGCCGGTGGAGAACCGCAATGGTATTGCTGGGATTGGACATCACAATTTGGGTGGTCTTGCTGGTCTATCTATTGGGCATGCTGGCCTTGGGGTGGTGGAGCAGACGTGGGGCCGGTAACCAGGAAGGCTATCTGCTTGGCAATCGCCGCTTCGGCTCTTTCATGATGGTCATGCACTCCTTCGGTGCGGGCACTCATCCAGGCGCTCCGGCCGGCGTGATCAGCAAGACGGTATCCAGCGGGGCTTCAGGCATATGGGTATCCTGGATGTGGATGTTCGGAACGCCTTTCTACTGGCTGATAGCCCCTATCATCCGGCGCATGCGTGTTCTAACCATGGCGGACTACTTTGAGCAGCGTTTCGGTCGTGTTGCCAGCCTCCTTTATGTATCCGTTGCTGTTGTCGGCATGACCGTCATGCTGGCCAGTGTGTTGTTGGCGACCACGCGAACCGTGCAAGGCATCATGGGCAAGACCGACGGCACCGAGAGTGAGGCTTGGTTCTTCGGCATCTTGATAGCGATCACAATCGTGTTCGTCGTTTACAGCTACTGGGGCGGGATTGTGGCGGCGATTCGCACGGACATGATCCAGGGACTGATGATCATTGCCCTTTCTTTTATTGCGATCCCGGCGGCACTGCAAATGGAACAGGTCGGAGGGCTTGATGGCGTACGTCGGACACTGACGGAAAGTAGTCCCACTTATCTCCAACTGTTCGATGCGCAACAATTCAATTGGACAACGGTCCTGTTGCTCAGTGTTAATGCGCCCTTGAGCATGCTCGCCATGCCGCATCTTATGAGCGTGTGTGGAGCGGGACGGACCGAATGGGAAGGACGTGTTGGGTTTACCTACGGAAATGTCCTGAAGCGGCTCTGTACGATCGGCTGGTGTGTCTTGGGACTGTGCTGGCTGGCCTATCTGATCAAATCCAAGGCGGAGATTCATCCGGACGCCGCCTTTGGCGATTCGATTCGAATGTTGCTGTCTCCTTTGCTGCAGGGCGTGATGTTGGCTTGTGTCATGGCGGCGGCCATGTCTTCCGGAGATGCCGTCCAGGTCACCCTGGGCGGTCTCATCTCGCAGAATGTTTACCGAGTGCATGTCCATCGTGATGCCAGGGAGGACCAACTGCTGCGTGTTACCAGGCACGCGGGATTGGTGGTGGCCTTGGCCGCTACGGTTATCGCCGTCCTCATGCGCAGCAGTGTGGTCAAAGCGATCCTGGATTACCTGAATATTTTGGGATTGATAGGGATTTCGGTTGCCATGGGGATTGTCTGGAGACGCATGAACACCAGCGGCGTGGTGGTCAGTGCCACCCTTGCCGTCGTGGCCTTCCTTGTCACACGCTATTTCCTGGGCTGCACACGAGAGGTTGTTACAGGCTTGTCTCTGGTTGCTGGAGTGGGAGGCGGCATCATAGGCAGCTACCTGACCCAGCCGCCCTCCGCGGACCAGATCGAACAGTTCTTCAAGAAGATCTATGTGCCGATTGGGCAGGAAGAGAAGCTCAAGCTGCCTTTGACCGAGGTTGTTCCTCCTGCCCAGCGGCTTCTGACCGGTGGGGGGCTCTTTATTGTCAGGCCTTCCAGGCAATCGTGGGTCGGCTTCCTGGTTACCCTGGGCATCGCTGTGGGGGCGGTTCTATTTATGGTGGTCTTACTTCAGTGACGGGATGAACCAGGCATTATGCACCGAGACAAGAATCAAATACCAGTCAGTGTCGGCCTGATTGGCGTCGGTTTGGTGGGCACCGTCTTGGCAGAGCATTTCCTGGCGAATGGCCTGGAAGTTATCGGGTACGACATAGATATCGAACGGCTCAATTGTCTGGAGCGGCTCGGTGGAGCTTGTGCGCAAGGCCCCGCGGAGATAGCTGAAAGAGTGAACCATGTCGTACTTTCATTGCCTGATACTACCGTGGTGCGTGAGGTGATCGAAGGGGCAAATGGCATTCTGCACGCCGCGCGAAAGCCGTCCTATATCATCGATACCACTACCGGGGATCCCGATGACATTATCATGCTGGCCGAGAGGCTCGCGCAGAGTCAGGTTGCGTTCCTGGATGCGACCATCTCCGGAGCCAGCAGCCAATTAGAGAAGCGTGAGGCCATTTTGATGGTCGGTGGCGATCCCGCGGCATACGATGCCTGCGCAGACCTGCTGCGGTTGCTGGCAGACGAGGTGTTGTATATTGGGCCGTCGGGATGCGGGTCAAAGGCCAAATTGGCCACAAATCTGGTGTTGGGTTTGAATCGGTTGGCGCTGGCCGAGGGGATGGTGTTTGCCGAGAAGCTCGGACTTCCACTGGATAGCTTCTTGAGACTGCTCAAGGTCGGTCCCGCCTATTCGGTTGCTGTGGATGTCAAAGGCCAGAAGATGCTGAACAACGAATTTGAGCCTGTCTCCCGGATTCGGCAACACCACAAGGACGTCTCTCTCATGCTCAAACACGCCAAGAAATGCAACCAGCATCTGCCCCTGTCCCACGTTCATTTCAGCATCCTGGACAAGGCTATCGCAGCCGGAGACGGTGAGTTGGATACCTGTGCTGTCGTCAAGGAACTTAGGCGAGAAGGGCCAATCATTCAACCCTGAATCCAACCTGTGAAAGGAAGGTCCATGAATACGAAGAGAACCTATTCACGACGCAGTTTTCTCAAGCACGCGGTTGTGACAAGTACCGTTCTGTGCTCCGGCGGGAACGTCCTCGGGGCCAACGATGATATTCGTATCGCGATCATCGGTCTGGGCGGTAAAGGCCGCGGCCATCTGGAGACATTCGATAAGATGCACGGCGTTCGAATCGCCGGGCTGTGCGACGTTGATCCCGAGCGGTTGAGTGAGCGGGGCAAGGATTTCAAGGGCAAGCGGGCTTTCTTTACGACGGATGCCAGGAAGATCATCGAACGCCAGGATATCGATGCCGTGGTCATCGCGACATGTGATCACTGGCATGCGCTGCTGGCGATTTGGGCCTGTCAGGCGGGTAAGGACGTCTATGTCGAGAAGCCCGTCTCGCACAATATCATCGAAGGTCGCAAGATGATTGCGGCCGCGAAGAAGTATGGTCGTATCATGCAGGCGGGCACGCAGTATCGCAGCGATGAGGGGCTTGCGCAGGCGGTCGAGTATGTCCAGAGCGGCAAACTCGGCAAGATTCTCCGCGCGCATGTGCCGTGGTATGAGCTGCGGCCTGGCATTGGTCGCGTCGCGCCGTATACTCCCGACTGGCTGGATTATGATCTGTACTGCGGACCCGCCGAGTTCAAGCCGCTACGCCGCAAGAAACTACATTACGATTGGCATTGGCTGTGGAATACGGGCACGGGCGATCTGGGCAACAGCGGCATTCACGCGTTCGATTTTTGCCGGTGGATGATGGGATATCGATCGCTGCCGCCCCGGGCGATATGCGTCGGCGGGCGGTTCGGCGTCGATGATGTGGCCGAGACGCCGAACACGCAATTGACGCTGCTGGACTATGATGAAGCGCCGATTGTGATTGAGGACCGCAATCTGGGGGACAAGAAGGGTTCGCGGAATCTCGATCACGTGCTCGGCGTGCGCGAAGGAGTGATCGTCTATTGTGAGGGCGGCTACTTCGCCGGTTTGCGGGCAGGCGGTTGGGTGTACGATAACGACGGCAAGAAGGTCAAGCAGTTTGCCGGAGGCGGCGGGGGAAATCATACCGCGAACTTCATCGAGGCGGTTCGCCGGCGCGACGCTTCGATCCTCAAGGCCCCGATCGAGCAGGGCCATATTTCATCGGCGTGCTGTCACCTAGGCAATATATCGTACCGCCTGGGTGCACCGACCACGCCAGACCGGATCAAGGCAGCGATCAAGAATAGCGACCTGGCGGGGCGGATCTTCGACAGTATCACCGAGCATCTCAAGGCCAACGAAGTCGATCTCATTGAGAGTGCCGCCACGCTCGGCCTGCTGATGACGGTAGATACCGCGAGCGAGGAGATCGTCGAGCTTGACGGCTCGGGCACGTTGGCCGAGGCGAAGAAACTCGCGCATGGCACGTACCGCAAACCGTTCGTCATGCCCAAGGAGGTCTGAGCGACGAAGTTGACTCACGAAGACGAGAAGGAAAGGGGACACAAGTAGTGCCGAACTCATCTGAAAGTCGATCCAGTCTCAGACCGGATACCGCATCGAGCCGGAACAGGCCCAAGGTGCTGCTGGTCATCGGTGACGGCGCCGAAGTCATGGATATGCTGTTTCCCTTCTATCGTTTGGGCGAGGATTTTCAGGTCGTGGTGGCAGGACCTGAGAAACGGACCTACCACCTGGTAATTCACGAGCTTGCGCACGGGTGGGACATCACCCAGGAGCGGCCGGGCTATCATCTCGATTCCGATGTGGCTTTCAAGGATGTCGAAGCCGAAGAGTATGTCGCGCTGATCCTACCCGGAGGACGGGCACCGGAATACCTGCGCTATGACAGCGACCTGATTCGCATCGTCCGGGAGCTGTTTGCCCAGAACAAGCCTGTAGCGTCCATCTGCCACGGGATTGAGATTCTTGGGGCGGCTGATGTGATTCAAGGCCTCGCGGTGACGACCATTCCCAAGTGCCGCTTCGATGCCACGGTTTGTGGTGCCGTTTACACGGACGATCCGGTCGTACGGTGCGAAAACCTGATCTGTGCGCGCGGCAAGAAGGACATGTCGGAATGGATGAAGCAGTTCGTCCAGATGATTCGAGACTATTCAGAGGCACACTCGTGAACGCAACTCAAGCGGGTGTAATCTCGTCTTGGGGCCTTTCTGAGAAGCGTCTCTGCGGTGTTGCGGATCAGATGCGTCGACATTGAGCCCTTGACATCAGAGTTACAGAGCGTCTTGTGTGCAGGAGTGGCCGCTACTGATGCAAATGGCAAATTCGGGTCAATGAGCGTACTGGAAAGGATCGACTATGAGGGTTTTCATCGCAGGTGTCTCGCTGGTATTGCTGGCGGCCTCGTTGAGTATGGCAGGCGTGCCGGTGTCGTTCCAGACGGGCGAGAGTTACATCGATGTCACGGTCGGCTCACAGTACGTCGCGCGGTACATTGTTGACAGCAACCTGCCCAAACCATCGCTGGTCGATGTCACCAGCCTCGGCGGCCGGGAGGTCACGCGACGATGGCCCCTTACGGAGTTGGCCGGCGGGAGCATGGACCACCATCATCACGTCGGGATCTTCTTCTGCGTCGACCGCGTCAACGGCACAAACTTCTGGAACTACTACAAAAACCCTGACGGAAAAGAACCGAAGATTCGCCACGTGCGATTTGACAAGATCGAGGGCAGCGACCGGCACAAGGCGCAATACGGCGTTATCGAGGCAACGTCACACTGGATCGACAAACACGGCGAATTCCTGCTGGAAGAGAAACGCACGATGACCTTTGGTGGCGAACCGTCCGAGGGTATCTGTGGCATCGATCTGATCATCGATTTGACCGCTCAGCGCAAGGTCGTCTGCGAGGATATCGAGGAGGGCGTGCTGGGGATTCGACTGAGCGACTATCTGCGCGAGACCGATACTGGCGTTTTGCCGAGCAAGGATGTGGAGATTCCGAAAGAGGATGTTCTGGGAACAGGGCATTACTTCAGCAGCACGGGGCAGGAAACGGCCAAGCGTATCTGGGGCAAGCGACATCGGTGGGTAGCGATTCAGGGTGTGCGCGACGGCAAGGTCGTCGGTGTGGCGGTGTTCGATCATCCTGACAGCATCAATCATCCGACGTACTGGCATGTGCGCAACTACGGATTACTGTCGGCCAATCCGTTGGGGCAGGGTGACTTTCAGCGCCAGCAAAACGACCGAAAGTACCCTGTCAAGCCGTTCAGACTGACGCTCGACAAGGGCCAGACAGCGCATTTCCGGTTTATGGTTGTCATATTCGACGGCATTCGCACCGAAGCCGACGTCGAGAACTGGTATCGCCATTACGCGAGGTGACCATGACAGAAAGATGGCTATTGGTTGCCCTGGCATGGGCGTCCATGTCTATGGCGGCGACGGGACACGCCGATATTCAGGGACCCGAATGGGAGGGGGTTCAGCCGGTAGGGCCACCACGGATGTACAGCCCGTCAGTGGAACGGTATCGCTACGGCCACACCAACGTCAACAATCCCGAATTCTATCCGATTCCTCAGGACTCGGTGACACGCGAGAGCTACCTGCGGTGCATCGAGGAGATGAGGCCAGGGGATATCGTACGCCGGCCCAAGCGCGGTATGGACGGTCCACGCGCTTTCATGCCCGTTTTGGTCAAGTACGTGCAGACCGGAGAAGCGATGTGGGCTGACGCCTGCATCGCCATGCTCAAAGCCTTCCATGAAGAGATGGAGCGTCAGGTTGCCGAGCGGCAATGGTTCTGGCAGTTCGAGCACCCGGCGGCCCTGATCCCGCTGTATCGCAAGTATCTCGTTGAAGGCGGCGCGATGGAGCCGGACGCAAGCTGGTTCCGTGACATGTGGCTTTACTACTGCCGGCACCTCCATGTCTGGGATACCGAACCGGTCGAGTGGCGAGGCGGTTGCCATCGCTCAATGCCCGAGGGATACGCCAAGGGACTTGCGGCGAAATGGTATCCGGACATTCCGGAGGCCGCCCATTGGCAGAATTACTCGGAACTGGTGTTTGGCGATTTCTGGAGAGCGAAGGACGTCCCCCAAAACGATACCGGCTACATGATGGGCCCCATCATCATTCTCACCTGCGGAGGCGATCGGTGGACCGGTGACGACCGCGTCTATGTGGATCCAGGCATGCGGCGGCTTTGGGACCGGCTGATGGTGGAAGTTACACCCGACGGTGCGATCAATCCTTACGGTCCGAACGGTGGTTGGAACAGTACGGCTGACTATCGGATTGCCATGCTGGAACGCATCGTGGCCAAGACCGGCGACGGGCGGTACCGTTTTGCAGCGCACAAGCTCTTCAACTACTTGCGATATCAGTCGCGGCAAGCAGGCCCGAGCGGCTATCGGCTCGATGATGGGGCGTCCTGGCTCATTGCGCTGGCCTGGTTATTTGCGGATGATTCGGTGGAGCCGGTGCGGCCCGACGGCGGATCCCTATGGAACCGTAGGATTGAAGCGGCGCGCATTCCGCACACGGACAAGGCGCTGACCGAGCGTCTTCTGGGAAACGCCGACCCGCGCGAGGATTTCGGTCACATTTGCTGTAGTTGGTACATGACCGGTAAGGAGTGGCCTGACAAACTGGTCCTGCGCAGCGGATGGAATCCGGGGGATTTGTTCGCGCTGGTGGAACTGCATCCGACGAGCTTCCCGGCCAACCCCGGGGGCATTATGGGGCTGAATCGTTGGGGGGCGCCATTCACGCAAATCGTCACGAGCAAGGGGGCCTCGGTGGAGAATCGTGCCCTTATCGAGGACGTCGCGGGCACGGCAAAGCGTCGCTACCATCCGGACAAGCGGCGCATCGATGAATTCTGGCACGGCGGGACCATGCCCGACATCCGTTCCGAAGTGGCGTATTTCAGAGAAACGCCGCAGGCCACCTACGCGCGCATCAGGGTAAAGAATATGGATGGCCTGCCGGTCCTCTATGAGCGAGAGTTTGTCTTTGCGAAGAACCGTTTTCTCGCCACGCGGGAGATTGTGACGTTCGAAGAGAGCTTCCCGGCGCGGGTCGCACCCCTCTGGAACACCCATAACATCGGCCCGCAACTGGGCAGCCACTGGGCCAATACATTCATTCACGAACCGATCGGCGACAACGGCGCGCGCAGCATGAAGACCCCGCCAGTGGATCTGCTCGTCTGGTTTGCGCCACGAGCCGATCGCCGGCTGCAGGTGGTGGATCGCTTGGTGGAGGATCCGCGGGCGGAGGCGTGTCCGAAGCAGCTCCGTTACGTCTGGGAAGGTACGCCGGCCCCCGGGCAGAAGCTGGTCTTCACCCAGGTGTACTATCCGCATCCACCCTATCGAGCGCGCGCTACCTGGAACAATCCGAATCCCGGCGCCGAGGCTGCATACGCGGATGAGTTGCAGGCCACCGCGCACGCCTCCGGCATCGAAGTGATTCGTGACGACGCAGAGGTCTCGGTCCTCCGCCTAGAATTAGAGGCAGGTCATGTCGAGTGGGTGGTGTTCAATCCATTGGAAAGAGACATTGAGACGGAGTCCGGGAGGATCCATGCACCGTACTGCTATGTGAACGAGGAGGGGCAAGCGCAATGAATGTCTCGGTGAACCAACGACGTCTTGTGGGGGCTACGGGATCGGCACTCTGGCCCTCACCGAGTGGGTGGAGGAGAGGTGACTGGTCAAATCGGACGTACCTTCGCTTGCGGAGCGCATCATGCAAGGTAATGCCCACGAGACGTATGATCTGGAGCGTGTATTGCGTGTCTAGTCGACATCCCCTGGATCCTGGATCGCCTTCTGGACCATCACATGTGGGGCAATGTCCCGTAGGGTGTGATCATTGTCCATCGTCCAGTGACCATGGTGCAAAGGCACGGCGCGGTACCTGCGGTCGTCTCATTGCCGCTTCACAGGCACATAACGGCCCCTAATAGTTCGATCCCTGCCAGCGGTAGGTCGCCACAGAACTGCTGCCGACTTCGGTGGATAAATGCCGGCCGTTCCATTCGATGTCGAATTGTGTCGGCTGGGTTCCACGATTGACCACCACGAGCACGATAGACCCATCGAGGTTGCGGACCGCGCAATTGGCGAGCGGACCGGATAGTTCGTCCGAGTGCACGCGGACGGCCCCCGGTCGAATGAACTTCATGAACTGGCCATACATGCAATAGTCGAAGCGATAATCTAGTGTGAGGCTGTCACGGTTCAGCACGATACAGGTCGGCGAACAGTCATGGGGACCCGGATTGGGCTTACCCTTATGGTCGATGATAGCCACCCATGCGTTATAGCTGCGCGCGCCGTTGCGCAGGAACTCGACGATCTGAGCGGCTCCTTCGACACCGAAGACCGATCCCTCCGTGAAATAAACATGCTTGTCAGGGAACGTGTCGGACAGCCTTCTCATAGCTGAGGGGCTGCCCTCGTAATGATGAAAGGCCGTCCCATCGACATAACGAGAGGTACCTGAGTCTGCCAGGATCGTGGTAGGAAATCGCAGATTGTTGAAGTTGTGATCGTAGCACCAGATCTTCGTAGCGATGGTCTTCGCCTGGAAGGCGGGGCCGAGGTGGTCGCGAATGAAATCCCGTTGTTGCTCGGCGGTCCAACCACATGTCGGGTAGCTGCTGGGAGCGTAGCCGGGCTCATTCTGCGGCGTGATGGCATAGACCTTGACTCCCGCCGCTTCATATGCCTCGATGAACCGGACGAAATACCGGGCAAGTGAAGGGAAATGCTTCGGGTCGATCTTGCCGCCGCCCAACTTCCCATTGGTCTTCATCCAGCCGGGTGGGCTCCACACCGAGGCGAAGAAGACCAGATCCGGGTTCTTCTGGAGTGCCAGCTTGAGGATGGGCAGGACGTACGCCTGGTCCTTATCGATGGAGAAGTGCTTCAACTCGGGATCTGTTTGGCCGGGGGGCATGTCGTCATAGCTGTACCAGGGCGAGGCCGTGAAGTCCGGCGTGCCGATGCAGATCCGCATCAGGTTCATGCCAATGCCTTTCTCGACATCGACCAGATTCTCGATAACCTCTTCCTGCCGGTCCTTCGGGAGCCGGCTGATGTTGTAGCAGGTGCTGTGTTCCAGGGATGAGCCCAGGCCCAGAATAGACTGGAATGTCCGATCTGGATCGACGTGAATCGTGGTCTTCGTGTCGCTTGGCCCTTTGACGAAGCGCATGGCGGGTTGGGATGTAAGCCGTTGGCTCATGTCGGCGGAGGACACCCACCAATGGACCGTTGTCTCGGCCAGTCCGGACGGAAGGAAGCTCCCGTGCAAGACGAAGACGATTACGATCCATCGAGCGGACCTGCGTACGCTACGGACTGCAGGCTGTTGTTCCGAATACATACGATTACCTCCCGTTCAGTGTCAGGAATGGCAGCGGGAGCCATCCTACTGAGAACTCCGGCCGGCGGCAAGAGATGGGGGATTGGCAAGGTGCCCGCACTTGGCACGGCGGCAACTCTCAGTGATCCATGGCCCTGCCGATCCGACCTCCCAACAGGGCTGAGGCCAGCAGGTTGACAGCACACAGGATTGATCCGATCATGTCCTCGGACGGTACTGCCGGGTCCAGGGCCGAAAGACTGACATCCTGACAAGAGGAGATGCCATGAGACTTGCCATCTATTCGCTCTCGCTATTGCTGCTGGCGTTGCCGGCGCATGCAATGGAACTGTTTGTGGGGCCGGGTGGTGACGACACGAACCCGGGGACGAAGGCAACGCCACTTGCGTCGCTGGAAGCTGCGAGAGATCAGTTGCGGACCGAGGGAAGGGGAACACACACGATTACCCTTCTCGCGGGAACCTATCTGCGGACCATCTCCTTCGCCCTCGACCATCGCGATTCCGGCCTCACGATCCGCGGTGAACCCGGAGCGCGGCTGCTCGGTGGCAGGATCGTCACCGGCTGGATGCCCTCCACGGATTCGCGCCTGCCCGAAAGCGCGCGTGGCAAGGTCATGGAGGTGAAACTGAGCGACGATTTCGCGACTCTGCGTCGCCGGGGTTTCGGCATCAGTACATCGCCTTCGCCGCCGGAACTCTTCCTCGACGGTGTTCCACAGACCCTCGCACGCTGGCCCAACGGCAACGAGTGGAGTACCCTCGTATCAGGTGGCAAGAGCACGTTCGGGATCAAGGTCGAGCCCGAGCGTCTTGTCCGCTGGGTCGAGGCCGACGAGCTCTGGGTGCATGGCTACTGGACCTATGACTGGGCCGATTCATATGAGAAGGTAATCTCCATCGATACGACGTCACAGACTCTGACGACCGAGGCGCCTCACGGTGTGTACGGCTACAAGGCAGGCAAACGCTTCTACGCGCTGAATCTGATCGAAGAGTTGGACTCACCCGGCGAGTACTGGCTGGACCGCAAGACCGGCACGCTCTATGCCTGGTTACCGGGCCCCGGTGAGACGGTCCTTTCGACACTCGAAGCGCCCTTGATCACCGTGAGCGAGGCCCACAATCTCTCGCTGGAATGCCTGACCCTGGCCTGCTCCCGCGGCGAGGGGATTCAGATCACGGAAGGCAGCGATATCACGGTGGCCGGTTGCACCTTGCGCGGCCTTGGTACGAACGGTATCGAGGTCAATGGTGGCAAGCATCACAGGATCGTGAGCTGCGATCTGTTCGACCTGGGCGAGAGCGGCGTCTCCATGACCGGCGGCGACCGCACGACCCTGACACCCGGCGGACACGTGGTCGAGAACTGCGACATTCACCACCACAGCCGCTTGTGTCGCACTTACCGCCCGGCGATTGGCATCCATGGGGTGGGCAACAAGGCATTGCACAATCGGCTCCACGATGGCCCGCACAACGCGGTCCTGATGGGGGGTAACGACCACGAGATCGCCTATAACGAGATCTACCGGGTCTGTACCCAGACCGGCGATGCGGGTGCGATCTACATGGGTCGCAACCTCACCATGCGTGGTACTATGATCCGGCACAACTACTTCCACGACATCGGCCCCACGCTGACCGCCAGGGACGGCTTCGTCGATGTGATGGCGGTCTACCTCGACGACTGTTTCTGTGGGACGACCATTAACGGCAATATCTTCGATCGCGCCGGGCGCGCCGCGATGATCGGTGGTGGCCGGGACAACACCATCGCCAATAACCTCTTCATCGGCTGCAACCCCGCGATTCATGTCGATGCGCGCGGAACCGGCTGGGCGAGCTTCTGGTTTGACGGCCGCGATCCCTTCCTGATGAACGGCCTCAAAGAAGTTTCCTACGACCGGCCGCCCTATAGCACCCGTTACCCTCACCTGGCGGAGATCCTGAGGGACGAACCGGCTAAGGCGAAATATAACAGGCTGGCCAACAATGTGATTGTGGGTCCCGGCAAGGCCATCGACTGGCTCGACGGCCTGAGTGAGCGGACGGTGGAGACGGTGGACAACACGATTGTGGAAGATGCTGCGGCCGTCTCCCTGGACCCCAAGAGCTACAGCGTCTCCGTCCCCGGATTCGCCCCGATTCCTTTTGACAAGATTGGTCTCTACGAGGACCCGTACAGGCCCCGACTTTCACTCTGACATCATTGGGATGCGTGATTATGAACGAGCTTCATCGGATCGGAAGAATTAGTGTCTACCCGGCAATGTGGGGTCTTCTGGCTGTGTCCTTGATCGCCGGCAGCGTTTGGGGTGGCGG